>JAADIJ010000172.1 GCA_013151335.1 Alphaproteobacteria bacterium | reverse complement strand
CCTGCGCCAGCATCAGGGCATTGCCATCAGGGTCGTAGAACGTCGCCGTGGCTACCATGCCTTCGTACACTATGGTTTCGCCGTCGAATTTAACCCCGGCCTTTTCCAGGTCTTTGCGCGCGGTGGCAATGTCGGAGACCCCAAACACAGGCACAGCGTTTCCCGGAGCCGGTTCGGCCTGCTCGCCCAAACCCAAGGTGACACCGCCGGTGTTGGTTTTCAGCTCGCTCCAGCCGGCGTCATCAATGTGATGGAGAAGCTCGAACCCGAGCATTTCACTGTACCATTTGGCGCTGGCATGACGGTCCCGCACCGATAGGGCGATGGTGATTGTGGTATCCAGATTGACGATCGGCATGGCACTATCCTTTGATCATTAAATATATATACTATACTTTATGGACGTAAAAACCCTTGTCAAGATCACCTCGCGGGCCTGGTCGCTGAACGTCCTTGCATTGATGCATGGCGGCATGCCGGGCCGGCAGGCTTTGTTGCTTTCGGCATCGGGAGCCGGGCGGACGGCGCTCGCCCACAGCCTGGGCCATCTGGTTGATCTGGGGCTGCTGGAAAAAAATCCCGGGCACGGCCATCCGCTACGGCCCGAGTTTCGGCTGACGCCAGAAGGGGAGGAGGCCGCAAAAATCGCAGACAGAATCGAAAGGGCAGTCCCAAAATCATCCGATCGCGCCTTGCTTCGGCGCAGCTGGACCGTCCCGGTTCTGGCCGTGAGCCAAGAGCCGCGATATTTCACTCAAATCAGGAACGACCTGGTGCCGATTACCGATCGCGCTTTGTCGCAATCGCTACGACAGCTGCAGGCGCATCATTGGCTCCGGCGCAAGATCGACACGAGCACCCGCCCGCCGCGACCGCTCTACCAGGCCAGCAATGCCGGAGAACGGATCCGTCGGGCGGTCGGTCTGGGCGCGCGTTAAAACAACACCGCCTTGTCCGCATTGGCGGCTTCAGGTCTTGGGGCATCAAATTGGGGTTTGCGCCAGCTTGCCTACTTTTTGTCGAGAAATGGCAGACGGATTTGCCCTGTCACAATTGCCACACTTAGCAAAATAAGAACGATGCCAGCGAGCAGGCTTGGCGTCATGCTTTCGCCGAGGAAAAACACACCGAGCAACACGCTGAATCCCGCCCGCAAATAGCTTCCGCTTGTCACTCCAACCGGCCCAAGGGTTTTGACAAGGCGAAAATAGATCGTCATCGCAAGTGTGGTTGACAGAATGCCCAGAGCGGCGATTGACCATAGGGCTTCAGCTGATGGGGTAAGCGTCCAAGGCCGATCAGCGAAAAGGGATACTGGAACCATCAAGACCGTTGCCATGGTCATTGAACAGGCGGCAGTCAAAAGGGCTGGCTGGTCTGAAAACCGGCGGGCATAAATCGCGGCCACCGCATAACTGAGACTTGAGCCGGTGACAGCGATTTGCCCCCAGATGCTTTCGGTTGAGCCGTTTAGCAGATCTGGCCCCAATGTAACCAGAACACCAACAAGACCCACACTCACCCCAATGAACTTGCGCAAAGGTGCATCGGCCTGTCCGAGAACAAAAAAGGTTATGAGAAACGCAAAAAGCGGTGGTGTTGAATTGAGCAATCCAGCCAGACCGCTATCAATGTATTTCTCGCCCCAGCTTATCAGCGTAAAGGGTAATGCGCTTTGCAGGAAACCTTGCACGGTGAACGCACCCCACAAGGCCAATGACGTCGGCAGGGCAATGCCTCTTAGCCGGACCAGCGCCAACAGCAAAGCTGCCCCGAGTATCAGCCGCCCCAGAACGATTGTGGCGGGCGGCACGGTGTCGATTGCCACTTTGATGAGGGTAAACGAGCTGCCCCAAAAAAAGGCCAACACGACCAGAAGACCAATTTCAATGAACTGATTTTGTTGACGGCTTTCCAACGCACTTAATCCCCTAATTTGGTTGGGTTTTGCACGGGACGCTCAGGTTGTCTCGCCAGATTCAGACACCATCCCCGATGAAGTCCGAAAACAGCTAGCCAACACGACCCTTGAAAGCGATGGTGTGGGGCATGGGCGAAGACGACATTGATGAACTGAACCGAGAAATATGCGACCGTGCCAGACTGGCGCGTGACCCAAAATTTGATGGCTTGTTCTTTTCAGGTGTAAAAACGACCAAGATTTATTGCCGCCCTGTCTGTCCTGTGCGGCCGGCGAAGTCCGCAAACGTCACATTCTTTAAATCTGCCGCCGCCGCAGAAAATGCCGGGTTCAGGCCGTGTTTGAGATGTCGCCCAGAGACCGCGCAAGGCAGTCCGGCTTGGCGCGGAACGGCCACGACCGTAAGCCGTGCGATGGGTCTGATTGAGGCCGGGTTTCTTGACAGCGCAAACGTCGAAGACCTCGCCGAGCGGCTGGGTGATGGCGGTCGCCATCTTTCACGATTGTTTGGCAAGCACATAGGAGCAAGCCCATCACAGGTTGCTGCCACGTGTAGGATTCAGAAGGCAAAGCGGCTTCTGCATGACACTTCGCTACCGATCGCCGAGATAGCGTTTGAAGCTGGTTTTCAAAGTATTCGTCGTTTCAATGATGTTTTTAAAGCCGTCTATAAACGCCCGCCTTCTGCCATCAGGCGATGGTGATTTTCAAAGTCGCTTAATCGTAAACATGGAACCTGTTGTAAAACCGATAGGTTCTGCGACAGAGCCAAACGGCAGTTAAGCGGGCAAAGCCGACCTTCGGGTGTAAGCCATCTCAATACCAAAACCCGCCCCCATTCATAAGGCTATACCAACGCTGTTCAGATTTTAGCTAATGACCTTTGATTGTGACAGGTTGCCGCTTGATAGTGAAATCATCGCATGCCGAGCAGATGCAGAAGCCTATACCTGCATCAAGTCGCCTATGCACCTTGCGCCCTCAGCCAAATAACCAAGGGCGAAAATTGTGCTTACAGGCGGTCTTCGAACCACGCAACCAACTCTTCCGGATTATGGGTGAAGAAGCGGTAGGCTTCATAGCGATCCGATGTGTCATCGATCCAACGCATGGTTTTGTCGTCGTTTGAGAACGCATTGAATATGTCAAGCGTGTCTTGTTCGGTCGTGGTTGGGTCGGTGCGAACCTGCATCATCAGGGTCGGCAAATCAGCCGACTTGGCATAGCCCGCCATGTCGTAATCTGAGCCGCGAAATCCGGTTATTAAGCGGAAAGCCTCGTCCATCCGCTCAACCGCATTCTCGACCCCGGCACCGCC
>JAADIJ010000212.1:5509-30114 GCA_013151335.1 Alphaproteobacteria bacterium | reverse complement strand
TAGTCGCCCTTTCGCGGACTATTCTGCGGCAGGGAAATTTATCGGATCATTGTCCCAAAGCGGAAATGATTTTCGCGAAATCCTGCGCCTTCAGCGATGCTCCGCCAACCAGACCGCCGTCCACATTGGACACGCCGCTGATCTCGGCCACATTGCCGGGGTTCATGGAGCCGCCATAGAGCAGCCTGACGTTAGCGGCTATATCTCCAAAGCGATTGCTCAGAGTTTTTCGCATGAAATCATGTACTTGAGCTATATCCCCCAAGGTAGGAACGCGTCCGGTTCCGATGGCCCAGATCGGCTCATACGCGACCACCAGGTTTTCTGCGGTGGCCCCGTCAGGTATTGAGGCAGCAAGTTGCGCGCCAATAATGTCAAGCGTGGTCCCCTCCAGCCGTTGTTGCTCGCTTTCGCCAACACAGACGATTGCGGTAAGATCGGCAGACCAGGCGGCGAGGGTTTTCTGGCGGATAAGCTCATCTGATTCGCCGTGATCCCCGCGTCGTTCCGAGTGGCCTAGAATGACGTATTTCGCCCCTGCCTCGTGCAACATTTGCGCCGAAATATCGCCGGTATGTGCGCCACATTCCGCCGCATGGCAGTCTTGCGCGCCGATCAAAACGGCAGTGTCTTGGCAAATCTCCGCCATCGCGTGGATCAGCGTAACCGGTGGACAAATCAGCACTTCGCAGTCGGTTTGCGGCAGGCTGGCAAGGGTCTTTATCTCTGTCAGCGAGGCCAGCAGCCCGTTCATTTTCCAGTTTCCGGCAGCAAGTTTACGGCGCATGAATTCTCCCTCAGGATAAGTCTTGTAAGGCTCTTTTGGCCCAGTCACAGGCAAGATCTGGATCATCCAGAGCCTCGTTTGGTAGTGTCCAATAGCCCATTGTTCGGGTTTTACCGTCCTTGGTAACGTTGGTAAATTGACGCGCTCCCTGATCGCAAAGATCAGTCTGAAGCTGGTCTTTGGCCTTGATGTAGATCACGGCCTCAGCGCTGGAGATGGCGAAAATCTGGCCCTCGGAATAAATCGATAATCCGCCCATCATTTGTCGGGTTGTAAGGTTAGGAATATCGCTAAACAGCTCTTTTACAAAGATAATATCCGATTTTGAAAGACTCACGAACCGGCAATCAGCTTGTCGTCAAACTTGATCGATTCGCCGCAGCCACAGGCCTCGGTCACGTTGGGATTGTTGAAGTGAAATCCGGCCTCTAACAGCGAAACCTGATAGTCTATTTCAGTGCCAAACAGGAACATTTGCGCCATGGGAGCGATCATTATACGTGCGGCACCTTGTTCCACCACTTCGTCATGAGGGTCGATCTGGTCCACATATTCCATGGTGTATTCCATGCCCGCGCATCCGCCTTTCTTGAGGCCGATTCGCAGACCTTTCTTGCCACCCTGATCCATCAGGCGGGCGATTTGGCTTGCAGCGGCGTCGGTCATGGAGACTGCTTGTTTTCCGGGAATTGCGAACATGTATGGCCCTGATTGTAGTTTTGGGTGGCACTTAAAGTGGCGTGGTCCTGACTAATTTAGGTGGTTATTGCCTCAAGAACAAGAACGCAGCCAAAATCAGAGAGCTTTTGCCGCAGTCGCAAGGTTGCGAAGCTTTTGCTCGGCGCGCGCGCGGCCCAAAAACCCAAGCCCGCAATCCGGGGCTGCGATCAGACGTTCGGCAGGCAGTACCGTCAGGATTTTCTTCATTCTGGCGATGATCTCGTCTACCGGTTCCACATGGCTGACAGCGATGTCGACAAAGCCAACGATGGCGATTGTTTTGTCAAACAATTCAAACAGTTCCAGATCGTTCTTACAGTGGCAATCCTCAATGGAAAGCGCGTCAATTTTGCCGTCCAGAGCGCGCACAAGATCGAAATACACCCCATGATCGGCCTTGGGGTAATCGGGGTTATCCAGACGATCGGGATAGCCGCAACACATGTGCGAAACCCGCGTAACCTCGTCGGGAACGCCGTGAAAAACCCGCTCGAGATTTTCGACACCGTAAGCCAGCGCAGCCTCGGGTTTGCGGGCAAATACTGGCTCATCGACCTGAATATGGCGACAACCAGCCTCGACCAGCGCCAAAACTTCGCTGTTCAGGGCCTCTGCAAGATCGCGCGACAGGCGTCTATCGTCATTGTAAAACGCATCAGCGGTCGTATCCATTATGGTTAACGGGCCGGGCAGGGTGATCTTGACGGGGCGATCAGAGGCCGCCTGCGCCTCGCGGTAATCACGGGGCAGAACCGGCGCTCCGGCCTTGATGGCGGAACGAATCGCTGGAAGATCGGTGAAATACGCGCCATTTCGCATTTCACGACGCTCAAGATTGTTAAAATCAAAGCCTGCGAATTGTCGGCATTGGTAGTGGACATAATTTTCGCGCCGCTGCTCGCCATCAGTCGGGATATCGATCCCGCAGGCGATTTGCGCGGCGACAACCTCTTCGGTCGCGCGCCTGAATTCAGCGTCAAGCTTGGGGTCATCGCTCCACGTATCAACCACATCGGCCTGATAGTTTTCTTTGGCCATATCGACCGCAAACCAGTCCTTGATCGGCACGTAATCAGGTTTTGGAAAAGCGCCAAGGCAGGTGGTTTTGATAGCCATAAGAAGTCCTTGAAATTGGGTTAACTGCGAGGCTTATACCCTGAAAATTACCAGAGTCACTGTAAAGAAAACGGCAATTTGGGTGGCGTTTTAGGCCGCAATTACGCGATCCTACATGAACCCCAGCTCAAGTCGCGCCTCATCAGACATCATGTCCATGCCCCATTGAGGCTCCCATACCAGCGACACATTGGCGGTTCGAACGCCGGGAACCATCAGCACCGCATCGGCAACCCAGCCGGGCATATCGCCCGCAACCGGACAGCCGGGAGCGGTCAGGGACATCGCGATCTCCACATGGTTTTCGTCATTTATTTCAATGGTATAGATCAGTCCAAGATCATAGATATTCACCGGAATTTCCGGGTCATGCACGGTGCGACACGCAACCACGATATCGACGTAAAGCGGGTGGCTCGTCGTTGACGGTTTTATCAGCGGAGTGCCCATTGCGGGGGCGGTTGCGTTGTCCATTGCTTGTCCTATCGAATACCTGACCAAACATATAGGGATTAGATTGCCGCGCGTCCAGTGGTGAGTTTGATCGGGCTTGCCGAGTGATCAGTTGGTATCAGAAAAATTTGCTCGCACCCCCGAAACGGCGCTTGTTTTTGCCCTCAAACGGTCGTTTGCTCATGGCGAAATGATTCTGGCCACGGCTTGGGAGGACATAATGCAACCTTTGGCGTTTTCAAATTCAGGACGGTTTTATAAGGGTAACCTTCACACCCATTCGACCGGCTCTGACGGGCTGCTTGCTGCGGCCGAGGTGTGTCGTCGATATAAGGCACGGGGTTATGATTTTTTGGCGTTAACCGATCATTTCGTCGGTGCGTGTGATTATCCGATCACTGATACACGCGACTTTCGCGACGACAAATTCACCACGCTGATCGGGGCCGAGCTGCATTCCGGGGCGATGGATAATGGCGAGCTTTGGCACATCTTGGCGGTCGGCTTGCCGTTTGATTTTGGCCCCAGCAACACGCCGCAATTTCGACCCATTGACGATCAGGAAACCGGCGCAGAAATTGCTGCGCGCGCGGTTGCCGCCGGAGCGTTTGTGGCGATTGCCCATCCTGAATGGTCGGGGCTGAGCGAGGCGGATATGCGCTCTATTTTTGCGGCCCATGCGGTGGAGATCTATAACCACGGCTGCGAGGTTGAGTGTGATCGTGCCAGCGGGCTGCACCACGCCGATTTTTTGGCGCGCAATGGGCGCAAGCTTAGTTTTGTGGCCACGGATGACGCTCATTTCACCCATGAAGAACAAGATGCTTTTGGCGGCTGGACCATGGTTAAGGCGGCCGAAAACACGCCTGAAGCGCTGTTAGCGGCGTTAAAAGACGGGGCGAGCTATGCCAGCACCGGCCCTGATTTTGTCGATATCGAGATGACTGAAAATGAGATTTCAATCCGTTGCAGCGCCGTGTCTGCGATCACTTTGCAAGGGGCGGGGGTTCGCACCGAGGCCGAATTTGGCCAAGGGCTGGAGAGTGCGACATTGTCGTTGGCCAAGTTTGACGGCAGCCCGTGGATTCGGGTGACGCTGATTGATGCTCAGGGCAAAAAGGCCTGGTCCAACCCGATTTGGCGATAAGTTCAGGCGGCAAGCTCGACCCAAATGGGAACGTGATCGGAGGGGCGCTCGCGACCTCGCATATGTTGGTCGATCTGGCAGTCGGTCAGGATGTCGGCGGCTTGCGGGGACAGCAAAAAGTGATCAATACGGATGCCGTCATTGCGATCCCATGCACCGCGCTGAAAATCCCAGAACGTATAGTTGAGCGGAGCGCTGTTGCGCGCCCGAAACGCATCGGTGAACCCGAGGTTAAGAATTCGTTGATAGGTCGCGCGACTTTGGGGCAAAAACAGCGCGTCCTCCCGCCATTTCTGCGGGGAATGGGCGTCTTCCGCTTGCGGAATTATGTTGTAATCCCCGGCCATCAGGGCGACTTCTTCTGAGCATAATATCTCGCGCGCTCGGTGCCTTAACCGCTCCATCCATTTGATTTTATAGTCATATTTCGGCCCCGGCACCGGGTTGCCATTGGGGAGGTACAGACAGCAAACCTTAACAGCACGCTCGCCAATTACGCTCGCCTCAATCCAGCGCGCCTGTTCGTCGCTGTCATCCCCCGGCAGGCCCCGGACGACATCTTCCAGCGGGAGTCTCGACAGAATCGCCACGCCGTTGAAGCTTTTCTGACCATGGGTTTGGACATTATAGCCGAGATCCTCGAACGGCTCTCGCGGGAAGTTTTGATCGACCGATTTGATCTCTTGCAACAGCGCCACATCGATGCCCGATTGCGGCAGCCACTCGAGCACACGCTCAATGCGCGCCTTGATGCCGTTGATATTGAAACTGGCGATTTTCATAAATGCTCCAAAGATGCGAGGGCGGATATCGCCGCTAGTTAATGCCGTTTTCGCGTTGCAGCGCGCGAATATAGGCGACGATCAGCTTCACCTCATCATCCGTCACGCCATCAATCGGCGGCATATTGCCAAAGGTCCAGTGATGCGAGCGCACACCGTTTTTTGCCGCCAACACGAACGCCATATCTGCATGGTGACGGGGTTGATATATTTTGAAAACCAGCGGAGGCGCGACCCCCGGCTGCCCGGCGGCGTTCTTGGCATGACAGACCGCACATTTTTGGTTGAACAGCGATTCACCTTTGGTTTGCTCCGCCGTTAGCGTTGGCAGGCTGACCTTTACCATCGGCTCGTCCGAGGTGCGAGCGTCGGGCGAAGCGATTTTAGCGCCCGAAAATCCGGTCACATACATTCTGCCGCCAATGGCGACGGCGGCCAATATGGCGATGGTTATCACGGCTTTGAATGTCATCTCACCCTCGTATGTTGGGAAAATCAGGCTCCTTGCCGAGGCATATTTCACCACGACCAAGGTCAGTTAGGCAAGCTAAAATATCAAGCTGGGGGAGGCAAAGAGAGTGGAAGGTAAGATGAGGATATAGCTATAATCATTTGAAATGTTTAGATAATTTCAAACCTTGACCTTGGTAATTTGATCCTAGCTCCGCGCCATAAATCAACTCCGGCACCTCGGTCATCTGCTCATAAACCAGACGCCCGACGATCTGCGCATGTTCCAGCGCAAACGGGGCCTCATGACAGCGCACCTCAAGCACACCGCGCGAGCCGACACCTCCTGCGGCAGCATGGCCAAAACCCGGATCGAAAAAGCCCGCGTAATGCACACGAAATTCGCCGACCATCGCTAAATAGGGTGCCATTTCAGCGGCAAATCGCGGCGGAATATGTACGGCTTCACGGCTGACAAGAATGTAAAACGCATCGGGATCGAGGATGATTTGGCCTGCGCTGGTGCGGACCTCCTCCCAATAGTCTCGTGGCGAATAGTGGCCGATCAGGTCCAGATCAATCACGCCCGTATGCGGTTTGGCGCGGTAGCCAACCAGATCGCCTTTGGCTGGTTTCAAGTCGACAGAAAACCCCAGCCCATGATCGATATGGGCCTTGCCAGAGACCAGAGTTTCGCTTTGATGCAGGGATTTTAGCGCGTCATCGGACAAAATCACTTGCCCCGCGCGAAAACGAATTTGGTTAAGGCGCATCCCCGGTCGAACCAGCACCGAAAACGACCTCGGGCAAATTTCGGCGTAAAGCGGGCCGTGATATCCGGGCTCAATCCGGTCAAACTCCACCCCGTGATCGGTGATGAGCCGTGTGAGCAGATCAAGACGCCCGGTCGAGCTTTTGGCGTTGGCAATGGCCGAAATACCCTCAGGTAGCGCAAGTGATTCCATCAACGGCACCACATAGACGCAGCCTTTTTCCAGCACCGCCCCTTGGCTGAGGTCAACCTTGTGCATCTTAAATTCAGTCATGCGATCGGTGACACTGCGCGAGTGCCCGGACAGAAAGCTCGCCCGAACCCGGTAGGCCACGTCGCCAAGGCGCAGATCAAGGCTGGCTGGTTGGATTTGCCCGTCAGGAATGGCAATTTCGGTGAGGATTTCAGCGCGCGCGATCATTTGCCGGATGGCCTGAGACGGAAGAACCCCTTCGGTTTTGCGCGTCATCAAATCACCTTTATTGGCAGCGGGCGGGACAGCTTGGGTCGGCTGTCGGTGGTTAATGGTCGGGCTAGCAGGATTCGAACCTGCGGCCTCTCGTCCCCCAGACGAACGCGCTACCAAACTGCGCTATAGCCCGAACATGAGGTGTTATACGTGATTTGAGGGCAGGGGCAAGCGCGAAACCGGCCTTGAGGAGGGGCGCGGATTTCACTCGTTTACCATGCCCTGATAAACCCGATTGCGCAGGGTTTCCAGCCGTTGATAGAGGGCAAGAATTCGATCCACGCGGGCCGGTTTGTTGATCTCCTCTACTGCCAGAACATCCGGTAAAATCGTGGAGCTGTCCTCTGTCTTGGCTGTCATTGCCGGTGGCTCTGGATCGTTAAACGCCTCTGATATTGGAAAGGCGGCCGTTAGCCTATCATGGATCTGTAGATTTTGTGCGGTATTATCAACGGCTTGACGATCTTGCACCCCATCATTGGGGGCAGGTCGGGGCGAAGCTTGATTGGAAGCAAGCTCCATACTCAGGTCGCTGACATGCGTCACGCCTTTTTCGCGCAGGATTTTTTGCACGCCTTTGATGGTGATCCCATCATCATGCAGCAGGCGCTTAATCCCGCCAAGCAACTGCATGTCAGTTGGGCGATAATACCTGCGGCCACCCGCGCGCTTGACCGGCTTAATCTGGTTAAACCGGCTCTCCCAAAAGCGCAGCACATGGGCGGGAACATCCAGCCACTGAGAAACTTCGCTGATGGTTCTGAAGGCGTTGCTGGATTTTGCCATTTCTAATCGGGCACCTAGCGCTTATTGCCTGCAGCAACCCGCTCCTTCATCAGATGAGAAGGCCGGAAGGTCAGAACACGGCGTGGGTGAATGGGCACTTCCTCGCCGGTCTTGGGGTTGCGGCCAATACGCGCTGTCTTATCGCGCACGCCAAAAGTCCCGAAAGACGAAATTTTGACATTTTCACCGGACGCCAATGTGTCTGACATATGGCTTAGTACCGACTCAACCAAATCCGAAGATTCGTTGCGTGATAGTCCAACTTCGCGAAAAACAGCTTCGCTTAGGTCCATGCGTGTTAAAGTTTTGTTACTCATTTGTTATCCCCCCAAGAGCATCTTGGCGAGAATAGTTAAAAACTGAATTAGGAGTCAACACCAACAGCTTGGAAACAGGCGATAAATTGCTTGAACGGGGCTACCAACGCAAAACAACCGCGCCCCAGGTCAGCCCACCACCGATTGCTTCGGCGACCAAAAGCTGGCCTTGCTTGATCTTGCCCGCCCGTCGCGCCACCGACATGGCCAGCGGAATCGAGGCCGCCGAGGTGTTGCCGTGGTCCTGCACCGTGACCACCACTCGGTCCATGGGAACGCCCATTTTCTGCGCCGTGGCTTTGATAATGCGCAGATTGGCCTGATGCGGAACCACCCAGTCGATATCGTCCGGCGTCAGTCGCGCTTTTTTTAGGGCGGCATCGGCGGTTTGGGCGAGCTTTTGCACCGCGTGTTTGAAAATCTCGCGACCCTCCATTTTCAAAACCCCGGCGGTCTGGGTCGATGAAACGCCACCATCCACGTATAACAGGTTGTTGTAGCGCCCGTCCGAGTGCAGGTCAGTTGCGAGAATTCCGCGATCTTGCGGGGTTCCCTCGCCGGATTGGGCCTCCAGTATCAGAGCGCCCGCGCCGTCGCCAAACAGTACGCAGGTGGAGCGGTCGTTCCAATCCATCAGCCTAGAGAATGTTTCCGCGCCAATCACGATCACCCGCTCGACCTGACCCGATAAAATCAACGCATTCGCATTGGCCAGCGCATAAACGAAGCCCGCGCAAACCGCCTGAACATCAAAGGCAAATCCCGATTGCATGCCGATGGCGGCCTGCACCTTGGTCGCTGTCGAGGGGAAAGTCTGGTCCGGGGTCGAGGTCGCAATTACAATCGCGTCGATTTGGTCAGCAGTCATATCCGCATCCATAAGCGCCGATTTGGCCGCCCGGATTGCAAGATCGCTTGTCAGTTGGCCATCGGCGGCAAAATGTCTGCGCTCGATGCCGGAACGGGACTTTATCCACTCGTCGCTAGTGTCGAGTATTTTCTCAAATTCGCTATTGGGAACAACACGTTCCGGCAAATAATGGCCAACACCTCTGACGACTGCGCGGATTGTGCTCATTTAACGGGATCACTCTTTAAAACTGGTCGAGGAGCCATCTTCGCGCCCTTGCAACCCAGATGCAACCCGTGCTGCGAGCTTTTTTGAGAACCCGATCTGGGCGAGTTGGAACGCGAGTCTTATCGCCGCCGCAACTCCCGTAGCATCGGCGTCGCCGTGGGATTTTATCACCGTTCCGTTCAGCCCGAGAAACACACCGCCATTCACACGGCGCGGGTCAATTCGTTTGCTCAAACGTCTCAGCGAGGTCAGGGCAAACAGCGCGCCGATTCGCGAGAGGGGGGTATGTTTGAACGCCTGTTCTAGCAGACGACGCACAAAAGAGGCGGTTCCTTCGGCGGTTTTCAAGGCAACATTGCCGGTAAACCCGTCGGTCACGATTACGTCGACGTGATCAGAGGGGATGTCTCCGCCCTCGACAAACCCTATGAACTCGAACTCGTTCAAGGGGGCAGCCGCAGCCACCAGATCATGTGCCTCTTTCAAACCGGTCCGGCCTTTATGTTCTTCGGTGCCGACATTAAGAATGCCAACACGGGGTCGGGTCAGATTAAGCCCGTTGCGCGCATAAGACGAGCCCATCAGAGCGTAGCGCAACAAATCCTCGGGGTCGGCCTTCACGTCGGCCCCGACATCCAGCATAACGTTAAACCCATGCGCAGAAGCTGACGGCCACAAAATAGCAATTGCCGGTCGGCTTACGCCCGGAGCTTTGCGCAGTCGGATCATTGAGACAGCCATCAAAGCGCCGGTATTTCCGCAAGACACCGCAACCGTGGCGGCGCCGTTGCGAACAGAGTCAATCGCGCTCCACATGCTGGTGCCTTGGCCGTGCCGCATCGCGTGGCTGGGCTTTTCGTCCATGCTGACAATTTTTTCGGCATGGACAATCTGGCAAATGCTCGCCAATTGCCGCCGCTTGGCGATCAGGCGCTTCAGCGTCGGGGCGTCGCCGTGAACCACAAACCTGATATCCGGGTTTTTCGATGCAGATACCGCCATACCGGCGACCACGGCCTGAGGCCCGCGATCACCGCCCATGGCGTCGATCGAGATAACGATACCGGTTTTGAAACCAGTCTGCGAACCTTCATTTGATTGGATCTGGGCCGTCATGCGTTACCGCCCCCGGACGAGTTATTATGCCGCGTCTTCGTCCAGATCGATATCATCAACCTGTGCCACAACCTCGCGGTCATCATAATGACCACAGGCACCGCAAACATGGTGCGGGCGCTTAAGCTCGCCGCAATTTGTACACTCGTTGGGATTGTCCACGATCAGGGCATCATGCGACCGGCGCTGACCACGACGGGATTTTGTAATCTTACTTTTTGGGACAGCCATGTCACAACCTCGGGTTTGGCGGGGAATTATTCCCCCATATGGGTCCGGCAATAACCACAGTCATGCGCAAGCGCAACCGCTCGTTATCCCGGATCGGAAAGGAAACGCGAAAATAGACGGAAAACAGATTTTCGCAAGGGCTAAATCGCAGATACCGGGGGTTATTCGCTAAGTTTTTTACCCAATTCGGCCAGTCCGGCAAAAGGCTTGGTATCTTCGTCTCGCATGGGCGCAACTCCCGGAGGGGCAAACGCCGATTGATCAAGATGAGCATCCTGCGCGCGCGGATATTGCGGCAAATTCAGCGCCAGAGCTTCGGCCATCACTTGGGTCAAGTCAAGCTCCAGCCCTAAGGCCTCGCTGTCGTCATCGCCGTCAAAGGACTCGTCGCTTGGTGCTTGTCGTTTGTCAAAATCCCATAAAAACAAGCGCTTAACCTTGACGTCAATTCTGGTAGTCACCGGCTTGTTCGTAACCACACAGCTCTGAATGACCGTGGCACCCAATGCACCTTCGAGCGACCAGTCCTTGCGATCTTGGGGATGCACAACGCCGGAAAACCTCAGTTTTCGAATGCCGGAAATGCCCAGAAAAGTGGCAAAAGACGCGCGAGCATTGGCGTCAGGCGTTATTTCAAACGTGTTTGGCGCGCTGTCGGACAATGAGGCGACAAGCATGGTCTCCAACGGCAGACCGGTCTCTGGATCGGGTTTTGGCGTTATTTTTGACATATTTTGCAACCTCCGCCATTAATATCTTCAAACAGTTTCAACATTCTTGCTTGTTTTGCATGTGTTCGATATGCCGACAAGTAACTAATGAACATTGGTCGCGGGGATAAAATGGCGAAAACGAAGCTACGGTTGCATCCAGGTATCAGCATTTTGCTCCTCACCTTTTTGGTCGGATGTGCGGCGACGTTCTCAAATCACGGCTATGCGCCCACCGATAGCGAGCTTAAGTCCATCGTGGTTGGTGTTGATGATCGCGCGGCGGTCGAGAAAACCATTGGTCGTCCGGCCAGCACCGGCATGTTGAAAGATAGCGGCTGGTATTATGTCTCGACCAAAGTGCGGCATTTTTCCTATAAAGAGGCCAATATCGTTGATCGCCAACTGGTTGCCATAAGTTTCAACAAGCGCGGGATTGTTGAAAATGTCGAGCGCTTTACCCTTGCCGATGGCCGGGTGGTCGCGCTTAGTCGCCGGGTTACCAAGACCGGCATCAAGGGTGTTTCGTTTATCGGGCAGATGCTCGGCAATCTTGGTCGGGTTAACTTGGCGGAGCAGCTTTAAGGCTTTGGGTCTCAGTCTGATTTTTTGAACGCCAGCGTCACGCCGTTGACGCAATAGCGCAGGCCGGTTGGTTTTGGACCATCGTCAAAAACATGTCCCAGATGTGCGTTACAGGTGCTGCAATGGACCTCGGTGCGGCGCATAAACCAGCGAGTGTCGGTTTTCTGGCCGAGTGTTTCTGGTGACATTGGCGCAAAAAACGAGGGCCAACCGCTGCCGCTGTCAAACTTTGCGCCACTGTCAAACAGAGCGCGGCCACAGCAAACACAGTAAAACACACCAGTCTGGCTGGGAAAATTGTCATGGGAAAACGCAGGCTCTGTTGCGCCTTCGCGCGCGACTTTATAGGCAAGATCGGACAGTTGGCCGCGCCATTCTCCGGGAGATTTATCAATGGGGGGTTTATCGATTTTTTCCGTCATGATCGCACCATACTTGTCTCCTTTATCGCGGACGCGCTTTGCGTCGACGAGCTAGACCAACGATTACGCGCCTCATTCGCTCGCGACGGATTTTTTCGTTTTCGACAGGCCGCGATTATGGCACAAACCTACCTGAGGTTTAAAAAACCCGCAATCGGGTTGAAAAGGCAGCAGAATGGAAGCCCTTCACAAAGGTAAATATGTGCTGCGACTCGCAACGCAGCAAAGTGAAATCAAAGCCGCGCAAAAGCTGCGGTTTTCAAGCTTTCGCGCCGGTCAGTCGGGCGAGATGATTGATCGGGATCGGTTTGACGACACTTGCCAGCACGTCCTGATCCACCATGCGCAATCCAACGAGCTGGTTTGTTGTTTTCGGATGATGAGCCTGTCTTGCGGCCAAGACATCGACCAAAGCTATTCTGCGCAGTTTTATGATCTGTCGGCCCTGAAAAGCTTTCCGGCCCCGATGCTTGAAATCGGACGATTTTGCATAAAAAGCGGGCGAAGCGATCCCAATATCGTGCGCCTCGCGTGGTCGGCTTTGACGGGGTTTGTTGATAAGAAAAACGTAGAACTACTGTTCGGCTGCTCGTCATTTACAGGATTGAACGCCGCAAAATATCACGAGGCATTTGGATATCTCCACCAAAACCACCTCGCGCCAACAGGCTGGGCCCCGCTCCGCAAAGCGCAAGATATTATCCCTCTCTACGCTGAAGGCCATATATCGGATCAATATAAATTCAACAATAACAATACGATACCGCCTCTTCTTCGTGCATATTTATCAATGGGAGGCTGGGTTTCTGACCATGCGGTCGTGGACCAAGATCTTGACAGCTTGCATGTCTTTACCGGATTGATCGTGAAGTCGGTTCCCCGTTCGCGCGCCAAATCGCTGCGGTCGTTGAACTCTCCCCTCAAATCTTAAGCGCGCAAGTTGTTGAACGTGTCGGGTAACCGCTCTAGGATTGGCGAATGAAAACTGGCGCGAATATTCCGAAAGTTGGTCTGAGCATTGGATTGTTGCTTGTGGGCAGCTTTGTTTTGAACGGGTGCAAGCTGACTTTGTTAAAGCGTCGAATTAGCGAAAAGCCGCCGCAGATCGAGCAATGTGACCCGGAAAAGACGGTTTGTGTGCAGGTGCAGACGCCGACCGAGGACACGATGCGGCCGGTTTATCGCGCCAAATCTCCGCCAACCGGGCCGGGATTGGTTGAGGGGGTTGAGGCGTCCGTGCTTGATCAGACGACCAATTCGCAAAAAGAGCAGGCCTTGTCCGTAAGCGATCAGCCTGCTGATAAGGAAATCGGTAAAACTATCGCCGCGCTCGGGGTGGTGTCAGAGCAGGGATTTTGGCTAAAAACCTCGCTTGTCGTGATCAAGACAAAGGGGCGGGTCGTTTGGGCCTCCAATGGCAACAGCGTTAATGTAACGTTAATTCCCAAACCGGGAGCCGCGACATCCGGCAGCCAATTGTCGCTGGCGGCGATGCGCGCTTTGGGTATTCCGCTGACCGCACTGACAGAATTGATCGTTTTTAAGTAACAGGACCAAACCATGATTAACCGCCGGATTTTTGACAAACCCGCCGACTGGCAGATCTTGAGGGACGGGTTTCACTGGAACGTGCCCAAGCACTTCAATATCGCGACTGCGTGCTGTGACAGTTGGGCTGCCGCCGAACCCAATAAAGTCGCGATCATTCATGTAAAGCAAGGTGGTGCGACGAAAACCTATTCCTTTCAACAGCTTCGCGCGGGCTCTAACGCTCTGGCCAATGGCTTTCGTGCGCTTGGGATGCAAAAAGGCGATCGCTGTGCTGTTTTGTTGGCGCAGTCGCCTGAGGTCATGATTACCCATTTTGCCTGTCATAAACTGGGCATGATCTCGTTGCCATTGTTCACTCTTTTCGGTGCGGATGCGCTTGAGTATCGTCTGTCGGATTCCGGGGCTCGGGTGGTGGTGACCGATGAGGAAAATGTTCATAAAATTTTAGGTATAAAAGACAAGCTTCCGGCGCTTGAGCATATTTATGTGGTGGGCCGGGCTGGTAAAGATACCCGCGATTTTTGGCTCGAGATTGGCCAGGGCTCGCAAAATTTTACCCCTGTTGACACCCTGAGCACGGACCCTGCGATCATTATTTACACCTCTGGCACGACCGGCCCTCCCAAAGGGGCGCTTCATGCTCATGAGTTTTTGCTGGGCCATTTGCCTGCGGTGGAGTTGCAGCACGAGTTTTTTCCCAAACCGGGCGATGTTGGCTGGACGCCCGCCGACTGGGCCTGGGTTGGTGGGTTGATGAATATCGCTATGGTCTGTTTATATTATGGCGTTCCGTTGATTTCCCACCGCATGGGAAAATTTGACCCTGAAGCCGCTTATCATTTGATCAAACGCCAAAACGTCAAAAACCTGTTTTTACCGCCGACGGCTTTGAAAATCATGCGCCAGATAAATGCACCAGCCGATTTGTCGATTCGAACCGTTATGTCGGGCGGAGAATCGCTTGGCGCTGATCTGTTGGATTGGGGGCGAGAGGCGTTAGGCGTCACCATCAACGAAACCTATGGGCAGACGGAATGTAACCTTTGCTTAACCAGTTCTGCGGGCATCGGCGTGCAAAAACCCGGCACGATTGGCAAGCCTGTGCCGGGTTTTGATGTCGAGATTATCGACGGTGACGGGATTAAAGTCGCAACTGGCGAGATCGGCGAGATCGCGATCAAGCGTGGAACGCCGGTTATGTTTCGCGAATATTGGAAGCAGCCGCAAAAAACGGCGGAAAAATTCGTTGGCGACTGGTTGAAAACCGGTGATCTCGGGGTTATGGACGAGGAGGGATACGTCACTTTTTCCTCGCGTGATGATGATGTGATCACATCGAGCGGTTACCGCATTGGCCCGACAGAGATCGAAAATTGTCTGACCGGACATCCCGATGTTGCTTTGGCGGCGGCGGTTGGTATTCCTGATCCGGTTCGCACTGAAAGCGTGAAAGCATTTATTGTGTTGCGCGACGGTGCGCCGACCGCTGGGCTTGAGGCCGAGTTGATCGCCCGTGTTCGCAGCCGTATTTCGGTACATGTGGCTCCGCGCGCGATTGAGATTATCGACGCCATGCCGATGACGGCGACCGGAAAGATCATGCGAAAAGAGCTGCGCGCGCGCGGGTGAATCCGATCGCCATTTCGCATTTTTTCGCCGTGTCCCCGTAGCGCGTTAGAAAAATAATGTCGTGGTTTGATCCGTCGGATGGTTGTTGCCACCGACTTCAGCGAGCGAAATGCGGTCGGCGATGCTTTGCATCTGGATTTTTGAGGCGGAGAGATCGATATCGACTTGCCAGTCCCTCGGGACATTATCCGCCGTGTTGGCGACAAAAACCGCCAAGCTTTCAAGGCTTTGGCCCAGATTGTCCAGAAATTGCAAATCCTGATAAAAGCTTTGAAGCTTTGAGCTGTCGATAAACTTGGTTAGTGTGCCAATCGCCTGCTCCAACTCCATGGTCCCGCGTTTTAGCAACACAAGCTCGTTGGTAATGCGGCAAAGCACGTCGGCCAAGGCCACTTGGTTGTTGGTGCTGTCAGCTCGGGATTTTGTCACTAAAGGCGTCCCACCACCGCTTCGATGCAGCTTTTCATCGCTTGCGAGGTGAACGGTTTGCGCAGCAAGTTGTTCATGCCAAGGCTTCGGCCCCGCGCAATCGTTGCGTCATCCGCTCGTCCGGTCACGAGGATAAAACCAACCCCTCGTGTTGGTGGATGGCCCCTGAGAGACTTGAGCAGTTGCAAGCCGTCCATTCCCGGCATGTTATAGTCGGAGATCACCATATGCACCCGCTTGGTCGCCACTTGTTTGAAGGCGCTCATGGCGTCAGACGAGATTTCGGTGTTGAAAAGACCGATATCTTCCAACGCTTGTAATATCTGGCCGCGACTGGTGGCCATGTCGTCAACCACCATGATACGCATTTCTTTTTTGGATGACATTTATCTGCCTTTTCTGATGCACCGAATCGCCAATGGGCGAGGGGGTTTCCCGATGTTTAGCAGCCGATGGTTGACAAAACGTCAAACTCTAAAATTGGTCGAAAATAGTTCACAAAACCGCTTGAGCCTGTAGCGGCTACAGAGCGTAAATCTACGCTATCAAACACCTAAGGACGATTCGAGATGAGCCAGAGCGGCCAATTGCACGATAGAAACACCGACCTGATGACGCCAAAGCGCCCGTCGAGTTGGAAATCGGTCGGCCCAAGTGCGCTTGGGGCACTGGCCATGACCTCGTGCTGTATCTTGCCGCTTGGGCTGGTCAGCTTGGGCGTGACCGGTGTGTTCATCGGCCGATTGGGCGCTCTTTATCAATATCACTGGTATTTTCTGGCCTTCGCGGTCGCGGCCCTCGCCTATGGGTTTTGGAAAGCCTACCGGCCGGTGACCACTGAAAACTGCGCAAGCGGCACTTGCGCCAATCCGGTCAACCGCACCTTCATGCGCTCGGTCTTGTGGGGGTCCGCCTTCATCGTGCTGGTCGCTTTGGTTTTTCAGGGGCTTGCCCCGGTGCTTTTAAACCCTTTTTGAAAGGATACTCTTATGAAATCACTACTTTATGCCACCGTTTCGGCGATTTACCTGCTCGCGCCGGGGGCCGTTTTTGCCGCCGAAAAAACCGTCAGGATAGAGGTCACCGGGCTGTTTTGCGCCTCTTGCCCCTATATTGCGGCCAAGGCGATCACCTCGGTCAAAAGCGCCAAGATCACCGACGGGTTTTATGATGCGGATCGCGAGCTGGCCCAGTTTGTGGTGCAGTTTGACGATGAGGTCACCACCGTTCAGGCGATTGTTCAATCCCCGGTCGAGTATGGCTATCCGACAACAATTGTCGAGCAGCCGCCCGAGAAATCCTGAGCTAATTCGGGCCACCGCCTGACCCCATAAACACCCAAGCCCCCGCATATGACTACGGAGGCTCCGAAATCTGTTAAACAGCGGCTGGACTTAAGCGCCCAGAGCTTTGCCAAGGTTTTCGGCGACCTTGTCGAGGAAGCCTTCGGTGGTCAGCCATTTTTGATCCGGTCCAACCAGCAACGCCAGATCCTTGGTCATGTCGCCGCTTTCCACCGTGTCGACGATGACTTTTTCCAGCGTTTGCGCAAAACCCGTCAACGCTTCATTGCCGTCAAGCTTGGCGCGGTGCTTAAGCCCGCCAGTCCACGCAAAGATCGAGGCGATGGAGTTGGTCGAGGTGGCCTCGCCCTTTTGATGCTGGCGGAAATGGCGGGTGACGGTGCCATGCGCGGCCTCGCTCTTCGCTCTCGACGATTTTGCCGTCCGGCGTCATCAGGATCGAGGTCATCAGACCGAGCGAGCCAAAGCCTTGGGCCACGGTATCGGATTGCACATCGCCATCGTAGTTCTTGCAAGCCCAGACGAACTTGCCCGACCATTTCATCGCCGCGGCGACCATATCATCAATCAGGCGATGCTCATACGTGATACCGGCGGCGGCGAATTTATCGGCGAACTCTGCCTCGAATATCTCTTGAAACAGATCCTTGAAGCGCCCGTCATAGGCCTTGAGGATGGTGTTCTTGGTCGACAGATACACCGGCCAGCCCATGTTCAACCCGTAATTCAGCGAGGCGCGCGCGAAATCGCGAATGGAGTCGTCGCGGTTATACATGCCCATCGCAACACCTGCGGAGGGCGCGTCATAAATCACATGCTCGATCACTGCGCCATCCTCGCCCACGAACTTCATGGTGAGTTGGCCCGGGCCGGGAAAGCGGAAATCGGTGGCTTTATACTGATCGGCAAAAGCGTGACGACCGATGACAATCGGGTCGGTCCAGCCGGGCACAAGGCGCGGCACGTTCTGGCAGATGATCGGCGCGCGAAAAATCGTGCCGCCGAGAATGTTGCGCAGGGTGCCGTTGGGAGATTTCCACATCTCTTTAAGGCCAAACTCCTCGACCCGCGCCTCATCGGGCGTGATGGTCGCGCATTTGATGCCAACCCCGACCTCGTTGATTTTGTTGGCGGCATCGATGGTGATTTGGTCGTTGGTGCGATCACGCTCCATAATCCCGAGATCATAGTAAAGCAGATCAATATCGAGATAGGGCAGGATCAGTTTTTGCTTGATGATGTCCCAGATGATGCGGGTCATCTCGTCGCCGTCAAGCTCGACCACGGGGTTTTCGACTTTGATCTTTTGCATACGCGCATTCCTTTGGTGGCGGTTAATGAGATTGGGGGGGTCTTAGCGGATATAATCGCGTTTGGAAAGATAGTATACGAGTGTATACAGAAATTTGATGCAAGTTCCTGTGTGGCAGGTTCAGACTTACATAGAATTCCAAAAAACGCTTGTTGCCAAGCCTGACCGATAACACACCCACCGCCCGGTTGTCAGGCCGGGCCGCGCCTTCCCTTCCCCCGGGAGGGCGCGATGCAACGTTTCTGGTAACCATAGCGTCTCAACAGGATAACCCGCCGAATATCCATCAGATGGTCCGCGCGCCCACCCAAGCGAAGGCGCTGCCCTCATCTCTTCGTTCCAAACCGCCACGCGCATGGTCGCGAATTTTGGCCGAGTTCTGGAGGCAAACGCTAAAACGCAAATGCCAAGCCGACAGCATAGGCGACGACGGCGCAGGTGCTGCCAACCAGAACGGTCTCGAAAATACAGCGCCACGCGTTGACCGTAGTTGCAAACCAGCGCAGCACGCCGAGGCAGACCAGAGCGATGAATGTCGCGATGATCGAAAAGATGAACGTATCGGGCGTTGGCGCGAGAAAGAAATAGGGCGAAAGCGGCACCGCGCCAAACACCACGAAAGACAGGAACATGAACAAGCCCTTAATCGCGGGGCTTTCGTCGGTGGTGTCGGCCATTCCAAGCTCGTAAACCATCATGAAATCGGCCATCAGCTCGGGATTGCGATGGAAGATGTCGGTCATGGCGGCGGCGTCCTCGCCCCCCATGCCGTGACTTTGTAAAATGGCGATGACCTCGGCGCGCTCATCGTCCGAGTTGCGCTCAATCTCGATCAGTTCTTTGTTGCGATGGGCCACATAAAGGTCGCGTTCCGAGCGCGAGGACAAAAACTCTCCCAAGCCCATCGAGGTGCCATCGGCGAGGATATTGGCTATCCCGAACAACAAAACCGCGATCCCGCCAACACCGGCCGCACCATCCATCCCAAATCCGGCAAAACCGGCAACCACCGCGAATGTGGTGACAATGCCGTCATTGCCACCATAGACGATCTGCTTGAGATATTCCTGCAAACGCCCAATTTGATGGGCGTCGCGACGATGTTGAACGAGATCAAAGGTCATGAGTTTTCCTGACACGCAGGTTCTCAGCCCTGATCTTTCAGCCACGCCAGCACGGTTTCCGGCGAAGACACGCCGTAAGGGTCGCTGTCGTGGTTATCACGCCGACCGGGCTCTTCAAACCACGCCTCAATCAGGCCGTCATTGATCACAGCCGCATAACGCCACGAGCGATAGCCAAAGCCCTCGGGGGCTTTTTCCACCAACATGCCGATCTGACGCGTGAACTCGCCCGATCCATCAGGGATGACTTTGACATTATTGAGGTTCTGGCCCTGCGCCCATTTGTTCATGACGAAACTGTCATTCACGCTCATGCAGTAAATCTCGTCAATGCCGAGTGCCGCAAAATCAGCAGCGCCGTTCTCATATCCCGGCAGTTGGTAGGTCGAGCATGTGGGTGTGAACGCACCGGGCAGCGAGAACATGACCACGCGCTTGCCGCCGAAATAATCGGCTGTGGTGACGTCCTGCCAGCGAAACGGATTGTCGCCGCCAATGGACTCGTCGCGAACGCGGGTTTTGAAGGTGATGTTGGGAACACGAATACCTGCATGCATGATCTTATTCCTTTAAGTTTGGACATGGTTGGGTGTGAATTTGCTCGCAACTTATAACGATTCTAAAACGGGAACAACAAGGATCGACCAAATTGCCCAACACGCCGCAGTTGCGCGGTTTTTTAAGAAGACAATCCCGCTTGCGCGCCCTATAGAGGGCAAAAATGAGGTCTTTGATGCGAAATCTGAACATTCCCGCCGAACGCCACCCCGAAAAGGCCCATAAAGCCGACAACGTCCAGCCCAAAAAGCCGAGCTGGATCAGGGTTAAGGCCCCCACGTCAAAGGGCTATACCCAGACGCGAAATATCCTGCGCGACAACAATCTGGTGACGGTGTGCGAGGAGGCGGGTTGCCCCAATGTGGGCGAATGCTGGTCGCGCGGCCATGCTACCATGATGATCATGGGCGAGATTTGCACACGCGGTTGCACCTTTTGCAACATCGCCACCGGCAAGCCCAATGCGCTCGACACGTTTGAGCCGGGCAGGGTTGCGGAAGCGGTCAAAAAGCTCGGCCTAAAGCATGTTGTCGTCACCAGCGTTGATCGCGATGATCTGGAGGATGGCGGGGCCGAGCATTTCGCCCAAACCATCCGCGCCATCCGCCACCGCTCGCCGCAAACCACGATCGAGGTGCTGACGCCGGATTTTTTGAAATGCGCACCAGAAGCGCTTGAAATTGTAGTCGCCGCCAAGCCTGACGTGTTCAACCACAACCTTGAAACCGTCCCCGGCCTTTACCCGACCGTGCGCCCCGGCGCGCGCTATTTCCACAGCCTGCGCTTGTTGCAACGGGTGAAAGAGTTGGACCCAACTATGTTTACCAAATCCGGCATCATGGTCGGCTTGGGCGAACAAAAACAGGGCGTGATGCAAATCATGGACGACATGCGCGCCGCCGACATTGATTTCATCACCATCGGACAATATTTGCAGCCCACCCCCAAACATCACGTGCTGGCGCGGTTCGTGACACCCGAGGAGTTCGCCTCTTACGAGAAAGCCGCTTACGGCAAGGGCTTCTCGATGGTGTCGGCAACGCCCTTGACCCGCTCAAGCTATCACGCCGGCGACGATTTCGCGCGGCTGCGCGAGGCTCGGCTGAGGTCGGTTGGGGCGTGAGGCACCTAAATCTAAAGTTCGTATCATAACTCAACTCCAGCGACCTTTGTTGAAAAAAACAAGGGTCGCGCCGGACCTTGGGGTGGCGCATTCCCACGTTAGATGGATGTAAATGATGTTACAACTCATTGATCTATTACAGTTTTCGCCACCGCTGCATCGCGCCTCGTTGCGCTGAAAGCGCACCTTCGGTGCGACGGGGAAGGTCCGGCGCGGCGCGGCCTATCGGTCGGGCGAAACTGGGTCGAAAGCGCGGAGTCCTTGGCTTGGGGGTGAAACGAACTTTGAAGCCATGACACCAAGCAAAAAGCCCTTTAACGAAGCAACCGGCCTCGCGGCATACGATTTGGCGTCAACCACTCAGGCCAACCGAAAACCTGATCTATGCCGTAAAGCGCGAGTGTTATGGCGACGACCACCAACACCAATTTCAGCCGCGCTCCTGATGGTGGATTGCGCGCCCAGCGGGTTAGTCTGATCAGCCAAAACGGGTTCATGCCCACAAGCTACGACGCAAACGCACCGCTGGCAATGGAGGTTGCGCCCTAGCTCTCGTCCAAAAACCGCACCGCACCGATATGGTCGAGGTTGCGGTTTCTCTGCGCATAATCAATGCCATAGCCAACCACGAACTTATCAGGGATTTCAAATCCGGTCCAGGTCGCGGTCACGTCGACCTCGCGTCGTGACGGCTTATCAAGCAGCGCACAGACCTCCATCCGCTTGGGTTTGCGCGATTTCAGCAGATTGAGAACATGATGCAGCGTGTGGCCGGTATCGACGATATCCTCGACCACCAGAATGTCGCGCCCGGCGATCTCGCCGCGAATGTCCTTTAAGATACGAACCTCGCGCGAGCTCTCGACACCGTCGCCATAAGAGGACGTCTCCAGAAAATCGACCTCGACTGGCAAATCAAGCTCGCGCACAAGATCGGCAATAAACACGAACGAGCCGCGCAGCAGACCGATCACAATCAGTTTGTCGGTGCCTTTGAAGGTCTCGGTAATTTCACGCGCCAGCTCTTCAACCCGCGCCGCGATGGTCTTGGCCGAGATCATCGTGTCGATCACATAATTTGAATGATCCATTTTGCCCTCTTGCGCATGCCGCGAAATTGCTCAATGACGCTGCCTTAAGACCCGTTATACTAAGCCTGCCAAGAAAGGCCACCGCGCAAATGCCTACCCATGCGGAAAAAAAGTCCATGCCTTACTCGGCCGAGCAGATGTATGATCTGGTGGCCGATGTCGCCGCCTATCCGCAGTTTTTGCCGTGGTGTGCGGCGGCAAGGGTGCGCCGTGTGTCCGAGATCGAGGGCGGCAGCCTGATCGAGGCCGATCTGGTAATCTCGTTCAAGCTTTTCCGCGAGAAATTCGGCTCGCGCGTGCGTCTGAAGCCCGCCGAAACCTGCATCGATGTCGAGTATCTGGACGGCCCGTTTCGCTATCTCAACAATCACTGGCGCTTTACAGATATTGAGGGCGGGGGCTGTGAAGCGGATTTTTTCGTCGATTTCGAGTTCAAGTCGGCCATGCTGCAAGCGGTAATTGGCTTGGTGTTCAACGAGGCCATGCAACGCATCGTGCGCGCGTTTGAAAAGCGGGCGGATGCACTTTATGGGGCGGCGAGTTAGTCTGATAAGTCAACTCAGCAACCTTAGTCGAAGAAAACAAGGGGCGCGCCTGACCTTGGGGTGGCGCATTCCTATGTTTGATGGATGAGGTGGCATCGCCAACCCATTGATCTCAAGCAATTTTCACCACCGACGCATCGCGCCTCCGTTGCGCTGAAAGCGCACCTTTGGTGCGACGGGAAGGTCCGGCGCGGCGCGGCCTATCAGCCGGGCGGAACTGCGTTGAAAAGGCCGAGCTTTGAAACCATGACACTAACTTGTTTTCAACTGACTATTCAAAAGGTTAAGCGCATGTTCTGTCGCCCACTCACGAACCTGCGCACGCCCCAATGCACCAAACTCGACAGTCTCACTCCGAGGCGCAAGACCCCTTGCCACCAACCCAAAACAAACCCTCCCCTCGGGTTTATGCGCAGAGCCTCCCGGCTCGGCGATACCGGTAATCGACACCGCGATATCGGCGTTCGAGCGTGCCAGCGCGCCTGCCGCCATCTCGCCCGCGACCTCCTCAGAAACCGCCCCGAACCGCTCCAAACTCTGCGCACTCACCCCCAACATCTGCTGTTTGGCTTGGTTGGAATAGGTGATAAATCCGCGATCAAACATGTCCGAGGAGCCGGCAAGCTCCGTCAAAGCCGCACTCAACATCCCGCCGGTACAGCTCTCCGCACAGGCGATTTTGAGGTCTGATTTGCGCGCCAGCACCAACAAGGACGCGGCCAACCGGGCGCTCGTCTGAGCGCTCATTTCAACAGATAACCATGTGCAATCGCCGCCGAAGCGGCCACCAGAACCGCCGCCATCACCCCAGCCAAAACATCGTCAAGCATCACGCCAAGCGGAGTTTCCTTGCGATCGGCCCAACTGACCGGCCAAGGCTTCCAGATGTCAAACAGACGAAACAGCAAAAACGCCGCCACCCAACCGGGATAGGGAAAAATCGCCGGATCAACCCCGGCAAACCACAGCCCACCCGAGACCGGCCACAGCGCAATCCACTGACCAACCACCTCGTCGATGACAATCTCGCCGGGATCATGCTCGGCCTTGCCCTTGGTGTGCTGCGCGGTAGCCCAACATCCAAGCGCGAACACCACGCCCGTCGCAATCACCAAGCTGGGAAATCCGCCAAACCTGTGCAGCAAATAGGCCAAGGGCAGTGCCGCCAGCGAGCCAAACGTGCCAGGCGCAAACGGCAGGCGGCCAATGTAGAAAAATGTGGCGATCAACGCGCTCATAAACTCACCAATGTTGCTGTGGCCATGGCCGCAATCCCTTCGCTACGCCCGGTAAATCCGAGCTGTTCTGACGTAGTCGCCTTGACGGAAACCCTGTTTTCCTCAATCCCCATGATTTCCGAAAGTCGCGCACGCATGGCCGTGGAATGAGGGCCGATCTTGGGCTGCTCACAAATTAAAGTAAGGTCCACATGCGTGATCTTAAACCCTTGATCATGCGTCATTTTAACCGCATGGCGTAGAAAGATATCCGACGCGGCCCCCTTCCATTTCGCGTCACTTGGCGGGAACCAAATGCCAATGTCGCCCGCCGCCAGAGCGCCATAAATCGCGTCCGTTAGCGCGTGCATCGCCACGTCTGCATCCGAATGGCCTTTGAGGGTCGCTGCATGAGGTATTTTGACGCCGCAAAGCACGACGTGATCGCCCGCTTCAAACGCATGCACGTCAAAGCCGTTGCCGGTGCGAATATCCATCTGCCCTCCAATAATTCGCCACGCGCGCGCAAAATCCGCAGGCGTGGTGATTTTGATATTGTCCTCGTCGCCCGCAACGATCTTGACCGTTAGACCGGCCGCCAAAGCAAGTTCGACATCATCGGTCGCGACCCCGTCAAACCCTTTATGCGCCGCTAGAATATCGCTCAATGCGAAGGCTTGCGGGGTTTGGGCGCGAAACAGGCCCGCGCGATTGGCCGAGGCGGTAACCACCCCGTCAGCTCCGCGCCAAAGCGTGTCACTGACGGCGATTGCCGGGGCAG
>JAADIJ010000212.1:0-5367 GCA_013151335.1 Alphaproteobacteria bacterium | reverse complement strand
GGCCCCGCCAATGACAACCTCAGGTTTCTGAGCGCCAAGCTGCGGCTCCACTAGCTCGCGATAGAGATCAAGATCATCCGCGCCAACAACCACAATGACACGATCAATTTCGCTCAGCGACGAAAACGTCCGGAGCGTGCGCGCCAAAATGGGCAGCCCGTCCAACATCTGGAACTGCTTGGGAATATCGCCACCAGCGCGTGTTCCTTTGCCTGCGGCAACGATGACTGCGGCTGTTTTCACGGGGCGGGGCCTTTGTTGGTTGGGTTGAGGGTGGTTTTACGGGCGCAATCCCGCCGATGCAACGCCAAGCCAATTGCGCGCTCGACTATTTACGCATAAAACGCAGGCAAATCGCCTAAGGATTAAGCAAATGTCGCTCAGAATCGGAGGATTCACTCTAAAATCGCCGGTTATTCTGGCGCCGATGGCTGGTATCACCGATTTACCATTTCGCAATCTGGTGTCTGGATTTGGCACAGGATTGGTGGTTTCAGAGATGGTCGCCAGTCAGGAAATGGTCCAAAGCCGCAAATCCTCGCAGGCCAAAACCCGCGCCGAGCTTGGTCTGGACCGCGACAGCTCCGCCGTTCAAATCGCCGGACGCCGCGCCGACTGGATGGCCGAATGCGCACGGATTTGCGAAGGCAGCGGCGCGCGCATGATCGACATCAATATGGGCTGTCCGGCCAAGAAAGTGACCAGCGGCTATTCAGGATCGGCGCTGATGAAAGACCTCAATCACGCGCTCGAGTTGATCGAGGCCGTGGTCGGCGCGGTGAGCGTTCCTGTGACCCTGAAGACCCGGCTGGGCTGGGATGAAAACACGCTTAACGCGGTTGAATTGGCCCGTCGAGCCGAGGACGCGGGCATCCAGATGCTCACCATCCACGGGCGAACCCGCTGTCAGTTTTACAAAGGTCAGGCGGATTGGAGCCGGATCGGCGAGGTCGTGGACGCGGTTGAAATTCCGGTGATTGCCAATGGCGATATCGTGGATATTGCCTCAGCCAGACAGGCGCTTTTGCAGTCGGGAGCCGCCGGAATTATGGTTGGCCGAGGCGCGCGCGGTCGCCCGTGGCTGTTGGCAGAACTGGCCGCCGAGCTGTTCGGCTTTGACGGCCCAACCGAGCCATCCGGCAAGGAATTGGCAGACCTGATCACGGCGCATTATTGTGGGATGCTTGATTTTTACGGTGCAAATTTGGGATTAAGAGTGGCTCGTAAGCATTTGGGATGGTACATGAATTTCAAACTGGTTCCTTCAGATATTCGGCAACAAATTCTAACCAAAACCTCCCCTGAAAAGGTGCTGGAGTTGATAGACCAGACATTTTCCACAACACCACAAATGGCCGCCGCATGAGGGCCTCTAACGCGGCGGCGATCTGGCCTGCTTTACCTGTTCCCGGATTTCTGGTTGGAAAAGACAACCTGATTACCGACATCAATCCAGCGGCGGAGATGTTTCTGAACGCGCCCCTTAAAGCGTTGATCGGAAAACCCTTTATCGAAGCTCTCAGCCTAAATGTTGAGGTGGCTCAATCGCTGACGCGCGCGCGCGATGGGCGCTCGGCGCTGTTTCACCGCGATGTTGGCATTGAGGACGGGCAGGGGCGCGTGATGATTTGCGATGTGCAAATCGCGCCGCTGCAAGACGGGGCGGCGACCATGCTGATCTTGTTACAGCCGCGCCAAATCGCCGGTCAGCTGGGCCGCGCACTGCAAATCAAACAAACCGCGCAGGCGGCGATTGGCATGGCGGATATACTCGCCCACGAGATCAAAAACCCGCTCGCTGGTATCTCTGGTGCAGCGCAGCTTTTGGCCATGAACCTCGGGCGCGAAGATCAGGAAATGATCGGCCTGATTTTGCAAGAGACCAAGCGTATTGTTGATTTGTTAAAACAGGTGGAGCAATTCGGAGATATCCGTAAACCTGTCTTCAAGCAGTTGAACATACACGATATTCTCGAACGCTCCCGCATGTCCGCCGCTGTCGGGGTGGCCTCAAATATGCAATTTCTCGACCAATATGACCCGTCCTTGCCTGCCATTGCGGGGGATGGAGACCAACTGATGCAAGTTTTCTCCAACCTGTTTGGCAATGCCGCCGAAGCCGCTGCCGACACTGGCGGCACCATCGTGATCCGCACGTTTTTTGAGCCCGGCCTACGTCTTAAATTGCCAACTGGCGAGGGGCTGGCCCTGCCGCTGCATATCGAAATTATTGACGATGGGCCGGGGATTTCTGCCGCGATGCTTGAGCAGGTGTTTGACCCTTTCGTCAGCGGACGCGAGAACGGCACCGGGTTGGGGCTGGCCTTGGTCAGTAAGATTATCGCCGATCATAATGGCGCGATTTCGGTCAAATCGGTGGCAGGCAAAACCGTATTTCGGATTTCGCTGCCAATTTATCAACATGAAAAAGGGAAGTATTAATGGACGGAACCGTACTTATCGCCGACGACGACAAAACCATCCGAACCATTTTAACGCAAGCTTTTCGCCGGGCGGGGTGCCAAGTACATGCCACGGCCTCGCTGGTGACATTGATGCGGTGGGTCGCCGAGGGGCGCGGCGATCTGGTTATTTCGGACGTGGTGATGCCGGACGGAAACGGGCTGGAAACGTTGCCCAAAATCAACCAACAGCGACCGGATTTGCCGGTGATCATTATCTCCGCGCAAAACACCATAATGACCGCCATTCAGGCGACCGAAGCCGCGGCCTATGACTATTTGCCCAAACCGTTTGATTTGCCGGACCTGATGAAGCGAAGCGCGCGTGCGATTGCAAAAAAGGCCGAATCGCGGTCGGTGAGCGCGCCTGAAATTCAGCACGAAACCCTGCCTCTGGTTGGGCAAACTCCGGTGATGCAGGAGCTTTACCGCATTGTCGCAAAAATCCTCAACACCGATATGCCCGTGCTGATTTCTGGTTTAAGTGGCTCTGGTAAGTCTTTGATTGCACGTATTATTCACGACTATAGTGACCGCTCATCACAGCCGTTTGTCATCGCCAATTCCGTAGATATGGACGGTCATGAGGCCGCGGACTCCTTGCTGGCGCGTGCGAAATCCGGGTCGGTGCTGTTTGACGAAATTGGCGATATGTCGGCGCAGGCGCAGTCGCGTCTGGTTCGAATTTTTGACGCAAATGCGCAAACCCCACCGCGCCTGATGGCGACAAGCCAGCAAAATCTGGCACAAGCGGTCGAGGAGGGCCATTTCCGCGCTGATCTCTATTATCGCATCAGCGCGGTTTCGCTGGAGGTGCCGCCGCTACATTTGCGGATCGACGATATAGGGCCACTGGCCCAGCATTTTTTGGCCAAATCTGCGCAAGACAGCGGGGAGAAAAAGCGTCTCGACCCGTTGGCATTTGAACATCTGCGCAAGTTTGCGTGGCCCGGAAATGTCCGCCAACTTGAAAACACCCTTAAGCGGCTTGTCGCAACCTGCCCACAAGAAATCATTCAGGTAAGCGACGTGACTTCGGTGCTGGGGCCGGTTCAGAACGGCCAGCACGTTGCCGCTCTGGGCGGGGGGCAAAAACTGTCGGAGGCCATCTCCAACCATCTCGGGCGGTATTTCGATTTGCACGGCACGAGCTTGCCTCCAAGCGGGCTTTATGCGCGTATCTTGCGCGAAGTGGAGCGGCCTCTGATCGAGATTGCACTTGAGGCAACCGCCGGAAATCAGGCCAAATGCGCCGATTTGCTTGGAATTAATCGAAATACGCTCAGAAAAAAGATTGCTGAACTCGAAATTCACGTGACTCGGGGGCGAAAATTGATGTAAGAATATCACAGTTTAGTTGGTTTTTGAGAGAGTATGCGTGCCAAGATCACCGGAATGTGACATTTTCCGCGCCAATTCGCGCAAGATGGGTGTTTATGGCATCACTCTTGCGATAGCATTTGGGGTGGCACGTTGAAGAGCATTACCCCCTTGAACATGTGGGAGACCCTTAACCGGCTGCGCAAGCAGCGCCGGGTGCGAAATATGGGCACGTTGGGCCTTGTTATTCTTGGACCTGCGCTGGCTTTCGTCACATTTGGCGCGCTTGGACCGTTTGAGCAGGGTACGACGTCAAGGATTTTGCGCTACGTTTTGCTCGCCGATCTGGTCTATGTTTTGCTGATCGCAACGTTGGTGTTGCAGCGGGTTGCACGCATGGTGGCGGCGAAACGCGCGCAGTCGGCGGGGTCGCGCTTGCACCTTCGTCTCTCTGGGGTGTTCGCGATTATCGCGCTGATCCCGACAATTTTGGTGGCGGTGTTCGCCACATTTACCCTAAATTTCGGCCTTGAAGGATGGTTTTCGGACCGCGTGCGTCAGGTCGTCGGCAACTCGCTCGCCGCAGCACAAGCGTATGAACAAGAACATCGCAGCGCGCTGACCCGTGACGCCAAATTTCTCGCCGGCTTTCTTGATCAAAATAAACGCTTGGTTCCGCTCCTGAGTGACGGGGATTTGCGCGTGTTACTGACGCAGGGTCAACAACAAATCCAGCGTGGCCTGCGCGAGGCATTTATCATTAATGGCAAGGCGGCGCTGATTGTTCGCGGCGATCGCAGCTATCTGTTTGATTTTGAGAACCCCGGCCAAGCCAATATCGACAAGGCGGCGACCGGCCAGACCGTGGTTATCGAGGATTGGCCGAACAACGAGTTTCGGGCGTTGATATCGCTGAAATCATTTGCTGACCGCTATCTTTATGTGTCGCGAAATGTCGATGGAAAAATCCTCAGCTTGCTGGATCAGACCAAGGAAACCGTGGCTCTTTATCAACAGCTCGAAAGCGAGCGGGGCCGGTTGCTGTTCGAGTTTGGCCTGATCTATCTCGGGTTTGCGGTGATCGTGATTTTAGCCGCGATCTGGTTGGGCCTGTGGTTTGCCGAACGTTTGGCGCGCCCCGTGGGCCGTCTTGCCGGGGCGGTCCAACGGGTTGGCGCGGGCGATTTTAACGTGCGCGTTCAAGAGGAGGAAGGCGACGACGAGATCGCCATGCTCAGCCGTGTGTTCAACCAAATGACCAAGCAACTAAAGGCGCAGCGCGATACTCTGGTGGCCACCAACCGTCAAACCGAGCAGCGCCGCCGACTGTTTGACAGCGTACTCGGAGGGGTCACGACCGGCGTTATCGGCCTGAATGCCAAGAGCGAAATCGACATTATAAATCCTGCCGCCGCTCAGATGCTGGGGCTGAACGCCACCAGCGATCTCGGGCGGTCGCTAAAAGAGGCCGTGCCCGAGTTTTCCTATCTGTTTCACGAGCTTTCAGGTGGTCCGGGTCATGTTGCGCAAGAAGAGGTGCAGCTTACTCGTGCCGGAAGTGGCGAAAATTTGCTGGTTCGGATTG
>JAADIJ010000017.1 GCA_013151335.1 Alphaproteobacteria bacterium | reverse complement strand
AGCACACCGACCTGCCTATATTTGGCATCTGCCTTGGCCATCAAATGCTGGCACTGGCGCTTGGCGGCAAAACCCAAAAGATGAACCACGGCCATCACGGGGCCAACCACCCGGTCAAGGAAATCGCCACCGGCAAGGTCGAAATCACCTCGATGAACCACGGTTTTGCGGTTGATACCGAAAGCCTGCCTGACAATGTGACCGAAACCCATGTCTCGCTGTTTGACGGCTCCAATTGCGGTATCAAACTGAATGATCGCCCGGTTTTCTCGGTCCAGCAGCACCCCGAGGCCAGCCCCGGCCCCCAAGACAGCCTCTATTTGTTTGATCGTTTCGTGGCATTGATGCACTGAGTCACAAGATTTTGTGAAAACTATCAGCCTGTTAACACATCCTTAACGCCGCCCCACCATTTCTGGGGAAGGTAAATCCGGCAAGCGTGTCCGGCAGGTGTGTTGATGTCGTCCCAATTGATAAAATTTCCATCAAATTCTTCGGAGTTGCGACGCTGGAGCCACCAAAACGTGGAACGCCCACCTCTGATTGGCGAAATCCTGACCAAAAATGGCTGGGTTGATCAGGCCGAACTCAGCAACGCGTTAACCTTACAAGCCCGTCACCAAGCCCGACTTGGAGACATATTGCGCAGCAATAATCTGGTCTCGCGCAGCAATTTTCTGGCCGCACTGGCGCAACAATTTGGCACGCGCGTGGTTGATTTGACAACCGAGCCGCCAGAGGCGGATGTCACCAGTCAGCTCAGCGCTCAATTCTGTCTGAAACACAAAATTATCCCGTTCAAATCAACCGGAAACTGGATGATTTTTGCCACCGCAAACCCCGATGGCTTTGCCGCCATCATCGACGAGTTGGCTCAAAAATTTGGCCGCGTGTCGTTTGTAATTGCCGGGCTTGAGCAAATCGAGGCGCAGATAAGCCAGTTGCGAAACGGCGATCTGTCAGAGCGCGCAAACTCGCTCTGCCCGCCCCGATACAGCTGTCGAACTTGGGCCAAACCGATGGGGCTGCCGGTTCTGGCATTTGCACTGATGGTATTATCAGTCATTATTACCCTTTACCCTCAAGCACTTATCTGGTTAGTCACAGGGTGGATTATCCTCAACCTCATCCTGACAACCACGCTGAGATTTATCGCTCTAAGCGTTCAGATCGGCGAAAAAATTCGCAAACTCGTTGGTCACGCGGCACCTGAACCAGAGACATGCCTGCCGAACTCCAAGCAAAAACTGCCCATCGTTTCCGTCCTCGTACCACTGCATCGAGAAGAGCACATCCTGCCAATGTTGCTTAAACGACTGGGGCAAAGCGACTATCCCAAAGACCTGCTTGACGTCTGTCTGGTCCTTGAGGAAAACGACCAGATCACGCGCAAAGCCGCCAGCCAACTCACCCTGCCGGGGTGGATTCGCATCATCCAAGTGCCGACCTCGTCCTTGCAAACCAAGCCCCGGGCGATGAACTACGCGCTCGATTTCTGCAAAGGCTCCATCGTTGGCATTTACGACGCCGAGGATGCCCCCGATACCGATCAAATCAGCCGAATTGTTAACTATTTCAACCAATGCGGCCCGGAGGTCGCCTGCGTTCAGGGCTATCTTGATTTCTACAATCCAAAAAGAAACTGGATATCGCGCTGCTTCACTATTGAATATGCCAGTTGGTTTCGCGTGGTGATGCACGGCTTCCAAAAGCTCGGCCTGCCAATCCCGCTTGGCGGCACAACGGTATTTTTTCGCCGCGAAGCACTGGAGATTCTCGGCGCCTGGGACGCCCATAACGTGACCGAAGACGCCGATCTCGGCTTTCGTCTGGTGCGGTTTGGCTATCGCTGCGCGGTCCTTGCCACCACCACCCATGAGGAGGCCAATTGTCGGCCATTGCCGTGGATCAGGCAGCGCTCTCGCTGGTTGAAAGGCTATGCGATGACCTGGATTACGCATATGCGAAATCCGGTTGCTCTGTGGCGTGATCTCGGGCCGACAAACTTCATCGCGTTTCAGGTTATTCTCTTGGGAACATTAACAAATTTCCTTCTGGCTCCGTTGATCTGGTCCTTGTGGCTGATCGGTTTCGGACTGACGCCAATCTACGCCGCAGCCCTGCCATGGCAGGTCTGGTGGCTGCTGGGATCGGCATTTGTGATCACAGAAGTTATCCTCTTCATCACCGGCGTTTTCGCGGTATCAGGCCGAGGCCATCGCCACCTGATCCCATGGGTTCCGACGATGATATTCTACTGGCCGCTTGCGACTTTTGCCGCCTATAAGGCGATGATTGAGCTGATCATTAAGCCGTTTTATTGGGACAAAACCCAGCACGGTCATTTGACCGACACCTCTGTATCCCCAACCGATAACTGAGGTTATCTCAGCTTGGATTTGACCTCGCCTGAATCCAGTTTCAGACGGGTTTCAAACGCAAACGACAAATGCCGCTTCAAAGCATCCGCCGCCGCCGCGCAATCCTTGGCTGCAATCGCCGCCACAATCGCCTCGTGTTCCTTCAACGCCATCACGCCGCGCCCATCCGCAGCAAGCGAGGTTGTCGCCAACAGCGCCATCGAGCGATGCACAAGATCAAGTTGAGAGATCAGATATCGGTTATGGCTGGCCAGATGAATTTGTTTGTGAAACCGACGATTGGCGCGGCTGAGCGCTGAGGGGTCGTCCACCAACGCCAAATCCGACTGCACCATCGCCTGCAAAACCCGCACTTCTTCGGGGGTTGCGTGTTGCGCGGCAAGGGCGGCGGCAAGGCCCTCAAGCTCAGCCCTGACCACGTACAGCTCCGCCAACTGGTTGTGATCAAGCGAGGCCACAATCAAGCTGCGCCCGGTGCGTGTCAGCATCGCCTGTGTCTCAAGCCGTTGTAATGCCTCGCGAATTGGGGTTCTCGACATACCAAACCGCTCGGCAAGCTCGCTTTCAACCAGCCGGTCGCCGGGGCCATATGTACCTACATCGATCGCGTCCAAAATCAGATCATAGGCGTCTTTTTGCACCTCGTTCGTCATGCTTTATCCCCAATCCGGCCCAATTCTGGTATGCAATGGTCTACAGGCTACAACCGGACCGCCGGTTCGATCAAGGGTAAGATCGCCAATTGTCACCGCGTCATCTTGGCCTTAAAACCGAACCAGTCGACCAAGCCCACCCCATTGACCTCGCCAAAAGAAATCTGGATGCCTTTGCCAAAACTCTCAAATGTGAATGTGTGGATTTTCGATCTGGACAACACGCTCTACCCGCCCGAGGCGCGTCTGTTTGACCAAATCCAGACGCTGATGACCCAATATGTCATGCGCGAATTGGATGTTGCGGTTGCGACCGCCAACCAGCTGCGCGATCAGTATTGGCGCCATTATGGCACCACGCTCAGCGGATTAATGCACGAGCATGACATCGATCCGGCCCCTTATTTGCGCGAAATTCATGATATTTCGCTGGCGAACCTCACCCAAGACCGCGCCCTTAGCCAAGCGATCCGCAAGCTGCCGGGGCGCAAAATCGTTTACACCAACGGGCCGAAATTTCACGCCGAACGGGTTACGCAAGCGCGCGGGCTTGGGGGTATCTTTGACGTAATTTACGGCATAGAACACGCGGATTACCGCCCCAAACCCGAGCGCGCAGCATTTGAGCAAATTTTAAAGCAAGATGGCAGCGATCCAAACCTTGCCGCGATGTTTGAAGACGACGCACGCAATCTGTCGGCCCCTCACGAGATGGGCATGGCCTGCGTGCTGGTCGGCCCCAAACCCGCAAGCACCCTTGCGCATATTCACCACCAAACCGAAGATCTCACCGATTTTCTAACCAATGTTTTGACGCCGGGGCTTTCGCGCCGCGCTGAAGCGGATTAAAGTTTAGCCATGGAAAAAATCGACGTTGATATCCTGATTTCGGGCGCGGGCATTGCCGGGCTGAGCGCCGCTTGCGCGTTTGGTTCGGCCGGATTTTCGGTTCTGTGCGTCGACCCAAACCCACCCGTTACCTCCGAGAGCGACGCCAATTCCGACTTGCGCACCACCGCTTTTTTACAGCCCTCAAAACGGCTTTTTGAGAGCGCGGGCCTTTGGAACCGACTGGAACCTCACGCCGCCGCCTTGCAGATCATGCGCATCGTTGACGCCGGCGGCGCCTCTTATGAAGCGCGCGATATCGCCGATTTTGACGCCAGCGATATTTCTGATGCGCCCTTTGGCTGGAACTTGCCCAACTGGTTGCTGCGACGCGAAATGCTCGGTCGGATCGACGAATTGGACAACGTCTCGTTTCGCGCAGGCACCGCCACCACGCGGCTGACCACGCGACAAACCGAGGCGCGAGTTACGCTTTCGGACGGTCAGTTGGTTGTGGCCAAGCTTCTGTTGGCGGCGGATGGACGCGCTTCCAATATTCGCGCGCAATCAAATATCTCTGTTAAAACATGGCGTTACGGGCAAAAGGCGCTGGCATTTTCCGTCACGCACACGATACCTCACAATAATGTTTCCACCGAAATTCACCGAACCGGCGGCCCGTTCACCTTCGTGCCCATGCCCGATCTGGATGGAAAACCGCGCTCTGCCATCGTCTGGATGGAGAAAGGCGCGCGCATCCGAGAGCTGCTATCGCTATCGGTTAAACAATTTGAGGCCGAGATATTCGAGCGCTCCGCCCATCTTTTCGGCCCGATGAACCTGATCGGTCGCCGCACCGCCTGGCCGATTGTCAGCCAACTCGCAAATAGCTTGGTGGGCCAGCGCACCGCGCTAATCGCTGAGGCCGCCCATGTGGTTCCACCGATTGGCGCGCAGGGTTTAAACATGAGTTTGGCCGATCTTTCCTGCCTGCTTGATCTGGCGATCGCCGATCCCCAGCAGGTCGGCTCGGACGCAATGCTGAGCAAATATCAACGCGCGCGCTGGCCGGAAACCCGCGCGCGCGTCATGGGAATTGATCTGCTCAATCGCAGCTCGATGGCCGAAAATCCGATGCTGCGCGATCTCAGGCGCGCGGGGCTTAAAACCCTGCACGACATCAAACCATTGCGAAAAACCCTTATGAAAGCTGGGCTTGGCGCGACTTAACCGCCGTTCTCGCCGCAAGTTTCTCTAGAGCACCGCGTCCAAAGCCACCTCAAGCCGCGCAATCGCCGCGTCCACATCTACGAGCTTATCAAGCCCGAACAGCCCCAACCGGAACGTGGAATAATCGGCGGGTTCATCGCATTGCAGCGGAACGCCAGCGGCGATCTGCAATCCTTGAGCGGCAAATTTGCTGCCATTTTGCAGGCCGGGATCATTGGTATAGCTGACCACCACCCCCGGCGCACCGAAGCCCTCCGCCGCCACGGATTTGATGCCGCGCGCCGCCAATAGGGCGCGAACCCGATCGCCAAGCTCCCACTGCGCATCGCGCAAACGCTCAAATCCAAGCTCTTTGGTCTCGTTCATAATATCGCGAAATTTCCGCAACGCGTCGGTCGGCATGGTGGCGTGATAGGCGTGACCGCCGTTTTCATAGGCCTGCATGATGCTCAGCCATTTCTTGAGATCAATCGCAAAACTTGAAGAGGTGGTCTCTTCAACCCGCGCAACCGCTACTGAGTTCATCATCACCAGCCCTGCAGAGGGAGACGCGCTCCAGCCTTTTTGCGGCGCGGAAATCAGCACATCGACGCCGACGGCCTTCATATCGACCCAAATGCACCCCGACGCGATGCAATCAAGCACGAACAAGCCGCCAACGGAATGCACCGCATCGGCGACCGCGCGCAAATAATCGTCGGGCAAGATCATGCCCGAGGCGGTCTCAACGTGCGGCGCGAACACCACGGCAGGAGCTTTGGATTTTATTTCGGCGACGACCTCGTCAATGGGCGCCGGAGCAAACGGAGCCTGCGCGTCATTACCGGTTTGGCGCGCTTTGAGCACATGTTCTTCCGACACCAGCGATGCGGCGGCGAAAATCTGGCTCCAGCGGAAGGAAAACCAGCCATTTCGGATCACCATCGCAGTTTGGCCCGCGACCAACTGGCGGGCAACCGCCTCCATCGCGTAGGTTCCGCCGCCCGGCACCAAGGCCACCGCATCGGCGTTGTAAACCTCTTTGAGAGTGGATGAGATATCGCGCAGAACGCCTTGAAAACTTTGAGACATATGGTTCAAAGAGCGGTCGGTGAACACCACCGAAAATTCCATCAAACCATCGGGGTCCACATCGGGTAAAAGCGCCGGCATTTTGGGTGTCCTTATTTGGTAAATCGCTGTCTTAAGACCTAGAGCGCACGCCGCCCATGCGCAAGCATAACTACCGCGCTTGGCCTAATTGCGGGCTTTGGGCTGTCAGGAATCGCGCCAAATATCAGCAGATATGATCCGGAGCGATTGGCCGGTTGGGTCTTACCAAGGTCAAAAAATTTCGCCGGATCGCATTTTTCCAAAACATGACCGGCAGACTTTTGGCGAAATCCCAAGCGGCCCCGGCCCCCGCGCGCCGCAAGGTTTTTATCGCCACCGGCGGGGTTGCAGGCAAAAACAACCCTTGCCGACCGGCGGGACGGCCCTCCAAAAGGTTGTTGAGCGCAAGCGTGGTTCTGCGCGGATTATTCCAGTCTGAGAAATAGACAATGCAGCCGTTCTTGTTGATAATAAACACAGAATTCGGGTAACCGCCAAAGCCCGTATGGGCGGTTCCGTCCATGTCATCGATCAGAATTTTGCGTAACTCGTGGTCCTCATCGCGCAATCGACTGGCGTTGTTAACCTTTTCCGCCATGTTTTTATGCTGAGCGATATTTTGGCCGGGATGGGCCTCTTGGGTGTAGAGGATCGAAAAGCTGATCTCTGGATGGGCTTTTGCCAGCGCCGACATGCCGCTGCGTCGGCTTTGAAACAACGGACAGGTGATACTGCCAAGCTCCAACACCAAGAACTCCCCGTCAAATTTCAGGATCGAACTTTGCTCGCCACTCAACGTCGCCACTTTGAAATCCGGGGCGCGAGAGCCGATCTGCGGGCCGGAGAAATTCTTTAGATCATACGCGCTCTCGGAAAATCGATCATACCCATAGCCAGCCATCCCACATCCCTTTTTGTTAGTTTGAATGTGGAAATCTAGCGCAACCGGCCTGATTTTCGAAGCAGAATTTTACGGTAGGTGAATTTTATCTAAAGCGACACGCGCGCGAGGTCTGGTCGCGCGCGCGCAAGATTAGCTGGCCCGATTGGTCGGACTGCCGATGATATCCATAAACTCCCGGCGCAAGCCCCGGTCGGTTTTGAAATCTCCCAGCATGGTCGTCGTCACCATCGAAACACCGGGTTTGTGCACGCCTCTGGTGGACATGCAGTGATGCTCGCCCTCCAAAACCACGGCGACACCCAAGGGTTTCAGAACCTCAAACAAGGTTCGAGCGATCTGCGCGTTAAGCTTTTCCTGCACCTGCAAGCGCTTGGAAAACGCATCGACAACACGCGCCAGTTTGGAAATGCCGACCACGCGATCAACCGGAATATAGCCGATATGGGCCTTGCCGATGATCGGCGCCATGTGGTGCTCGCAGTAGCTTTCATAACGGATATCGCGCAAAACGACCATCTCGTCGTAACCCTCGACCTCCTCGAATGTGCGCTGCAACATGGCGCTTGGGTCTTCGTCATAGCCGCGAAACCAGTCGCCATAGGCGCGGGTTACCCGAGCGGGCGTATCTAAAAGACCTTCGCGAGAGGGGTCATCGCCTGCCCATCTTAACAAAGTTCGCACGGCTTCTTCGGCTTGCGCGCGGGTTGGACGGACAACGATTGAGGTGTTGTCGCGTTCGGTTTCAATTGCCGGGTCATGAATATTCATGAGTTTTTCCCTTTGGTTTCACCGTTTATCGCGAATACTTGGGTACTTTCTGATATCTTTACTAGTGTTAAAAGCGACGCAGTTGGTGGTGTTTGGTTAATCGTCCACACGAAACCCTACTCAAGGGTTAATATTATGTAAAGACATCAACTCAAAGTTGCTAACCTACCTCAAGCGCCTGCAAGATATCCTCAAGCAAATCCTGCCCATCCTCAAGCCCAACCGAAAGCCGCACAAGACCGTCGCCGATGCCCAATGCGTCGCGTTGCTCGGGCGTCAGACGTTGATGCGTGGTGGTAGTCGGATGGGTGACCAGTGATTTTGCATCGCCAAGATTGTTGGAAATCTTAACGATTTTCAGACCATTCAGGAACCGAAATGCCCCTTCGCGACCGCCGGAGATGACCAGTGACAACACCGTTCCACCGGCGCTCATCTGCTGGCGCGCCAACTGGTTTTGCGGATGGCTCGCAAGAAACGGGAACAGAACCTGATCGAGGCTTTTATGCCCCTCAAGCCGCTCCGCCAGCATCTGCGCGGTCGTGCCCTGCGCCTGACATCGAAGATCAAGCGTCTCCAACCCTTTGAGCATCACCCACGCGTTAAACGGGCTGAGCGCGCCGCCGGTATGTTTCAAAAACGGCACGAGCGTGTCTTGAATAAAGTCGCGAGTACCAAGCACCACCCCGCCCAAACACCGACCCTGACCGTCGATATGTTTGGTCGCGGAATAGATAACCACGTCGGCACCAAGCTCAAGCGTGCGTTGAAAAATCGGGGTGGCAAAAACATTGTCCACCATCAGCAGAGCATCGTTTGCATGGGCGATCTGAGCCACAGCGGCGATGTCGATCACCTCCAGGGTCGGGTTAGAAATTGCCTCTAAAAACAATAGCTTAGTATCTGGACGCACGGCCGCTTGCCACTGATCAAGGTCGGTTCCATCGACGAAACTGACCTCCACCCCAAAGCGTGGTAGCAGAGTTTCGCAGATGTAAAGACACGAGCCAAACAAGGCTTTGGCGGCGACAATGTGGTCCCCCGCCTTCAACGCCGAGAACAACGCGCCATTGACTGCGGCCATACCGCTGGCGGTCGCGAATGCGTCCTCTGCGCCCTCGATTGCGGCCATCCGCTCTTCAAACATCCTGACGGTCGGATTGCCGTAGCGGGCGTAAATAAACTCATCCTCGCCGCTTTTGATGAAGCGAGCTTCGGCGATTTCGGCGCTGTCATAGACAAACCCCTGGGTCAGGAAAATCGCCTCGCTGACCTCGCCATATTGGCTGCGCCGGGTGCCCGCATGCACCAGTTTGGTCTTTGGTTTCCAAGTCTCGCTCATCGCAATCTCTCCATCATGCGCACCGCATAAAAAATCCCCCGGCCGAGGTAAGATCGAGGGGGATATCTCCGCGACCTTTTAGTGGAAATATTTAACGTGGCCCACAATCCGGTAACAAATCGCCACGAACCAAGCTCTAAAACATCGCGTCCGGCGCGTCAATAATCCCCGTGCCCCCTTGCTCCTCGGCGGCGGTATGACAATAGTGCGTTAACGCGCGGCGGCGGCCGTTAACAAAGGATAAAACCCCATGATAAATCCGATCCAACTTTACTTTTGGCCCACACCCAACGGCTGGAAAATCGCCATCGCGCTGGAGGAGATGGGGCTGACCTATAACCTCAATCTTGTGGATATCAACAAGGGCGATCAATTTGAGCCCGCGTTTTTGGCGTTGTCGCCCAACGGAAAAATGCCCGCGATCACCGATCCAACCGGACCGGACGGCGCGCCGATCTCTCTGTTTGAGAGCGGGGCGATTTTGCAATATCTGGCGCGCAAAACTGGCAAGTTTTACGGCGAGACAGAGCGTGAGCGCCTTGAAGTTGACCAATGGTTAATGTGGCAAATGGGCGGTTTGGGTCCTATGGCCGGGCAAGCCCATCATTTCCTCAAATACGCGCCTTCGATGGAGCCGCCCCACGACCTTCCTTACGCCAAAGACCGGTATCGCCGCGAAACCGGGCGGCTTTACGGCGTTTTGAATAAGCGCCTTGCGGATCGAGAATTCGTGGCGGGCGATTTTTTCTCCATCGCTGATATGGCAATCTGGCCTTGGGCTTCGCTTTGGGAAGGCCAAGAGCAAGATCTCGCCACCCTGCCCCATATGGCCAACTGGCTTGAGCGCTGCAGCGCGCGCAAACCTTTGCAGCGAGGGCGCGCGTTGGCGGCGGAGAAGCGGGGCAACCTTCAGACTAACAAAGAGGCTCACCGCATTTTATTCGAACAGAAGCCGCGATAAAATACGCGTTAAGCGTCTGTTTTTCCAGATGTTTTTTCATCAACGGCGTATTTGTTGAACAGCTTCATCTGGCTCATGAAAAACACGAACATCACGCTGGTAAGGCCAAAGGTCTTGAAATTAACCCAAGCGTCGGTCGACATATTGCGCCAAATCAGCTCGTTGGTGATGGCAAGCAGCGCAAAGAAAATGGCCAGACGTTTGGTGAAAATCATCCATCCCTCTTGCTGCAACGGCACCGCATCATCCATCACATATTGCAAATAACTCTCGCCGCGCAGCAGCCCATAGGCCAGCGTTCCGGCGAACATCACATAAAGAATGGTCGGCTTCATCTTGAAAAAGCTGTCATCATTGAACCAAATTCCCAGCCCGCCGAAAACCACGACCAAAATGGCGGTCATCAATTGCATGCGCGAGAGCTTGCCAGTGAGCTTCCACAAAACGCCGGTCGAGATCAGGATCAGCGGGATAAACAAGGCGGTCGCGACGATAAATCCGGCGTAAGTGTTGCCAAAAATCTCGAACTGCTGGTCCTTGATCTTGGAATACCCCGCGAAAAAGAGGATGATCGGCCCCAGTTCCAGCGACAGTTTTACCCAAGTGTTGATTTTCTTTTGCTTAGTCATGTTGCCCACTTAATGCCCTTATCCGCCAAATTCCACCAAAACCGCCCCGAAAGCGATCAAACCCATGAGAGCCGCACGGCGCAGCCCGACGGTCTCCTTCAAAAACAGCCAACCGATCAGGGCCGCAAACACGGTCGACGTCTCGCGCAGCACCGCCGCCTGCCCGACCTTGTCGATCAGGGTTGCCAACATGATCGATCCAAAGCTCAGAAACGCGATAATGCCGCCGATAACACCGCGCAACAGCAAAGGCGGTAATTTCGGTCGTGTTGCCATTTTGCGCCAGCGAAACGAGGCAATTGCCGGCATGGTCAGCCCGTCAATCACGAAAAACCACGCCAGAAACGTGAACGGATCGGCCGTCGCACGGATGCCGTAGGCGTCATAAGTGGTGTAAACGGCGACCATCACGCCGGTCAAAAGCGCCAGTCCAAGCGCACTATAAAGCACCCGCCGTTCAACCGTTTCGGCCCGCAAATTATAGGCGGCAAGCCCGAATATTCCCAACGTAAGGACCAGCACGCCGAGCCATTGCAGCCACAAAAAGCTCTCTGAAAACACGAAACCGGCGGCCAGAACCGTGACCAATGGCCCGGTGCCGCGCACGACCGGATAGACGACGGTATAGGCTCCGCGTACATAAGCCGAGGCCTGTAACAGCTTGTAAACAGAGTGAATAATCCAAGCTCCAGCTAAAATCGGCCACATGAACGGCTCTGGCGTTGGCACCACAAACAGCGCGAACGGCAACGCCATCACGAAATATGACGCGTCAATTGCGCCGCGTGTCAGCCACGGATCGTGGCGACCTTTTTGCAACGCGCCAAACACCGCATGAAGAGCGGCAGCTGCCAGCGCCAAAAATAATGAGACACTATGGCCCTCAGGCGTGCCAACAAGCGAAAGCAGCCATTGGCTCACTCCGAAGCCCCGGTTAGCGCGCGCGCGAATTCCTGCGGGTCAAACGCCTGCAAATCATCAATTTGCTCGCCAACACCGATTGCGTGGATCGGCAAGCCGAACTTATCGGCCAGCGCCACCAGCACGCCGCCTTTTGCGGTGCCGTCAAGCTTGGTCATGACAAGGCCGGAAACATCGGCAATTTTTCGAAAAACCTCGACCTGATTAAGGGCGTTTTGCCCGGTGGTTGCGTCCAGAACCAGCAGAGTATTGTGAGGGGCGGAGGGGTCTTTCTTGCGGATGACCCTCACGATTTTGGCCAGCTCCTCCATTAAATCCTGACGGTTTTGCAAGCGGCCCGCCGTGTCGATCATCAAGAGATCGGCTCCGTCCTGTTCCGCCTTGGCCATTGCCTCAAACGCCAAACTGGCCGGATCCGAGCCTTCGGCGGCGGTCATGACCGGCACCCCGGCGCGCTCTCCCCACACCTGAAGCTGCTCGACTGCCGCTGCGCGAAACGTGTCGCCCGCGGCAATAACCACCGATTTTCCAGCGGCGCGGAACTGGTGGGCGAGCTTGCCAATGGTGGTGGTTTTGCCCGATCCGTTAACCCCGACCACCAGCACAACCTGCGGCTTTTTGGGGTAAATCGGCATCGGTTTTGCCACCACGTCCATCACCCGAGCAACCTCGGCCGCAAGCAAGGATTTGATCTCCTCAACCCCGAGTTTGCGCCCATATCGACCCTCTGCCAAATTTGCGGTCAGCCGAAGCGCGGTTTCGACCCCCATATCGGCCGAAATAAGCAGCTCTTCCAAGCTTTCCAACATGGCGTCATCGAGAGTGCGTTTTGCAGGTTTTGGCACATTTGCGCGACCGGAAATCCGTTGCAACATCCCCGTTGCGGCAGGATTAACCTTTGGCGCGAGATCTTCATTTTCCGATTCGACGAGAGTTTCAGACGTACTGCCCGTCGGGTTACTCTTCTCATCCGCCGACTCGACAGAAGCGCTATCCTCGACGATCGCCTCAAGCCCGGCATCAATTTTTGACGATGACTTGAGAAGTCGGTTTTTTAGCTTTTTGAAAAACGACATGCCTACCCTTTGTTTGCTGGCGCACTACCTTTTGACCTTTTCGTCAGGTGGCTGCAAGGGCCAAGGAAATGCGTTAGTGGGTCGCATAAAATCCGATTGTTGCAAGTTTTCAGATCGACCACAAAATGCCAAGCAGGATCAACACCTGAGCGAACCAATAAAGCGCCCAAACCAGATAGGGCATGTATCGGCGCGCCTTATTGTGATCGGGCGGCCTGAATTTTTCTATCGCCAGCATGATGTCGGACGCCATGAATAATCCGGCACCAAGCAGCGCCAGCCCGAACGATTTCGCGAACGGCAAGCCCGTGGCGGCAATCCCCATCACCGCGATGGCGACGGTATATAGGCCGACCGGCACCCGAAACGCCCCCAGTTTGGCCCGCAGATATCGATAAATCGCGGCGGAGAGAAGTATCAGGATGATGCTGGCAACCACCTGAAACTTGCTCACCCCTCCGGGAGGGAGGTAATTGGTGAACAAAATTGCATAGGCGATATGGGCCGTGAAAAAGGCGGCCATTCCGGACAGAAAACCGCGATCATTCTCGCGCGCTAAAAGCATGTCACCAAGGGCTGAAAATCCAAGTGCTGCGATGAGCAAAACTGGGGCTTGGTTCAACGCGGCAATCACGGCGAGCAGACCTACGGATGATGTTTTAAATATGGTCCGAGCTAGGGAGGCCCGTTTTCGACAACACATTCCGCCGTAGATCAGCGCGCTCAAAAAGGCCAAAATCGACAACAGAAAAGTCATTTCCGTCAGCTAATTTCATCGCTGAAATGTTTTATGACCGACCGGATCGGGTTGGGGGCTGCCTGCCCTAAGCCGCAGATCGAAGCATCCGCCATCGTTTGGCAAAGCTCTTCGAGCAGGGGTTGATCCCAATGTGGCTCTGACATTAGCTTAACGGCTTTTTCACAACCGGCGCGACATGGGGTGCATTGTCCACAGCTCTCGTCTTCAAAAAACCTCAACATGTTGAGGGAGGCGGCGCGGATGCTATCGTGATCGGACAAAACTACAACCGCTGCCGACCCGATGAAAGTTCCGTGGGGTTGCAAGCAATCAAAATCGAGCGGGACGTCATCAAGACTGGCGGGCAGAAGACCCGAGGACGGGCCGCCGGGCTGATACGCCTTGAAAATATGCCCGTCAAGCATCCCCCCGGATAGCTCTATAAGCTCACGAATGGTTAACCCCGCCGGCGCAATTTTGATGCCCGGAAGCTTGACCCGGCCGCTCACCGAATAGCTGCGCATCCCCTTGCGCCCGTTCGCACCATGCGCGGAAAAAACCTGCCTGCCATCTCGGCAAATTCGCGCGATCCAGTGAAGGGTTTCTACGTTATGCACCAATGTCGGGCGACCAAAAATCCCAACATTGGCAACGAATGGTGGTCGATGGCGCGGAATGCCGCGCTTGCCTTCAATCGACTCTATCATGGCGCTTTCCTCGCCACAAATATACGCGCCCGCTCCGCGACGAAGGTCTATATACCCTTTTTGGACCAGACCAGATGCCTCCAGCTCGGCAATTTCGCGACGCAAAATCTTCAAAATTGCCGGATATTCGTCTCTTAGATAGATAAAGCATTTTTCAGCCTTGATCGCCCAAGCGGCGACTAGCATGCCCTCCAGAAACAAATGAGGCTCTGTGCTTAGAAAATGTCGGTCTTTAAATGTTCCAGGCTCGCCCTCATCCGCATTTACAGCCAGATATCGCGGTCCGTTCTCTGCACGAACAAATGACCATTTTTTGCCCGTAGGAAACCCGGCACCGCCCATTCCCCTTAATCCGCTGGCAAATACCTCGTCCTGAACCTGGTCAACCGTTTTCGCACCATTGCGAAGACCGGCCAGCGTTTCGTAACCACCACCTTGGCTATAAGCGGCAAAGGCTTCGTAATCAGGCAAATGTGGGTGAACGTCCTCCTTGTTGATTGCAACCAAGACCTTATCCAAGGTCGCCTTTTCAATATGGTTATGCCCGAGCTCAAGCACAGGTGCGTTGTCGCACCGCCCCATGCAAGGGGCACGCACAACTCGAACGGATTTCGCATCCAGCCCTTGTTCCAGAGCTGATTTCAATGTCTTAGCGCCGGCCATTTCGCAAGACAGCGAGTCACACACCCTAATTGTCAAAGCTGGAGGCGGCGAATCCCCTTCTTTCACAATGTCAAAATGCGCGTAAAAGGTTGCAACTTCGTAAACTTCCGCCTGCGAAATATTCATTTCTTCGGACAAAGCGCGCAGATGAGCCGCAGATAAATGCCCAAACGCGTCCTGAACTAGGTGCAAATTTTCGATCAACCGATCTCGCCCCGTCGGTTCGCCCGCTAACAAATTTTGAACGTCGCTTAGCGCCGACCCGTCAAGCTGTCGCCCTTTTGGGGTATGCCGCCCCTTGCCACGAGCGTTTTTCCACACTCCCTTGCGCTCGTCCAATGCCATAGGTCGGCCCTTTTCTATCCAATCAGATGTGTCGCAGATACTACGAGGATCGGCGCGAAAATCCATATGAATGCGACGGATTGGCAGTCGTTTTTCCGGCCAATGGGAGCGATTATCGACAATTGTGCATATTTTCACGAACCACTGGTGGGGTTTTTAGCAAAACCTTAATACCTTGTGATCCAATGTGAACGCACGGGCACCCTGAAGTGTGGCGTTTGAGCCGTGCCGTCACTTTCGCAGCAGCTTGGCCTGCGCTGCGTCATCTATGCTCCAGCTGTCGAGCGCGTTCGTCAGACCGGCGATCACCTGCGCGCGCCATTTGGCATTGGAGAGATTTTGCAGGTCCGAAGGGTTTGACATGAAGCCAAACTCGATCAACACAGAAGGGATATCAGGTGCTTTCAATACCGAAAATCCAGCGGATAGTCGTGGTCGCGATCGGATTTTTCCAACCGATTCGGCAATGCCCCCGACAATCGCCTCGGCCAATTTCTCGGACCTTGGGGTGGTTTCTACTCGCGCCATATCCATCAAGACCGACGCTATGAGGTCATCCTGCGCGGCCAGATCAACCCCTGCGAGAAGGTCGCTTCGTTCGTGGCTTGCAGCCAGCGCGGCGGCCGCCTTGTTGGAGGCAACTTTGGACAGTGTGTAGACCGTGGTTCCGGTCGCAGTCCCTTCGGCCAGCGCGTCGGCGTGAAGCGAAATAAATACATCGGCACCTTCGCGTCGCGCCTGACTAACCCGCCCTTCCAGCGACATGAAAACGTTCTCTCTTCGGGTCAACTTCACCTCATAACGCCCTGTAAGAACTAGGCTTTCCTTTATTTCTCGCGCTAAAGTCAGCATCAAGTCCGCCTCGTTTTGACGTTGATACCTCGCCCCCGGATCAATCCCTCCATGGCCCGGATCAAGCGCAACAACAACTTTGCGACCACCAAGAGGGCGATGCTTGGCCAAGGGTATCACGGCTGGTTTTGGCAATGCCCATGCGTCAGTTTTTCCGGCACCGGTCTGGACCAGAAATTCCGCCGGATCCTGTGGGGTCAAACGAACACGCACCAGCGCGTCCCCCCGGGTTTCGTCGGTCTGCATCGCTGCCTCAAAAACCTTCATCGGCCGCTTCAACGTCAACACCATACGCGACCATCCCGGCCTAAACAGGCCTAGGCGCATATTGGTGACAAAATCGGTACGAATTAGCTTTTCCGCCCTCACCCCGTTGAAATTGACCTCACGAAAATCGAGCACAAGTCGCGCAGGTTTACCAAGCGTGAACACCCGAAACGGCACCGCCTGGGTTAGCTTCAAGACGATATCCACATCGCCAGAACTCCGCCCGCTGATCGACGACTGTTTCAGGTCAAGCCGGGCAAGAGCTTGTAATCCTTGCGATTTTACAAAGTTTGGCGCAACGAGCAACGCGGCCATCGCACATATCAAAACAATTCTCACGGTTTGCCTGCCTGAATTTCGACTGCCCTGCGGCTTGTTGAGTTTCTTGCTCACCACTATACATCAGCAATGCAGGAAAAACACCATTGTCATTCACACGAGAATACCGTTAAGTTGCCCCACGATATGAGCAGCCAAATCAGGCTCTCGTTTCGTTAGTCAGTTTCGTCGTTTTATCATGCTACAGGCAAGTGCCAAAGATAGCCTCTGCGCAAAACGACCGGCCATGTGGCCATTAAGTTCGCCCGACATCAAAAAATGCGTCGGGCCGTTGAATTGGCGCCATTTTCGGCGTCGGAGAAAAACCGCGATGAAACGCGTGAGCAGTCATTTTATGGAGTTTCAGGCAGCGAATGCTGTCGTCGTCCTTGTGAACGCGTTAAAAATTGCCCAAAAGAAACAATACCTTGACGGAATGATGGCCTCCGGTCTTCGCTCTGTGCAGGGATTGCATGAGTTAAAATGCCAAAGAAAATGCTTATCGATGCCACCCACGCCGAGGAAACGCGCGTTGTGGTGGTTGACGGAAACAAGGTTGAGGAATTCGATTTTGAGTCCATTAATAAACGCCAACTCGCCGGGAATATCTATCTCGCCAAGGTAACAAGGGTCGAA
>JAADIJ010000060.1 GCA_013151335.1 Alphaproteobacteria bacterium | reverse complement strand
CTCCCTGCGTGCGCCAGATCGCGATTCAGACACGCGGCGCGGGCGCCGGTAGTGTCCCCTGTGACGGATTGGTCTTTAGCGGTGGGTTTGTCGGCGAAAACACCCTCGCGGCGGACAGTCATTTGCGACTAAATCCTCAAAACCGCATTCCGCATGCGCAATCCGGAGTATCCGGCCACCCGTAAATGAGCATCCGGAGTGGAACGAAAGCGGGACAGGTCCACTATTCGCGCGATTGCGCTACCGTCGGCTATCGCAAATTATCGCCTGGGCTTCATATGGCAAAAAGGTCATGCGTCGCTGAAACGAAAACCTTGGCGTGTAATTACTTGAAATACTTGCCCCGCCGACGCTCGCAGAATCAGGAATATCAAATGTAACGGGTCCACCGCTGAAGTTGGCAATCATCACAACGGCGCTGGACTCTGACACCCGGCGGTACGCAAAAATCTCGGGATGCTCGGGCAAAATAGGCTCGTACCGGCCATGCACGATTACCTCGATCTTTTTACGCAGAGCAATCAAGTTTTGGTAGTGCCAATAGATTGAGTCCTTGTCCGCAAGGCAGGCCACCGCGTTGATCCGCATGGCGTTCGGGTTGACCGCAATCCACGGCTCACCTTCTGTGAAACCTGCGGTTCCGCCGGGTTCCCATTGCATCGGAGTGCGCGCGTTGTCGCGCCCATTCTCATTTGCGCCAGCTATGAAATCCGCTTCGGACATGCCGTTTCCGATGCAGATGTCATGATAATTCAAGGTCTCGATATCGCGAAAATCGCTGAGTTCGTTAAACCTGATATTGGTCATGCCCAGTTCTTCTCCCTGAAAAATGTAAGGCGTGCCTTTCATCAAGTGAAGAATCGTCGCCAACATCTTGGCAGATTGCACCCGGTATTTTCCGTCGTTCCCGTATTTGGAAACCGCGCGCGGCAAGTCATGGTTTCCCCAAAAGAGAGAATTCCAACCATCACTTTCCAATGCCGCCTGCCACTTGTTGAAAATGCGTTTGAGAGCAATCAGATCAAAATCCTTCGGCTGCCATTTTCCAAGCCTGTCTTCCCATTGCTGGGTCACATGTTCAAACTGGAACACCATCGACAGTTCACGCCGTTCCCTGCCTGAATAAAGTAGTGCGGTTTCCGGCGTGGCGCTCCATGCTTCGCCGACGCTCAAAACCGACCGGCCCCGGAACGAATTTTCTGCCAGTTCGCGCAGGTAGTCGTGAAGCCTCGGGCCGTTCGCGGTTATGCCCCTGTCCGGTTCCTTGGCGATCAGGTCAATGACATCCAGGCGAAATCCAGCAATCCCGCGATCGAGCCAGAACTCGATTATGGTCTGGACTTCGCTTCGCAATGTTTCATTCTGCCAGTTTAAATCCGGCTGCTCCGGAGCAAACTGGTGGAAATAATACTGCTCGGTCTGCACATCAAACGTCCAGGCGGGGCCGCCAAATACCGATTGCATGCCGTTCGGTGCCGCACCGTCGGGTCCGGGGTCACGCCAGATGTAATACTCGCGAAAACAGCTATCGCGCGATGATCGGCTTTCCTGAAACCAGTCATGTTGATCCGATGTATGATTGACAACCAGATCCATCAGAATACGGATATTCCGGGCGGCGGATTCAGCCACCAACATTTCCATTTCCTCTAGTGTCCCGAATTGTGCCGCCACATTGCGATAATCGGAAATGTCGTACCCGTTGTCGCGCATCGGCGATTTGAACACCGGTGACAACCAGATAATTCCAACCCCCAGCGTCTGCAAATAATCGAGCCGCGATATGATGCCGGGTATGTCGCCAATCCCGTCACCGTTGGAATCCTGAAAACTGCGTGGATAAATCTGATAGACCACACAGTTTTTCCACCAATCTGGATCTTGTTTGGTAGGTGCCATCTAAGCCTCTTGCATCACACACCGGCAGTCTGCGGGTTGGTTTTTTCGAATTGAACGCGGCAAAAATCAATTTGTTTGACTCTGCGACTTTGCACTTGTATTTGAAATATAGGTTTAACGTAAAACCTAGTCAATAACTTGAAGAAACTTTGTAAACTGCACAACTTTTCAGCTTAGTTGGTTGAACGTAAAACTAAAGGGAGGGCCAAGGTGGCGCGTGTCACTATCAAAGATATCGCCAGAACCGCGCGGGTCACACCCACGACGGTTTCCAATGTTATCAACGGGCGCCATGCCCGGGTTTCCAAGAAAACCATTCAGCATGTCAGGCAGGTGGTGGCGCATTTGGGCTACACGCCAAACCAGACGGCGCGCAGCCTTGTTTCGAGCGTTTCCAAGCTTGTAGGTGTCCTGATTCCATTTACCGAGGACAGGAACAAGTTGCTGCTGGACAACCCGTTTTACGGCGAAATGGTCAGTGGCATTGAAAGCTCGTTGCGCGCCAATGGCTACCACATGATGCTGGCCGGAATTGACGAAGGCAACATTGATCTCGCGCCGTTCCTGCAATGGAATGTCGATGCATTGATCGTGCTCGGGGTCTATCAGGATTTGCTTTATTCCAGCGTACGATCGCTGGATCTGCCCACGCTACTGATCGACAGTTACGTCCGCGACGACCATTTTTTCAATCTCAGGCTGGATGACAAGCTGGCCGCGCATCAGGCCACGACACATCTGATCGACAACGGTCACCGGCGTATTTCATTCGTCGCAGGGGCAATTCGTGAAGATGGGGTCATCGCCCGGCGCCACGAAGGTTATCGGGCGGCCCTGTCAGAAAGGGGCATCGCATATGACCCAGATCTCGTTTTTACCGGCTCGGTCAGTTTCGACTATGGCAAAAAGGTCGCCTCGGCGATTGCCAGTGATCCTTCGATTACCGCAGCGTTCTGTGCTGCTGATTTGATTGCAACAGGTTTGATGAGCGGCCTTCAAATGGAAGGCAGGCGGATCCCGGAAGACATCAGTGTCATGGGTTTTGACAATATTTCCATCGGAAAAATGCTTTACCCAGCGCTGACCACCGTAGATCAGGGAATCCTTGCGCGCGGAGAATCGGCTGGGAGCCTGATCACATCGGCTTTGGCTGGACAGGCGGTACCCAAGGATATGCGCACCCCCACGACCATCATTGAGCGCGCCAGCGTCGCGACCATCGGGAATGCGCGACGTGGATAGGGGCTTTGACAGATCAAAAGCGATCGCGTTGTGCGTTTTGTTGGCGCCCAGTGTTCTTGGCATGCTGGTCTTTGTAATAGCCCCGATCCTGGCGTCTCTGGGGTTGAGCTTTACTGACTGGGATCTGTTTGGTCCGATCCGATGGATTGGCTTTTCCAATTATTCCAAG
>JAADIJ010000141.1 GCA_013151335.1 Alphaproteobacteria bacterium | reverse complement strand
GCCCGTTTGATAAAACTATAGCCGATTCTTTCGCGCTAAAGCACTCCCGTCTGGAAGACGGGGGGTTTGAACCAACGAGTGGATACTAAAATCACCCCCCTGGCCGAGGTCTATACCTATGTGGAATGGCCGGTGGTGGTGCTGCTCGGCTCAATGATCCCGCTTGGCCAGGCGCTTGACAGCTCCGGCGGCACCACCCTGATCGCAAACTCGCTGATCACCCTCACCCAAGGCCTGCCACCTTGGGCAATCCTGACCGTATTGATGGTGGTGACCATGACCCTCAGCGATGTGCTTAACAACACCGCAACCACCATCGTCGCCGCCCCGGTCGGCATCGCCATGGCCAAGAGCCTCGCCGTCAGCGCCGACCCGTTCCTGATGGTGGTCGCCGTGGCCGCAAGCTGCGCGTTCCTGACGCCAATCGGCCATAAAAACAACACGCTGATCCTCGGCCCCGGCGGCTATAATTTCGGCGATTACTGGCGCATGGGCCTGCCACTGGAGATCCTCGTCATCGTCGTCAGCATCCCCGCCATACTGGTTTTCTGGCCGTTGTGATGATACCTGCACCACATCAGCAAACTGAGAGACCCTCTACAAATATTTTAGGATAGTAATTATGATGCATGAATTTGAACTTCCTTCAGAGGTTTCATTGTTGGTAAATGCTAGAAACAAGTTAAGAAAACGCTATCAGGCTAACGGTCTGCGATTCACACTGGATGGGAAGCTAGTTGGCGACATTGGCGAAGCGCTCGCGGTGACCTTATACGGCATCACCCTATCGCCGGGTAACTCAAAAGGAATTGACGGAAAAATCGGAGGCAGAACTGTTCAGGTGAAAACAACTGGAACCGCTCGGGGGCCAGTTTTCAGGAACATCCAAGAACACGCGGATATCCTCTTGTTTTTTGATTTAGATTTTGAATCCGGGCGTGGGAAAACGGTCTACAACGGCCTAGAGGCCCCGGTACTTAAACTCATAAGAAGACCGTGGAACGGCCAAAGGATGGTTTCTAGGTTGCAACTAGCGAAATTAAAGGATGGCGAGGCCATTCTCCCCCTTATCTAAAGCGGCCAAAACAAAGGGATCAACAAGCTGGCGATCAGCCCGACCGACAGATTAAGCGGAATGCCAATGCGCATAAAATCGGTGAATTTATACCCGCCCGGCCCATAAACCAGCATGTTGGTTTGATAGCCAATCGGGGTGGCAAAACTGGCCGAGGCCGCGACCATCACCGCAACCACCAGCGGGCGCGGATCGACCCCGAGCGAGCTGCCAAGCCCGATGGCAATCGGCGTCACTACCACCGCAACCGCATTATTTGACACCAGCTCGGTCAGAACCGAGGTCAGCAAATAAACCGCCCACACGATCATGAACGGCGGCAACATTTCAAACACCGGCCCCAGCCCCGACACAATCAGCGCCACAGCCCCCGAACTTTCAAGCCCGGCCCCCACTGCCAACATCGAAAAAATCATCGCCAGCAAGCGCCCGTCAATAAACGCAAACGCCTCCTCGGCATCAATCGCGCGCCCCAGCAAAATCACCGCCACGGCAACGGCGGCAAGCTCGAATATCGGCGCCACGCCAAACGCCGCCAGCACCACAATCCCCGCCAACGCGGCCAGCACCAATGGTGCGTGCTTGCGCCGATACGCGCGATCCGTCGGCTTGGAGATATTAACCATGTCCATGTCGCCGCCCAGCCGCGCAATATCCTCGCCCGCCCCCTCCAACAACAAAGTATCGCCAACCCGCACCACCAGATCATCCAGATTAAGACCAATATTCTGATTGCGCCGATGCACCGCCAGCGGATAAACCCCATAACGCCGTCGTAAGCGCATCCCGCCAAGCGAGCGGCCAATCATCTTGCACCCCGGCGAGATCAGCACTTCGACCGTGGTGGTCTCCACCGACGATAGCTGCTCCACATGGCGCACCGCGCGGTTCTTTTGCAGCCCCAAAAGCTCGCCCATGCCGCTGCGTAAAACCACCCGATCCCCAATTTGCAAAATCACCGCGCCAAGATCACGCCTGAGCGACAAATCCCCACGCAAAACGTCAACCACGCGCACGCCATTGCGCTTGAACAGCTCAACCTCCAAAACCGCCCGCCCCAGCAGCTCTGATTGTTCAGGCACGGCCACCTCGGTGAAAAACTTGCGCGCCTTACGCTCGCTGAGCAAGCTCGCCATCGAGGCCCGGTCCGGCAAAAGTCGCGGCGCGAAAATCCGCAGATAAATCACCCCCCAAACCACCAGGATCATCCCCAAGGGTGTTATCTCGAAAATCGAGAACGCCTCCAGCCCCGCCCCGCGCGCCACCCCGTCCACCAGCAGGTTGGTCGAGGTGCCAATCAGCGTCATGGTACCACCAAGAATAGCCACATAACTCAACGGTATCAACAACTTAGAGGCCGGAATACCCAGTTTCTTGGCCAGCCCCACCGTCACCGGAATCATCACCACCACAACCGGCGTATTGGACACAAATGCCGACGAGATCACCACAAATAGCGTCAAAACCGCCAGCACCACCACCGGATGATCAGCCGCTCGCCGCTCCGCCTGCGCGGTAAACCAGTGAAGCGCGCCGGTGCGCACAAGCCCCCCCATCACGATGAACATCGCCGCAATCGTCCAAGGGGCGGGGTTGGAAAACACCTCGAGCGCGCGCGGATATGGCAACAACCCCGAGGCCAGCAACACAGCCGCCCCGCCAATCGCCACCACCTCGGTCGATAGCTTTCGCGCAAGAATAAAATGAACATCACGCCAACCACCACCAGCGCGGAAATTGCCCTGAAATTCGGGTCCGAAAAGATGTCCAAGCGTCATGCTCCCAAGCATCGCGGCCTACTGTCGGTCGCGGCCCCATTGTTGCCTGCCCGAGGCGTCAGCACAAGGCCCGGTCCTTCACGGCCCCAGACGCGGTCTCACCAAAAACAGCCCGAGCATCATCACCGCAATCGCGCCCCAAACCCATCCGGCATAGCTTTCACCAAGCAGCAGGATCGCCCAGAAAACCCCAAATCCGGTGACCAGATAAGAGACCTGACTGGCAAAAACCGAACCCGCGCGCCCAACCAGCCACACATAGGCCGTGTACATCAGCGCGTGAATAATGGCCGAGGCGATCAGCGCATATTCGGGCCCACCAAGCGGCATCGTCGGCGCAATCCACTGCCCGCTCAACAGCGCCACCGGCGCCACCACCGCCATGCCAAACAGCGAAGCTCCCAGCAGCAATTGTTCAGGCGCCAGATCAAGGATGCCAAATCTCGACACCCAGCTCCCCTCCAACGCATACATGAACGGCGAGATCGTCAGGATCAGCACCCAGATCACCGCCTCGCGATCGGGCAAATTGGCACTTGGCCCGGTCAGCATCACAATCGCCACCGCACCGCAAATCACCCCGAGAACGCGCCAGATCGACAGGCGCTCGAGCCCCATCGCCAGCGCGAGCGGCAACGAAAACATCGGCATCAGCGAGATCACAATCGACAAAAATCCGCTCGGCAAATGTCTGGCCGCGGCATAAGACAGCCCGTTGGGAATAACGGTTCCGACCATGGCGATCAGCATATATCGCCACAGATAGGGCCACCCGAGCGGCAGCCTCAGCCCCTTGAACGCGCTCATCGCAAGCAAAACCACACCGGTTATAGTGAGTTGCCAAAACATCAGACCGAGCGGCTGATAGCCGGTGGAAACCGCAATTTTGGTCAAGGGCTGGGTCAGACCCCAACCTGCTCCCAACATCACCAACAGCAGAAAATAACCGGCGTGCCGCCTCAAACGCCTTGACCCTGCAACACCCCGTTCTGGCGCACAGGCACCACGCGAATGGCCAAACCGGTGGCGTCATCCGTCTCGACAAATGTGCCACATAACGTCGCTTCGCCACTGGCAGGCGTAAACCGCTCCTTAACCATTCCGGTAACAAAACGGCGCATAGGCTCGGCCTTATCCATGCCGATCACACTGTTATAATCGCCGCACATGCCCGCATCGGTCTGATAGGCGGTGCCGCGCGAAAGGATCTGCGCATCCGCGGTTGGCACATGGGTATGGGTGCCCACCACCAGCGAGGCCCGCCCGTCGCACCAATGCCCCATCGCCATCTTCTCGCTGGTCGCTTCGGCGTGAAAATCAACCACTATTGCATGCGCGCGCTTGCCCAAAGGATGGGCTTTAAGCACCTGATCGACCGCCGAATATGGATCGGCGAAAGGCTTTTTCATAAACACTTGCCCCAGCGCCTGAACCACCAGAACTCGCCGCCCCTTGCCGGCGTCAAACAGCCGAGCGCCGACCCCCGGTGCGGCCTTGGCCAGATTGAGCGGGCGCAAAATCCGCGGCTCGCTGTCAATCGCGCGCAGCATTTCCTTTTGGTCAAACGCATGATCTCCCAGCGTGACACAATCGGCCCCCGCCGCAAGCAATCCCTGCGCATGACCGCTGTTCAGCCCCATGCCAGCGGTGGCATTCTCGCCGTTAACCACAACGAAATCGAGCGCCCAGTCTTGGCGCAGCTTTGGCAAATTGTCAGCGATTGCACCGCGTCCTGCGCGGCCCATAACATCGCCCAAAAAAAGTAATCTCATGAACTCACGCTTAGTGCGCCACGACCGCGCACGCAAGAGCGCCGATCACAAAGTCAGAACGCCCGCCTCGGTAACAATCGCGTCCAGCCGCTGATCGGTAGGCTCGGTCGGCACCGCTTCGACCTGCTGCGCGCTATAGGCAAACCCGACTGCGGTAATCGGCTTGTTTTGGCGCAGCTTTTGAAAGCTCCGATCATAAAACCCGCCGCCATAGCCCAGCCGATAGCCCCGCGCGTCATAAGCGAGCAGGGGCGTGATCAAAACCTCGGGTGCAAAATACGCCTCAACCGCCGGAATATACGCCCCAAACGGCCCCCGCACCATCGCCCCATCGGGGCTCCAACGGCTAAACAAAAGCGGCTGACCCTTGGCCTTAATCACCGGCACCAGCACGGTTTTCCCCGCTATATGAAGGGCGGTCATCACCTCAAGCGGGCTGATCTCGGTTCGGATTGGCATATAGGCGGAGATGAGGTCAAACGGCTCAAGCGTCGTCAGATACTCTGTCAAATGCGCGGCCGCCTGTGGGTCAAGCCCGCTGTCATGAACCTCCTTGCGCCGCCCATACGCGCGGATGCGCGTGGCCGCCTTTTCATCGGTAATACTCATGCTCAGACCTCAATTCGACCTTGCGATAACCGCAGCCGATCCGTCATCTCTTATGCCTTCGGCGAGGATATTTAGTCCATAAAGAAATCGAGAAAAAGCGGCGGGCCCACCAACAGACGTGGAGGTATTGCATTCCCATGAGCCTGGTGAACCAGGTGGGCGCCAGATGCGTTAGGCCACGACCAGTCGCAGAGCCAGCTCCCTTACGAAAATGTAAGGCCACTGGAATGGGGCCTCGCACGAAAAGGGCAGAACCCGCCGCCTTGCAATATAGGCCACGCACCCGCGCATCACAAGCCCGCGTTCAGGGATTGACGAAATGTTCACCTATTGTTCATAATTGCGCATGAGCAATAACCTAATGCCGGGCCAAGCGCTGGCTCGCGGTGTATGCCGCCATTTACGCCAGTATAATTTTCTGACGCTGGAAGAGTTTGTGCCCATCTCGGGCCTGCGAGTCGACGTCATGGCGCTTGGTCCCAAGGGCGAGCTTTGGGTGGTGGAGTGCAAATCCTCGCGCGCGGATTTTCAGACCGATAGTAAATGGCAGGGCTATCTTGAGTGGTGTGACCGCTATTTCTGGGCCGTCGACGCCAATTTCCCCACCGATCTTTTGCCCGACAGCACCGGTCTTATCGTCGCCGATGGCTATGATGGCGAGATCATACGCATGGGTCCAGAAAGCCGCCTCGCCGCCGCCCGGCGCAAAAAACTAACCCTGAAATTCGCCCGCAACGCCGCTGATCGACTGCACGGGTTTCGCGACCTCAAGCCGCAGCTGAAATATCAGGCCAAATTCCCGCCTACTTAGCCATCGCGCGCGCCTGCGCCGCCGCCGCCTTCAATTCCTCGGCAATCTCGTCCGCCTCATCAGGTTCAAAATCCAGTGGCAGATTAACCTCGTCGCTTTCAACAAATATCCGCACCATGCCCAGCGAAGTGGGGCCGATTTGCAGATTAGCGGCAATATCGCTTGGTTTGTTGATGCTCATATTTTCCTCCTGAAATCGCGGCTCTGGTTAGCCCCTGAGGGCGGGTTGCGCAAGGGCTGCGCATTTGTTCTCAAACCCCGTGCAATTGCCCAATTCCATATTGACCCTCGCGCCAAGACACTCTAACTCAGGCCGATATGGCTTAACTGCCAAGTGCCGGCGTAGCTCAGTTGGTTAGAGCGCTTGATTGTGGATCAAGAGGCCCCCCGTTCAAGCCGGGGCGCTGGTACCATTTCCCTTCCGAAATTATCACGATATTTCACCAAGTACCGCTTGCGCCGCCACACTGTCCATTGCGCCACTCAACCGCCGCATGGCAACTTGCGCAACCGAGCGCACGACCATGATCTCAAATCCCTTGGGCCTGCGCCACAAAATCACCGCCATATGGGCAAGCTCGGTACGCGCCACATGGCCACGCTTAAAAACCCCGGCGCGCAGATCAAGCGGACAGAGTCGCGCCAAAACCTCCTGCGCACGCGCCCCTTCAAGCCGCATCACCACCCAAGCAGAGGTCTGATCACTAAGGGCTGCCAACTCGTCAAACGCTGGATCGGGCGTCGTGTCAAACGCCGCGCCGCGCCTTAAGTCGAGCAATAAATACTGCCCCCGTCCCGCCCAGATAAGACGTTTCGCAACCGGCCCGGAAACGCGACCGATTCTAGGTAAAGCGGCACCGCCATCCGCCTTCAACCTCACATTCACCGCCGTTTTTTGCCCCCTAAAAGGCATGATCGAAGTGATCGCCCCGTAAGAAACGGCCGATAACACCGCGCCATCAACCTCATATGGCAGCAGGCCTTCCAGCGCCGACAATCCAGTCAAATCAACCACGAAGCCGCCCTCCGTCTGGGTCAATAAACACCGGCGAGCATATCTCGCACAGGGTTTGGACCTCACGCAGGTGATCGACCATACGAACGGTCTCGCCTATACGCGAACGTCCCCGCAGAACCATCGCCTGCGCAATCGGATGGCCCAGATGGGGCGAAAAACACTGGCTGGTGATATGGCCCTGATCGTTCTGGCGCACCGGCTCATCGCCAAGATTAAACAGATGCGCGCCGCCCAATAACTGTTTGCTGGCCCCCGCAGGCTTCAGCCCCACCAATTGCAGACGCTCCGCACAGACCAGCCCTTCACGCTGGCTCATCACCTTACCGACACAGTCCTTTTTGGCTGAGACCATTGCCCCAAGCCCAACATCGTCAGCCGTCACACGGCCATCCAACTCCGCATGGGTCACATAGCCTTTTTCCAGACGCAGCACATTCAGTGCCTCCATCCCGTACCAGCCGCCGCCAAGCCGCGCCGCCTCTTGATCAAGTAATCGCACCAGCCCGTCACCATACTCGGCAGGTACAGCGATTTCATAAGCGCGCTCGCCACTAAAAGAGATCCGAAACAGCCGCGCCACCAAGCTGCCCAGACGCACCTCTCCGCATCCCATAAAGGCAAACGCCTCATCGGTTATTTCGGCATCACACAGCGCCGACATCAATTCACGCGACTTCGGCCCAGCCACCGCGAACTGCGCCCATTGTTCGGTGACAGAGGTAAACATAACGTCAAGATCGGGCCATAAAACTTGCGCACAAAAATCAAGATGCCGCAAAACCTCACCGGCAGCGGCCGTGGTCGTTGTCACCACGAAATGCCGCGCGCCAAACCGCGCCACCGTGCCATCATCCAGCACCATTCCATCCTCGCGCAGCATCACCGCATAACGCACCCGCCCCACTTTAAGCGTCGAGATCATATTGGCGTAGACCCGATCCAGAAATACCGCCGCATCCGGCCCTTGGACGTCAATCTTGCCAAGGCTGGTCACGTCCGAAATGCCGACGCGTTGGCGCACCATCAAGGCCTCGCGATCACAAGATTGCCGCCAGTGGCTCTCGCCCGCGCGCGGATACCAGGCCGGACGCATCCACAATCCGGCCTCAACCATCTCAGCACCCAACTCGCGCGCCAGCTCATGCGAGGGAACCCGCCGCACCGGCGCAAAATCCACCCCCCGACCATGCGCCCCCAACACCCCCATCGACACCGGCGTATACGGAGGGCGAAACGTGGTCGTGCCGGTCTCGGGAACCGAGCGCCCGGTCAAATCCGCCATCACCGCCAGCGCGCCCATATTGGCAAGCTTGCCTTGATCCGGCGCCATGCCAAGCGTGGTATAGCGCTTCATATGCTCAACCGAGCGAAAGTTTTCCCGATGCGCCAACGCCACATCCTTGACGGTCACATCATTGGAAAAATCAAGCCAAGCCCGTCCTTTTCCGCCGCGCACATGCCAAAAAGCGCTGATCTTCACGCCCTCCTCGCCCGCTTTAGGAGCGCGCAGACGCGCCACCTTGCCCCCAAGTGCTGCCATCACCGTTTTCGCCGCCGCCAAGCCCGAACCAAGTGCTGCCCCCGCGCTCATCTCGCCACACGCCGCCCCGGCCACAACCATGCCCGGCACCGCCCCTCGCGCCGCAATAAACGCCGCGATATCCTCGCGCCAAACCGGACGCGCGCCGAGATGACAGCTCAGATGCACTGACGGGTTCCAGCCACCAGAAACCACCAGACAATCGGTCTTGATCCGCTGTATTTGTCCGCGTGTTTGCCCGCGTGTTTGCTCGCTTGCGCGCACGGTGATTTCGCGCAAACCAAGCCGACCCTTGGTGGCGATCACCTCGGCCCCGCGCAGATGTAAAAACTCGTCATCGGCAGCCACATCCGCGCGCGTATCAATCACCGCCACCACTCCGATACCCGCCGCCACAAGATCACGAGCCGTGCGTAACCCCTCGTCATTGTTCGTAAAAATACTCACATCCCGCCCCGGAGCCACCGCGAAACGGTTGACATAGCTCCTCACCGCCGAGGCCATCATAATCCCCGGCCGGTCATTATCCGCAAACGCAATCGGCCGCTCAATCGCGCCGCTGGCCAAGATCACTCGCCGCGCCGTGATGCGCCAAAACACCTCAAGCGGCACCGCATCAGGAGCATCTCCAAGATGATGTGACACCCGCTCAACCGCGCCATAAATCCCGCCATCATAGGCTCCAGTCACCGTGGTTCGCGTCATCAGGCGCACATTTTCCATCGACGAAAGCTCGGCCAAAGTCGTCGTTAACCAGTCGCGCGCAGGGGCTCCGTCAAGCTCAAGCGTCTCGCTGTTAAGCCGTCCGCCCGCCTCAAAATCCTCGTCGGCCACCAATACATCAAGCCCCGCCCGTCCAGCCGCCAACGCCGCCATCAATCCCGCAGGTCCGGCGCCAATAATCAACAGATCGCAATAGGCGAAACCCTTGTCATAGCGTGCTAAATCCGGTGCGCCGCTTAACGCCCCGAGCCCGGCCGCACGCCGGATCATCGGCTCGTAAAACCGTTCCCAAAACGCGGCTGGCCACATGAAGGTTTTGTAATAAAACCCCGCGCTGAAAAACGGTGCCATCAGATCGTTTACGGCCATCAGATCAAACCGAAGCGATGGAAAGCGGTTTTGTGAATGCGCGATCAGCCCCTGATAAATCTCCTGCGTGGTTGCGCGAATATTAGGCGTACTCGCGCCACCTTCGCCGATCTTAACCAGCGCATTTGGCTCCTCAGAACCGGCGCATAAAATTCCCCGTGGCCGATGATATTTGAAACTACGCCCCACCAAGCGCACATCATGGGCCAGCAAGGCCGAGGCCAGCGTGTCGCCTTCAAATCCCGTCAGCTCGCGCCCGTCAAACCGGAACCGTACCGGACGGTCACGCGCAATCAGTCCACCTTTGGCTAGTCGGCTCATGCCTGCCCCCGTTTCACCGCGTCGGCCAGTTCAACCGACAGGATCTCGTGGCTGCTGACATCGCGCGACACACAAAGCCACGCGCGACATCCCAACTCGTGAAACCATAATTCAGAGTTCGCCCCCACGGGGTTTTCGCGTAGGTAAACATAGTCGTAAAATGCCGCCTCGCCCGCCCCCGCCTCGGGTCGCTCCATCAACTTGGCCGCGCCGCGATAGTGAAACTCGCGCGCATCACGGTCCCCGCATAAAGGGCATTTCAAACGCATGACTTCCCTCCTTTCAATGCAGGTTCGGCGTGGCACCATTGCCGGTTTCATCGATCATGCGCCCACGCGCGAACCGATCAAGCCCGAACATGTCGGCCACCTCATGAGGTCGCCCCGTTGCCAACAAATGCGCGAACGCATCCCCCGCCGCAGGCACGGCCTTAAAGCCGCCATAACACCAGCCGCAATTGATGAACAAACCCTCAATGCCGGTTTTGTCGATAATGGGCGAGCCCCATCGACATATCCATGATCCCACCCCAACTGCGCAACACACGCGCCTTGCCAATCATCGGCATCAGCGCCATCCCCGCCTCTGCAACATGCTCCGCCATCGGCAAATTTCCGCGCTGCGCGTAAGAGTTATAGCCATCCAGATCACCACCGAACACCAGCCCACCTTTGTCTGACTGGCTGATATAGAAATGCCCCATGCCAAAGCTGATCACGTTATCAATCACCGGCTTTAATCCCTCGGTTACAAAGGCTTGCAGCACATGGCTTTCAATCGGTAGACGCAGGCCCGCCATCGCCGCCACTTGGCTCGAGCGCCCGGCCACGCTCACCCCGACCTTGCCCGCGCCGATAAAACCGCGCGAGGTTTCGACCCCGAGCACCCGACCGCGCTCAATCCTAAATCCGGTCACCTCGCAGTTCTGAATAAGATCAACCCCGCGCCGATCGGCACCGCGCGCATAGCCCCACGCCACCGCATCATGACGCGCCGTACCACCGCGCCAATGCATCAAGCCGCCCTTGATCGGAAACCGTGCATTGTCAAAATCAAGATAGGGCACATGCCGACGGGTCTCGTCGCGCCCCCACAGTTCCGCATCATCGCCCTGCATGCGCATCATATTGCCACGCCGCGCCAGCGCATCCATCTGCCCGTCGGAATGCCCGAGCATCAAACACCCGCGCTGCGACAGCATGGTGTTATAGTTCAGTTCGCGCTCCAACCCTTCCCAAAGTTTCAGCGAGTGGGAGTAAAACTGGGAACTGCCCTCCAGCATATAATTCGCGCGCACAATCGTGGTGTTGCGCCCCACATTGCCACCGCCGAGATAGCCCCGCTCCAGCACCGCAACATTGGTAATCGCGTATTTGCGCGCCAGATAATAAGCTGTCGCCAGCCCATGCCCGCCACCGCCAATAATCACCACGTCATATTCAGATTTTGGCGTCGGATCACGCCACATGGGCCGCCAGCCTTTATTGCCAGTCAAGCCGTTCAGCAACACCTGAAAACCGGAATAGCGCATCTTCTCCATGACCCCTGAATGACCCTGGCGCCATAAAATGACAGACGCACCAAGGTTGCAAGCATCATCGCACTAAAACTTCACCCCAGACCACAGACCGTGCTCATTTCACCAGCAAATAGGCCACATTGCCGTCACTCGAGGCCGCAGTCTTACACGTGCCAAAGCTCGCTTTACCGTCGAGTTTCACATCCCCCTTGGCCGCGATAGTCAGCCCGGCGATCTTGTTGGAGGCATTTTTCAGCTTGACCTTGCCACCCGCCGAAATCACCACCCCGTAAAGCTTCAGCTTCTTGCCCGAGGTCACATCGCCCGCCGCATAGATCGACACACCGCCCCCGGCCTTGCACTCGTCATCCTTGCCAAGCACCACCTCTTTGGCCGCATAAACCGAGCCGCTGCCCGCACCCTTTGACACCAGTACCACATCCTCAAAACTCGACTCCTTGCCAAGCGAGATCGCGCAATTCGACACGATCACCACCTTGGAGACATCCTGCTCCTTAAAGAACTGCGCTTTATTACCCTTGCCGTCGCCACATTGAACCTCATAGACCCGCCCCGGCGCAAAACTGGTGTATTTCACATTCTTGGCGTCAAGCTTGATTACCGCCGAATTGCCGTTGATATAGCTGGGCTGGATCGCCGATAGCGGATCAAGATACTTGGCCGCAAGTGCCGGAATATCCGCCTCATAAGCGGCACTGATGGGGGTTCTCACCTTGGCGATATCGCCATAAGTCAGCCCGGAGCTGCTCTTTGACGTACCGCGCCCGACGATTGACGACAGGCTGGTTGTGTCCGGCAAGTTCAGCTTGTTAAGGTCGGTCACATAGATCGAATTATTGTTGTCAAACTGGTTGTCGCCGGTGAATTTGACCTGCTTGGCCCCTTCGACACAATAGCCGTTGTAAAAGTCGTTTTCCGACTTGATCGTGACCTTGCCATTGGAGGAAATATCCGCAACAGAGCAGCTCTCGGTAGAGCGCCACGCCACACTTTCAACATTGACATCCCAACTTGTCAGCCCGACCAGCCGCAACAAAAACGTCGGCACCGCATTATTTGTCGCTTTAGAACGCGAGGCCGTCACCCGCACCGCATTTGCCGGCGTGTCCAGCGGCGTAAAGCTGCGCGCGGTGTTGTCCCAAGTGCCAAATTCCACGCTGCTGGCGCTGATGGCCTTTTTGTTGGCCGCAGTCAGGTTGTCGCCCGCCAGTTCCAGCACCGAATCCATCGCCGTGGCCTCATTGGGCAAATCCATCGCCCCTGCGCGCGCGGCCGCATCGGCCGCCGTTTGCAACATATCACGCACCCGCCACGAGTTGGCGCTGTCCAGCGACAGCCCCGAAAACAGCAGGATCAAGATCAGCACCGTCAACGCGAAATGGGTGACAAAACCGCGCTCGTCGCCAATAAATCCGCCCACCGCCATCCGCGATTTAAGCTGGTAAAGGATGCGTTGCATGATCCGCTCCCCCGCCACTCACTGCTCGCTGCGCATGGTGACGCTGGCGTCAATCGCGTAATTGCCCATCGCGCCCATGGTCCCGAGTACCGCAACATTGCTTAAAAATGTCTTGATATCCACCACCACATTGTCGCCAACCGTGATATCCACGCCGTATTCGAAATTCATATAGTTCAGTTTTGACAACGCATAGGCTTGGCCCGTGCTGGCATCAAGTTCGCCAATTGCCACCCGCCGCGCGGTGTCGCGCGCCACGGTCCACATGTTGCTCTGGGTCATCAAAACGATGTTGAGATCGAACGCGCCGACAATGATCCCCATGATCAGCGGCAGCCACAGCACAAACTCGACCGTGGCGTTACCCTCGTCGTTTTTCGCGAATCTCCGCAGGAACTTTTTCATCATTACATGTCCTGACTGGCACCCCATACCAAATAATTTTGGGGCCATGCCGCAGTTTTAGCCGCCAATAATGCCGCAAATTGGGCTGGATTTAGACCAAATTACGCCCACCAGCGCTATTCCGCCGCTTCGATCTTAGCCTTTAATCCAGCTATAACAAAATGTTAGGTGATATGCCCAAACCGCCCTGCCAACAAGCTGCCTCAAATTTGACCTATTTGGCCAAAGCCGACCCGCTTAAAACCGCTCATGGTGAAGAAACATTAAGAAATCTGTGTTCTCTTTGGCCTTATGGTGCCAGAACAGGCAGCATTAACCAAAGCAGAATTAACCGCAGAATAACCGAGGAAGAGTAAGATGAACGCGTCACCTGAACCAAGCTTTCGCCAATCCGTTGACATGATGTTTACCCGCGCAGTGGCGCTGTTGGACCTACCGCCGGGGCTTGAGGAGAAAATCAGGGTGTGCAACGCCACCTATACCGTGCGTTTCGGCGTGCGCCTGCGCGGCCAGATCCAGACCTTCACCGGCTACCGCTCGGTCCACTCCGAACATATGGAGCCGGTCAAAGGCGGCATCCGCTATTCGCTTGGCGTCAATCAGGACGAGGTCGAGGCGCTCGCCGCCCTCATGACCTATAAATGCGCGCTGGTAGAAGCTCCGTTTGGCGGCTCCAAAGGTGGCCTCTGCATCGATCCCCGCCAATATGAAGAGCACGAGCTTGAGCGGATCACCCGCCGTTTTGCCTATGAGTTAGCCAAGCGTGACCTCATCAACCCCAGCCAAAACGTCCCCGCCCCCGACATGGGCACGGGCGAGCGCGAGATGGCATGGATTGCCGACCAGTATCGCCGCATGAACACCACCGACATCAACAGTCAGGCTTGTGTGACGGGTAAACCCTTGAATGCAGGCGGTATTCAGGGCCGGGTCGAGGCCACAGGTCGCGGCGTTCAATACGCTCTGCAAGAGTTCTTTCGCCATCCCGAAGACATCGCCGCCGCCAACATGACCGGCACGCTGGACGGGAAACGCGTGATCGTTCAAGGCTTGGGCAATGTGGGCTATCACGCCGCGCAGTTCCTCTCGACCGAGAATGGCTCGATCATCACCGGCATCATCGAACATGACGGCGCACTCGTTAACCCCAAGGGCATGAATGTCGACGCGGTGCGCGCCCATATTCTGGAAACCCACGGCGTCAAAGGCTGCTCGGAGGGCGAGTATATCGCCAACGGGCCCAGCGTACTTGAGAACGAGTGCGACATCCTGATCCCGGCCGCTCTTGAAGGGGTTATCAACCTCAAAAATGCCGGAAACGTCAAAGCTCCCCTGATCATCGAGGCCGCAAATGGTCCGATCACAGCGGGCGGCGACGAAATCCTGCGCAAAAAAGGCACCGTCATCATCCCCGACATGTATGCCAATGCTGGCGGTGTGACCGTCTCTTATTTTGAATGGGTCAAAAACCTCAGCCATATCCGTTTTGGCCGTATGCAACGCCGCCAGGAAGAGGCGCGCCATTTGCTGCTGGTCGAGGAGCTGCGCCGCATTTCCTCGGAAAGCGGCCATGCGACCGAGCTTTCGGGCGATTTTATCAGCAAATATCTGCACGGCGCGGGCGAACTGGAGCTGGTGCGTTCGGGACTTGAGGACACCATGCGCAGCGCCTATCAGGCCATGCGCGAAGTCTGGCACGGGCGTGACGACGTAAACGACCTGCGCGTCGCCGCTTATCTGGTGTCAATTGGCCGGGTCGCGTCAAGCTACCGCGCCAAGGGCCTGTAGACTTACCAACAAAGACGCGCTCTGCTCAGTTCGGGGCGCGTCACTTCCCTCCAACTCTCTGTTTTTATTACCTAAAACATGTATTAACATCACAGCATCTACGCGCGACCGTTGTTTCCAAATTAGAAACAATATTTTTCTGTTAGCCATACTGTTTATTAATATGCTCAATCCCTAAGTTGATCAGATCAACAAGGGAGACCACATCATGTCCATTCGCCCGGTAAAATCACGCACCCAAGCCCGCCCGACAGTCGAGGGCGCAGGCGTTCACCTCCATCGTGCCTTTGGCTTTGACAAGCCAGACATGCTCGACCCGTTCTTGCTGTTTGACGATTTTCGCAACGATAGCCCCGACGCCTATCTCAAAGGTTTCCCCTGGCACCCCCATCGCGGCATCGAAACCATAACCTACGTCTTGTCCGGCTCCGTCGAACATCAGGATTCGCTTGGCAATACCGGCCAGCTTGGCGCGGGCGATGTCCAATGGATGACCGCAGGCTCTGGCATCATGCATCAGGAAATGCCCAAAGGAAACGCCGCCGGACAGATGCACGGCTTCCAACTCTGGGCCAATCTGCCCGTGAACCTGAAGATGACCGAACCCCGCTATCAAGACGTCCCGTCAGGTGAAATACCCGAACTGGTTGACGATGACGGCACCGTCATTCGGGTCATTATCGGCAAATATTCAGGCAAAACCGGCCCGGTCGAGGGCATCGCCGCCGACCCCCAATATCTCGACATCTCGATCCCGTCCGGCCGACACAAAACCTTCCCGATGGACACTTACCGCAAAACCTTCGCCTATATCTTTGAAGGCAGCGGCGACTTCAGCGGCGCTTCCGCCCCCAAGGGCGTGCTGCTCGAAAAAGAATTCAATGACCAAGAGATCACGATCCGCGACCCCTCCGGCAACCGAACGCTGGTGGAATTTGACAGCGGCGACACCATCGCCGTGACCGCTGGCCCCAACGGCGTACGTTTTTTGCTGGTTTCCGGCGCGCCGATCAAAGAGCCGATCGCCTGGCACGGCCCGATCGTCATGAATACCCGCGACGAGTTGCAAAAAGCCTTCGCCGACCTTCGCGCTGGCACCTTCATCCAACCCTGACCTCGTCACCAAGGCAAAACCCGAACACAGCTGCACCTACTTCATATATTGCACACCGATTGCAAACAGAACCGCAATCAAAAACAAATTAACCGCCACCGTGGTCACCCAAGCCAGCCGCCGATGGCTTCGCGCCGCCCGCTTGTCAATTTTTTCCAAATAGGTAACGCATTGTTTCCGCGCCGCAAGCACCCGAACCGGATCATATTGATGGGCGCGTTTAGGGTTTTGATAGCGCTTTTCAACCTCAATCAGATAGGCCACCTGCTTGCGAAACTTCGACGGCAGCTTGCGCCCAGCATGCTTCACTTTCTGGTTTAAATCCCGACCCTTAGCCGAAAATTTATCCGCCAGCAAATCCTCGATTTCTGCCATCACCGACCCCAGAGAAGTCTTGTACATTTCTGTCTCCCGTCCGGGCACATCTTACGCGATGCACCCGGTTCGGGCAACAGTCAGGGCAAACGCCCGTCAAATTGTCAGCTCAGCGCCGCAGCGGCCTTGGCAATTTTCGCGCCCGCCTGCGCACCAATTGCAACCAGCGCCTCGTCATTGCCAAGATCGCCAAAGCTCATCATCGCGGCAGGATCAATAAACCGCACCAGACAAGTCCCCTCAGCGACTTGATCCACCACCACATTGCAAGGCAACATCAGCCCCACATCGGGCCGCGCCACCAACGCCTGATGGGCGAGTTTAGGATTGCAAGCGCCCAAAATCACGTAAGGGCGGAAATCCACATCAATTTTGGTTTTGAGCGTGGTATCCACGTTAATACGGGTCAAAATCCCGAAACCCTCTTCCTTCAGCACGCCCGTCACGCGGTCGATCACTTCATCCATGCTGCCACTAAGCGTGACGTCGATACTCATTTCCATCTTTTTAGCTCCTATATTTGGTTTTGCTAATATTCATTTGGAGGGCATAACACGCTTTTTCAACTCCCTTGCCGAAATGTCGCATTCGCGATTATACACATCCCTATACCACGACAAAAACGACAGGGAAACCATGCTGAACGTGATCCAAAATGGCAAAGCCGGAGCGCCCCCTTTGCTGATCGCCCACGGGCTGTTCGGCTCGGCCCGCAATTGGGGCGTCTTATCAAAAAGACTGTCCATTGACCGCCATATAATAGCTGTGGATATGCGAAACCACGCGTCAAGCCCTTGGTTTAGCAGCAATTCCTACCATGATATGGCAACGGACCTCGCCGAAATTATCGAAGCTCAACCAATGCCTGCCGACATTATTGGCCACTCGATGGGCGGCAAGGCAGCGATGAGCTTGGCCTTGACGCGCCCAGATTTGGTCAGGCACCTCGTGATCGCCGATATCGCACCGGTCCGTTATGACCACACCCAACTCCCGTTGATAGCAGCCATGCTGTCGCTGGAGCTTTCAACCATTTCCAGCCGCCGCGACGCCGATGAGCAATTGCGCGAGTCCGTGCCCGACCCCGGAGTTCGCGCCTTCCTGCTCCAAAGCCTCAATCTGAAAACCCAGCCCCCAAGCTGGCGGTTTAACCTTGAAGTGCTGGCCGCCGAGATGGATAAAATTATCGGTTTCCCGCAGTTTTCCACCCATTTTGACGGCCCGACCCTGTTTCTTTCCGGTGCCAACTCAGATTATGTCGCCCCCGCGCATCATGCCAAAATCCTGACCCTGTTTCCAAACGCCCAGTTTCGCCAGATCGCTGACGCCCAGCACTGGCTCCACGCCGAAAAACCCCGTGAGTTCGAGGCCGAGATCCGCGCGCTCCTCTCCTCGTGACACCTGCATCACCGCCACAGCGACGAACCAAAACAAACCTCGCAGCCCTTGACCCCCTCAACATTCCCCCTCATATCCCTGAGCCATGACAGACCTTACCCATATCCGAAATTTTTCCATCGTCGCCCATATCGACCACGGTAAATCCACGCTTGCCGACCGCCTCATCCAGTCGACCGGCACCGTCGCCGACCGCGATATGGAGGCCCAGTTGCTCGACACCATGGATATCGAGCGCGAGCGTGGCATCACCATCAAGGCCAACACCGTGCGCATCGAATATGACGCGCAGGATGGCGAACATTATGTCCTCAATCTGATCGACACCCCCGGCCATGTGGATTTCGCCTATGAGGTCAGCCGCTCCATGCGCGCGGTCGAAGGCAGCCTTTTGGTGGTCGACAGCACCCAAGGGGTCGAGGCCCAAACCCTCGCCAACGTCTATCAAGCGCTGGATGCCGACCACGAGATCGTGCCGGTCTTGAACAAAATCGACCTGCCCGCCTCCGAGCCGGAAAAAGTCGTCGAACAGATCGAGGACGTGATCGGTATTGACGCTTCCGAGGCCATTTTGGTGTCCGCCAAAACCGGCATCGGCATCCCCGAAACGCTGGAGGCCATCGTCACCCGCCTGCCCTGCCCAAAAGGCGATCCCGACGCGCCGCTCAAGGCGTTGCTGGTGGACAGCTGGTACGACGCCTATCTCGGCGTGGTGGTTCTGGTGCGAATCATCGACGGCACCCTCAAAAAGGGCGACCGCATCCGCATGATCAACACCAACGCGGTCTATCCCGTCGATCGCATCGGGGTTTTCCGCCCACAAATGGATCCGGTTGAACAACTTGGCACCGGTGAAATCGGCTTTCTCACCGCATCAATCAAACAGGTGCGCGACACCGCCGTTGGCGACACCATCACCCACGAGAAACAAGGCTGCGCTGAGGCCCTACCGGGTTTTGCCCCATCACAACCAGTGGTTTTCTGCGGCCTGTTCCCGGTTGACAATGCCGAGTTTGAAGACCTGCGCGAAGCAATCAGCAAGCTCAGCCTCAATGATGCCAGCTTCTCAACCGAGATGGAAACCAGCGCCGCCCTAGGCTTTGGCTTTCGCTGCGGTTTTCTGGGCCTCCTTCACCTTGAAGTGATCCGCGACCGGTTGGAGCGCGAATATGACATAGACCTGATCACCACCGCGCCCAGCGTGATCTATCAAATTCACATGCGCGACGGCACCACCCAAGAGATGCATAATCCCGCGGATATGCCCGACCCCACCCATATCGACCATATAGAGGAGCCACGCATCAAGGCGACCATCCTCGTACCAGATGACTATCTTGGTGACGTATTGAAGCTGTGTCAGGACCGGCGCGGTATCCAGATCGACCTGACCTATGCTGGCAGCCGCGCGATGGTTGTTTATGACCTCCCGTTGAATGAAGTTGTGTTTGATTTCTATGATAGACTCAAAAGTGTTACCAAAGGGTATGCAAGTTTCGATTATTTAATGTCGGGCTATCGCGAGGACGCGCTGGTCAAGATGCAAATCCTCGTCAATGACGAGCCGGTCGACGCCCTTTCCACAATGGTACATCGTGATCGGGCCGAGGCCCGCGGTCGCGCCATGGTTGAAAAACTCAAACAACTGATCCCCCAGCACATGTTCAAAATCCCCATTCAGGCGGCGATTGGTGGGCGAATCATCGCGCGCGAAACCCTCTCGGCGCTCAGAAAAGACGTGACCGCGAAATGCTATGGCGGAGATATCACCCGCAAGAAAAAGCTGCTGGAAAAGCAGAAAAAGGGCAAGAAAAAGATGCGCAAATTTGGCAAGGTCGACATTCCGCAACAAGCGTTTATTTCTGCTCTCAAGATGGACGACTGACAGGCAACTCAGCCCCTTCACGATATCTTAACCACTTGGTGCCAAAGCTGGGTGTATGTTCAACTCCACGCGAATCCTATTGCCTCTCGCGCTTTTGTTTCTCTCCGCCTGCGCTTCGCCATCGCCGGAATTTCGCGGCGCGATCCAAAATACCGTCACTATGGGCGGCGACCAGATTACCGTCTTTTATACCCGCGAACGCGCGCAAGCGATCCGCACCAACTGGCGCAACAAATCGCAACGCAAGGACGCGATTTCGCGATTGGTGAAAGCGATTGAAATAACCACCCGCTGCCAGCCTCGTCTAAAAACCTTGCAGGGCGACGAAGTTGTGGTAACGGTTTCGCTAACCTGCCCCCAAGTCACCACCTCGTAATATAGCCTACCCTTCCAACCGTCGCCACGCCTCGATTTTGGCGCGCATCTCATGCTCGAGTTGCACGGCAGATTTTCGCTCGGCAGCTTCCAACCTCTCCAAGTCATCAACCGAGACCAGCGCTGCAGCACGCTTTCCGTTTCGCCAGATTTCAACCCGGTTGCCGGTGAACTTCACCTCGCTCAAAATGGCGACAATCCGGGTACGCAATTCACTGATCGTGACCATTTTGGTTTTTTTCTGCATTTAGCACCCTAATTTCGTACGAAACACACGTACGTTTTGTAACGTTTGTACAATATCCACCATTTACTAACGCTTCATGACCACATCGCGCGTGTCACCTTTATGGGGCCGCTGATCTGTGATATGCACGCAGTCGAGCAGACTAACGAGCTGGTGCCTTAATGAAACAATTCCTGTTGACCGCGATCATCTTAACCACCGTGCCGTCGTCAGTGCCCGCCGGCCAGCTGATAGAAAAAGCCTGCCTCAAAGCCGGCCGCACCGGGACGAGTGCAGCAGTATGCGGATGTATTCAGCAGGTCGCGGACATGCGCCTGAAGCGTAAAGACCAACGCCTTGCCGCAAGATTTTTTAAAGACCCGCACAAAGCGCAGGTGATTCGCCAATCGACAAAATCCAGCAACGAGCAGTTTTGGACCCGTTACAAAGCCTGGGGTTTAGAAGCAGAAGAGCTGTGTCAATCGGCAAACCCATGATGCGAAACAGTCAAAACCGCCGCGCAAAAATAGCATATCACGTTGTTATTAAACATTAAAAGACGGTACTACTACAAGAGCAACACCGTTTCTTTAGAAAAACTATCGGCGAAACCTAGGCCGCGATTGCCTTAGCAATATCCTTTTTAACCTTCAGCGCACGCACCGAAAGCTCGGCATCCTTGGCTTTTGCCAGAAACGCATCCAGACCACCGCGATGATCGACACTGCGCAACGCAGCGGCGGAAATGCGAAATTTGAACGAGCGACCCAGAGCCTCGGAGGCCAGCGTCACATCATTCAGGTTCGGCAAAAACCGGCGGCGAGTTCTATTTTTGGCGTGGCTGACATTGTTGCCAACCATCACGCCTTTACCAGTCAGTTCACAACGGCGAGACATATCAGAAGTCCTTGAGTATACTTGCGCACGCGGCACCACGCAGCGCTGCGGAATTTCGAGCCGTTTATTAGGCCGACTACGCCCTGTGGTCAAGGGGAAGTTGTGGTTTGAAATCAAACCGGGTGACTATTTTTGTCTCAACTGCAAAAGAACCTGTGCCGCTGCATTTTCCGGGCTGATATTTCCGGCGAAAACCTGATCGTGCAAACGTTGCCGCGCTTCCTTTAGTGACGTATTTTCAAGGAGTTGCGCGAGAACCCCTTCCTGAACCTCCGTCTCAAACCAGCGCACCGCCTGATCCTGACGCCGAGACCTCCAAAAACCCTCCTGTCGTCGCCAATTTGCAAGGGCGTTTACCTCGCGCCAACATTGATCCAACCCCTGACCATGAAGCGACGAGATCGGCATGGCTTTGGGGAAATCTGCGGGGTCATTTGGCCGCGTTCTCAGCAGCCGCAGGGCGCCGGCATAATCCGCACAAGTCCGCATTGCCGCCGATTTCAAATCACCATCGGCCTTATTTATAAGGACTAAATCGGCGATTTCCATAATGCCACGTTTGACCCCTTGCAACTCATCCCCGCCAGCAGGTGCCAGCAGCAGCACAAAGATATCGACCATATCGGCGACCAGAGTTTCGGACTGTCCCACCCCCACGGTCTCGATCAGAATCACGTCAAAACCGGCGGCCTCACACAGACGAACCGCCTCGCGACTGCGCCGCGCAACCCCGCCCAGAGCGGTCTGGTTGGGCGACGGGCGGATGAAAGCGTTTTTTTGCCGCGCGAGCCGCTCCATCCGGGTTTTGTCCCCCAATATAGAGCCGCCGCTACGCGTTGATGAGGGGTCCACCGCCAGAACCGCGACCTTCAAACCTTGGTTGATGAGCATCATGCCGAAACTCTCGACAAAGGTGGATTTACCAACGCCGGGGGTGCCAGAAAGACCTATTCTGAGGGCCTGATGTCCAGAGGTGCTTCGAAGTTCATCAAGCAATTTCAATGCCTTAGCTCGATGATCTGGCCGCGTGCTTTCGACAAGCGTGATTGCCCGGGCCAGCGCGCGACGATGACCTGACAGGATGTTTTGGGCGTCTTCACTAAGCTGGGTCACGGGTGATTTATCGCCTTTTAGATCAGCACGTTGCAGTGTTTCACCCCATTTGTGCCCGTAAATCGAGCGCCTTGTCCAGCCTGCAATCCTAAAAGCCAGATGTGGTGCCGTGCCGTTGATTTCAAATAGATTAACGCTCACGGATCGAGGTTAACGCCGCCATATCCCTCGTGGTCGGTTTTTTGATCAAAAAATCCGGAGAATTTGATTGCAATCGCGCGCGCGCGGTTATTACTTGGACCCATGAACTAGACACTGAAGAGAAACGAAATGGTGCAGTCGGTTATAGTTATCGGAGCCGGAATTACCGGCGTTGCAACTGCCGAATGGTTGCGACGGGCGGGAGTTGCGGTGACCTTGGTTGACCGGATAGAGCCGGGCGCACCCGAGCAGGCCTCCTACGGAAACGCAGGTCTTTTGGCGCGCTGCGCGGTGGTTCCCACCGCTGAACCGGGACTGCTTGGCAAAGTACCAAAAATGCTGCTGAGCAGTGACGCGCCGTTATTTTTGCGGTGGCGCTATCTGCCGCGCCTACTGCCTTGGCTGGTGCCGTTTTTGAAAAATTCGCGGCCTCAACGGATGGCAGCCATCAGCCAAACCCTTGCGGTTCTGACCGGCGATAGCGTCGATCAACATCTGGCGTTGGCTGCGGGAACTCCAGCAGAAAATTATATTAAAACAGGCGATTACATGTTTTACTATCGCGATAAATCCGCGTTTGAGCATGACAGCTTAAGCACTCAAATGCGCCGCAAGCTCGGCTTTGATTATGAAGAACTGGATCGCGCGACCCTAACAAAACTCGACCCTAAACTAAGTGAGCGATACCAATACGCGACCAGATTTACCGACCATGGCTGGCTAAGTTCGCCCGCCGATTATGTGGCGGCTTTGGCGGATTTCTTTGTTCAATCCGGTGGAAAGTTTGTGTCAGGCGAGGTCGCAGCCATTGAGGGAAACTCGGTCAAGCTGCACGATGGTCAAGTGCTTCAGGCCGATAAAATCGTGCTGGCGGCGGGGGCTTGGTCGGCCAGTTTGGCCCGCAAATTGGGCCAGCGCCCGTTTCTGGAAAGCGAGCGGGGCTATCATCTATTCTTGAAAAATCCCAGCTATATGCCGTCATGCCCGTTCATGGTGACGGACGCAAAATTCGTGGTCACCCCCATGCGAGACGGGCTGCGTTGCGCCGGGATTGTCGAGTTTGCAGGTCTTAATGCCCCAGCCTCAGACGCGCCGATCAGGCTGTTGAAAAAACGAATTCGCGAGGTTTACCCTGACCTTACCTGGCAATCAGAGGAAACTTGGATGGGTCACCGCCCCTCGACCCCCGACAGCCTGCCGCATCTCGGGCCGATAAAAACCGCGCCAAACGTGATTTGCGCCTATGGATCGCAACATCTGGGCATCACAATCGGGCCGCGTCTTGGACGCATGGCCGCTGATATTGTGCTCGGGAAAAAGGTCAATATGGATATCAGCGCGCTTGACCCGGATCGGTTTGCATGACTGGAAATCGCGCGGCCTCGTCCTTAGGTTAATTGCTTAGCCATGATAGGAGCGGCCCTTGCCGATTGAGTTAACCAACAGTTACGCCGAGCTTCCTGAAAGGTTTTATGCGCCCGTTCAGCCAGCAACTCCGCCCGAAGCCAGCCTGATAAAACTGAACGGACCGCTCGCCGAGCGCCTTGGCTTCTCGTTACCCGAACTGACCAGCCCTGCCGGTATTGGCCTGCTCGCGGGCGCGGATTTTCCGCGTGGTCTGACGCCGGTGGCGATGGTTTATGCGGGGCATCAGTTTGGCAGCTGGGCACCCCGGCTTGGGGATGGGCGGGCAATGTTGTTGGGGGAAATTATGGCTCCTAGTGGTGTAGTTTTTGACCTCCATTTAAAAGGCTCAGGCCCGACACAATATTCCCGTGGCGGCGATGGCAAGGCCACTCTTGGGGCGGTTTTGCGCGAGTATCTGGTCAGCGAAGCCATGTTCGGGCTTGGAATTCCAACCACCCGCGCGCTGGCCGTGATCGCCACAGGTGAGCAAATTATGCGTGAAAAACCGCTGCCCAGCGCGGTTCTGGCCCGGATCGCACAAAGCCATATCAGGGTCGGCACATTTCAGTATTTTTATGGCCAAAAAGACAGAGAGGCATTGAAATTATTACTGAATTTTGTGCTGGCGCGGCATTGTCCCGAGGCGATGGAGGCCGAAAATCCGGCGCTTTCGCTGTTGAAAACGGTGATGGAGCGGCAGGCGGATTTGGTCGCGAGCTGGATGCAAATGGGGTTTATTCACGGGGTGATGAACACCGATAATATGTCGATTTCGGGCGAGACCATCGACTATGGGCCATGTGCGTTCATGGACGCCTATCATCCGGCGACGGTTTTCAGCTCGATAGACCAACAGGGGCGCTATGCATGGGCCAACCAACCGGCGATGGCGCATTGGAATTTGGCGCAGCTTGCGCAATCGCTGTTGCCGCTGATCGGCTCTGATCCAAAACAGGCTGCCGAGGCCGCGCAGCAGGTGCTTGATGGGTTTTCTGATCAGTTTCAAGCGGCCTATGAAACCCGGTTCGCGCGCAAGCTCGGACTGGGTCAGTTCGGGTCGCATGATGGTGCCTTGATCCAGTCGCTGATGGCGGAAATGCAGGAGGTTGGGGCCGATTTCACCCAATGTTTTCGCTTGTTAACAAAGGGTTGGCAACAAGACGACCTATCGGAGCTTCGCGTGGTTTTTGGCAATAGCTCGGCGTTTGAGCATTGGCTCACGCGGTGGAAAAACCGACTGAAGCAGGATGATCCGGCAGAGGTCCGCACGCGGATGGCCTCGGCAAACCCGATCTATATCGCGCGCAACCATCGGGTTGAGCAGGCGATAGATGCGGCCAATGATGGAGATTTCACGCTGTTTGAAACCCTGCTGAAAGTGGTGGCAAAACCGTTTGAGGAGCAAACAGAATTTGACGAATACGAAAACGCGCCGCGCGAGGACGAGGTGGTCCGCGAGACATATTGCGGCACGTGATGCGCGGGGCCTCAGAGGTTTTGGGCAAACTCCATCAGACGCGCAGCGGCCAGATCAAGGCCGGTTTCTGACAGGTCGTCTAGCGATAAAACCCGGCCTGCGCGGCCTATATGTGGGCCGGATTGCTTGGTATATCGTGGGTCGTAATGCTGCCCCATCAAGCCTTTGGCCAAGGCTTCAAACGCCTTATTGGCGGCAAGATCGAGCCAGAGTTCAATTTGGTCTGCCGAATGAAGATGACGTAATTTATTGATTATATTGACTAAATTATCAGTATCCACGATCAGATCACTATAGGCGCGCACCAGATAGCGTGCGCGCTCATCGACGGGAACGTCCAGCGTCAGGCGCGGGGCGGCTTGCATGGCTTTCCACAGGCTCGGCGGCACAAAGAGATCACCGACCTTGCTTGATTCAGCCTCAAGCAGGACCGGACGCGCGGGATCAAGGGCGGTGATTTTCTGCGCCAACGCGCCCTCAAACGCCTTTTGCGAGGGCTGCCCGCCCTCCCGCGCGCCAAACAGCGAGCCGCGATGGTTAGCCAACCCTTCAAGGTCGATGATCTGCCCGCCAAGAGCAGCAATTTTATGCAGAATGTCGGTCTTGGCAGTGCCGGTATTGCCGCCAAGAACAACCACAGGGGCCGGGAATTCGGTCTCGTAAAGACATTCGGCGACCAAACGGCGATAGCTGCGATAGCCCCCCGCCACAAGATCGACGCGCCAGCCGATCTGCGCCAATATCCCCGCAAACGAGCCTGAACGTTGGCCCCCGCGCCAGCAATATACCAGCGGGCGATAGGAGCCGTCTTTGTCAGAAAGAGCGCCCTCCAGATGGATCGCGGCATTTCGCGCCACCAGTGCTGCGCCGAGTTTTCGGGCACGAAAGCGGCTGTCTTGAACGTAGATGGTGCCGACGCGCGCGCGCTCCTCATCGCTCAAAACCGGCAGATTGATCGCGCCGGGGATATGGTCGAGCGCGTATTCGGCAGGGCTGCGCACGTCGATGATCTGGTCAAACGGCAGAGTGTTCAGGTCGGCAAGACTGGTGAGTTCAATGGCCATAGCGTTGTTTATACTGACATAATTGGCGCGATCAGCGCGAAAAGGCCAAGTTTGTCAGCCATGATTATCAACCACATCAATCGCGGGCGCGCCCTTTGCCATATGCCCGATGATGGCCGCACGCGCGTAACCCTGCTCATGGAACATGGACAAAACCCGCGCCGCCTCGTCTGCGGCCACAGAGACCAGCAAGCCGCCGGAGGTTTGGGGATCAAACAGCAGATTGCGGTGCCAGTCGGGCAGCTCGGGCAAGGTCACGTCGGGCCCGTAGGTCTCGCGATTTCGCGTGCCAGCGCCAGTGTTATTGCCCGCGCGCGCAAATGGCAGGGACGACGGCAGCAGCGGAATTGCCGCAAGATCAAGGCTGGCGGCAACGCCCGAGCCTTGGCAAATTTCGGTCAGATGACCAAGTAGACTGAACCCGGTCACGTCGGTCATGGCATGGACCGCAGCGATTTTACCAAGATCGGCACCGATGGAATTCAGTTGCGTGGTCGTAGCCAGCATCTCGGCGTAATCTCTGGGCGAGAGCTTGCCTTGCTTGAACGCACTGCTGAGAATTCCGACACCAAGTGCCTTGCCCAAAATCAGTACGTCACCTTCTTTGGCGGCCGAGTTTCGTTTGATGTGGTCGGGGTGAACAAGGCCGACAACGGCCAGACCATAGATCGGCTCGGGGCTGTCAATCGAGTGGCCTCCGCCAACGATGATGCCCGCTTTTGCCGCCATATGCGCGCCGCCAGCCAGAATTTGGCCGATAATCTCGGGCGAAAGTTTGCCGGTCGGCATGCCTGCAATCGCAAGCGCGAAAATCGGCGAACCTCCGACGGCGTAAACATCAGACAGCGCATTCGCCGCCGCAATCGCGCCGAAATCATGGGGGTCGTCCACCACCGGCATGAAGAAATCAGTGGTCGCAACAACGGCTTTGTCGTCGTCGATACGATAGACAATTGCGTCGTCTTTGGTCTCTAGCCCAACCAACATGGCGGGGTCAAAGATCTGCGCGGGGACAGAGCTGAGGATCTTTTCCAGCAACGCTGGAGCAATCTTGCAGCCTCAACCACCGCCGTGGGCGAGTGCGGTCAAGCGGATCTGGTCCATGTTTGCTCCTTTCTTGATGCGGGGTTTCCGGGGATGGTGCTTGGGCGGTTTTAGGGTGTTTGTTTTGGGCTTACCACCGAAAATCGCGGGCCGGTTCAATCTTTGTCGTGATCTAGCGCGCCAAGCTGGTTCAAAAAGCTCGCCTCCTCGGTGAGAGCACGCAGATCAAGCAGGAGTGCGCCGTTTTGCACCCGCCCGATCACCGGCTGCGGCAAGGTGCGCAAGCTGGTCGCCAAGGCACGCAAGGCTTGATCGGTGTGGTTTTTGGGCCGCAAACACAGCGCGAAACTGGCCAGCAAATCCACCGGCAACGAACCACTGCCGATCTGGCTTTGACAGGTGACAACCTCCACGGTCGCTATGTTTTTAAGGGTTTAAGGGCATGCGCAACCAAAGGCGCGAGCCGCTCGGCCTGTTGTTTGATGTCCGTTGCCGCCCGGCTGAGTAGGCCCAAAGTCGGCAAATTCTCGGCCAGTTTTTCGGGATGTGCGTAAAGCGACAGGACGGCCTCAAGGGCTGCGAGGGTGATTTTATCAAGCCGTATCGCCCGTTTCATCGGGTTCTTGGCAATCTTGTCAATCAGGTCGGCGCGCCCGGCAATAATGCCCGCTTGTGGGCCGCCAAGCAGCTTGTCGCCCGAAAATGTCACCAGATCAGCGCCCGCTTGCAAGGTCTCGCGCACCGTGGTTTCGCGCGGCAGTCCGTAGGGCGTCAGATCAATCAGCGCACCGCTGCCAAGGTCAACCACAAACGGCAAATCATGGGTGTGGGCCAGATGCGCCAAGTCGCCCTCGGGCACGGATTTGGTGAAGCCTTTGATCTGATAATTGCTGGTATGGACCTTGAGCAACATGGCGGTCTTAGCACCGATCGCTGCCTCAAAATCGCCGATATGTGTGCGATTGGTCGTGCCGGTCTCGCACAGATTACACCCCGCGCGAGCCATGATATCGGGCATGCGAAACGCGCCGCCGATCTCGATCAACTCGCCGCGCGACACAATCACCTGTTGGTCAAACGCCAGCGTATTAAGGGCAATCATCACGGCAGCAGCGTTATTATTAACCACGATTGCAGCCTCGGCCCCGGTCAGGCGCTTGATCCAACCCGCCACATGCTCGTCGCGCTGACCCCGCTGTCCGGTGGCAAGATCATATTCCAGATTAACCGCGCCTGCCGCCCGAACCATCGCCTGAACGGCCACGTCCGGCAGGGGCGCGCGGCCAAGGTTAGTGTGCAAAATCGTGCCGGTGAGGTTGAAAACCGGCCGAAGATTTGGAGCGTTTATCGCCTGCAAGTGACGCTCAACCGCGACGGCGATCTGCTCGGGCATGACCTCTGGCTGTGGCGCAGATCGCATTTGTACCAGCACCTCGCGTAGGCAATCGCGGGTCGCGGTTCTGCCAAATACAGCGATCAGGGGGGTGAATTTGGCGTCGCGAAGCAGCACATCCACGGACGGGATGCGGCCAAGGTTTTGGGCGCGAGCAGGTTTGGGAGAAGATGACATGTGGGGGCTTCCTCGTCTTTTGCCGATACTCTATGCACTATGAAAGCGGACGCAACACGGGAAAACGCACATGGCTTTCGTCATCGGCACAGCGGGCCATATCGACCACGGCAAAACCGCGCTGGTGCGGCGCCTCACCGGGCAGGATACCGACAAGTTGCCGGACGAAAAAGCGCGCGGTATCTCGATTGATCTGGGATTTGCGCATTTTGATCTTGGGTTTGGTGCGCCGATTGGGCTGGTCGATGTTCCCGGTCACGAGCGGTTTATTCGCAACATGGTGGCCGGGGTTCACGGCCTTAATCTGGTGCTGTTCGTGATCGCGGCGGACGATGGTGTGATGCCCCAATCCGAGGAGCATCTGGCGATTTTGACGGCTCTGGGCGTGGAGAATGTCATTTTTGTCGTGACCAAGATCGACCGAGTTGATGCGGTGAGGCTGCGCGATCTCAGGGAGGAAATCGAGATATTTCTTGATGGCTCGCGACTGGTAAATGCGCCGATTGTCGAGGTTTCAAACGCGACCGGCGCAGGAATTGACACGTTGAAATCCGTGATATCGGCGCGGCTGAAAGGCAGGCAGACGAAGTCCGCCGAGGGGCTGTTTCGCATGCCGATTGATCGGGTTTTTTCGGTTCACGGGCGCGGCGTGGTGGTGACCGGCACGGTCGTGTCGGGCGAAATTCGCCACGGCGACGAACTGGCAATCGCGCCTGATATTGGCAGGTTTCGGGTGCGCGGATTGCAGCAGCACGGGAGCGATGTCGCAAGCGGACGCGCAGGCGAACGGCTGGCGATCAACCTGAGCGGGGGCGCGCCTTCGCGGCTCTGTCGCGGGTACGTGGCCGTGGCGCCGGAGCTTGACCGCTCCACCGATCGGTTTGACGCGCAGATCACGGTGAGCGCGTTGATCGGGGGCAAACTCAAGGGTGGCTTGCAGCACGGGCAGCGCGTACGCCTGCATCTCGGCACCGCCGAAAGGCGGGGAACGGTGGCGCTGCTTGGCGCGCGAAAAACACTGGCGCAGGGGGTCAGCGACTTTGCGCAAATCCATCTGTCGGAGCCGATGCACGCCCTGACCGAAGATCGGTTCATTCTGCGCGACGAACAAGGCAAGCACACGCTTGGCGGGGGCTGCGTTCTTGATCCGTTGGGGCAAAAATCAGGGCGACGCTCGGCAGAGCGTGCAGGGCAATTGGCGGCAGTTTTGGCGGCAGATTTTGCGCTTGCGGCAAGGCTGATGATCGCGCAGCGAAGCGGTCTCGCGATTGAGGCCGACGCGGTGGGATTTCGGCTTAATCTGCAGCCAGATACGCGGCAAATCATGGTTAACGCTACCGACGACCTGCTGGAACTGGAGGCTGGCTCTGCCGTCTGGGTTTCGACCGAAACGCAACTTAACACGTTGATTGAAAAGGTTAAAGTTACGCTGGCTACGGCCCACGCCTTGCATCCTTCGCTTCCCGGCCTTGGCCTTGATGTGCTGCATCAGCGAACGGCGAGCAGGGTCGATCCGACGCTTTTTGCGGCGGTTTGCGCGCGGGCAATCGCCAAGGGTACACTCCAATCTCATGAGGGAATTTTCGCGCTTAACTCACATAAAACCACGCTGAACGAGCGATTGCAAACAGCGGCACAAGAGCTGTTATCAGCACTTAGAACCACCCCGTTTTCACCCCCTTTGCAAGGCCAAATCAGTGCTGACGACAAAACCGTGATCGCCTTTCTCGAGCGCGAAAACTCCATTATCAGAGTGACAGCCAACATGTTTTTCACTGCGGAGGCCTTTGCGCAAGCGGTCGAGAAACTGGCGCTGCATTTTGCCGATAATCACGACATCAGCGCGGCAGAGTTTCGCGATATTCTGGGGACCAGCCGAAAATATGCGCTTAGTTTGCTCGAAAGCTTTGACAAATCCGGCCGCACGATTAGGGTCGGCGACCGACGTATTCGCGGTCATTTGGGCGGCGAAAAACCAGACTTGTGACGTCATCAGGAGAAGCAAGGTGCCCGGTGGCGCCGCTGGTCTTCAAAACCGGTTTGAGGCGAGATGTTCGTCTCTGGAGGGTTCGACTCCTTCCTTCTCCGCCAATGTTATTTTATACTAAGCTATTTCAATAAGTTACTTAATAATTAGCCTTTGTGTATATATTGTGCTACAATTAGCTGCTACAATATACGTATGTCATTGAGAAAAACAATTCCAAACTTATTTCGACGAGGAAACTTGTTTTATACCCGCGTGCAGGTACCGAAAGAGCTTCAGGCCAGCTTGGGCAAAAAGGAATATTGGATTAGCTTAGGCACATCCGACCGCGATGTAGCAATAAAAAGAGCATTTGATTCTGTTAAAAAAAAGAGAAATGAGATTGATTTAGAGCTACGACGATCTCGCAAAGAATACCGTTTAGTAAGTGACTTATCAGACGAAGAGGTTGTTGCGCTTGGCCGAGAAATATATGAACATTTGCACCATCACCTATCAACCATTCCCAGAATGGAAGCTTGGAACTATTTTAACTCCAAGCCCACGTTAGATTTTGGGGATAGCGTCTCGACACAACCCACGGAGTTACCGGATTTTGTAAAGCAATTTGTAGAGCTGAACCTTTTAAAGATTAATGAGGGTTCAAACGCTTTTTTTAAAGTTATTAAAATTGCCAATGACGTGATCACTCAACTTAAGAATGAGTTCGGCGCAACCCAGATTCACGAGACAGCTTCATCGGGCAATAGTGCTATATTCATCGACCCTAAATACCGGAATACGAAATAGTTATGTGCCAATCCGACACCAGAAAACCGATAAAACACAGGCAGAAAAAAGATCAATTTCTCATCTTATCGGTAGGTATGTCGAAAGTACTCACAGGAAACGAACTGAAAAAACACGGATTTCTATTTATGGATACTTGTCCGTTGTCTCTGAGATACTTGGCTCAAACAAGCATGTCGGCGACATAACACATGACGATTGCATAGGCGTGAAAGAAATAATTGAAAAGTTACCGCCAAATTTCTCAAAAATGGTGAATCTTAAGGGTCTAAACTTTGAGCAGAAAGTGATTTTCGCTAATGAAAATAACCTTGATCGGCTTAGCCCTACTGGTGTGAATAACTACCTTCGTAGTCTCTACGCCTTTCTGAAATGGTGTGATGGTTCTGACTATATACCCAAAATTCCGATACGATATGAATTGCTAAGAGTATATGACCCCGTTCCGGCAAACGAGAAACGATTACCGTTTAGTTCGACCCAATTACAAACATTGTTTAACAGTGAGATTTATGCGGAAAATAAGCGAGATTCAGCCATATTTTGGGTTACTCTGATCGCGTTGTGGAATGGCATGCGCTCAAATGAAATTTGCCAACTAGACGTAAACGATATTCTTAAAGAAGAGGGAATTTGGTGTTTTGACATAAGCCACATTAGTAAAAACAACGGAAATGATAAATCAGTAAAAACCAGAAGTTCGGTCAGAATGATACCCATTCATCCAATGCTGATATCATGTGGGCTGCTCGAGTTTCATTCTAGTCGCCCAGCAAACCACAAGCTTTTTGGTGACATCACCATCGGATGTGATGGATATTACTCAACAACATTTTCGAAAAAAGTTAACAGGTATTTTCGACAAATTGGGATACATAGTCGGAAGCATGTATTTCATTCGCTCCGTCACAATTTCAGGGACGAAGTCCGCCATGAAAAAATTGATCTAGGCATTGGCCGTGCACTAGGAGGATGGACTAGTAATAATTCAGAATCGTTTGAAATATATGGGCGTGGGTATCCGCTGGCTCAATTGCATGAGGAAATTGAGAAAATAAAGTATCAAGAGCTAAACTTGCAACATCTCATTGTTTCAAAATAAATTATTTTAGCGAGCGCGCATAAGATACCTTGGACTCCGCGCCCTCGTACAGGCGACAATTCCCTGTTTGATCATTCTCCCATCAACACTTCCACCAACCCATCAAGATGATGTTTGCTTTTTCGCCAGTCCGGACAATGCTGATCGAGTAACCCCCAAAATGCGGGCGTATGATCATGATGCTAATGATGGGCAAGCTCATGAATAAGAACATAATCGATACAATCGCGGGGTGCTTTGATCAGATGCGGGTTAACGACAATATGACCATCATGGGAGCAACTGCCCCATTGGCGTGTCATATCCAGCAGACGAAAACTTGGTGTACCGTTTATCATCACCCTCTTGTGGATTAACCAGTCGGGCCATCAGCGTTGATATCTCAGCGGGGGTATAGAACTCACCCGCCTTTTTACCTGCTGTGGCCGCGAACTTACCAATCAGATATTCATAGGCCCCGCCAATAATGTCCAACTGGCCAACCCGCGATGGGCGTAGATCAAGGCTGGGTTTGGCAAAATCCTCTAATAGATGACGAAGTATATCGTTCTTTTGTTCTTCATCACCAAGCCGGTTTGAATTAAAACTGATGTCCTGAAAAACATCCCGTAATTTATTAATATTGGCCTCTTCAATGGCGTGCAGGGCTTTATCAATACGCTCGCCATTACCAGCTTTATGGCGTTGCTTATGTAAGGCCGTAAAACTGGCCTCTGGTGGCAATGCAAATGCTTCTTGTAGCATCCAACGCATCCACTAGATCGGGGCTGTCAGCGTGCTCTGCCTCGTATCTGGTGCGATGATCTTGCCATACATCAGACAGGTACTTGAGAAATAGCATGGTAAGAACGAAACCTTTATAGATCGACGGATCAACCACGCCTCTAAATGTATCGCATGCCGACCATGCTGCTTTATTAATTTCTGATTGGGTAATTTGGGTCATTGAAAATCCTGCTGCTCTTTCAGCACTAGACCACCAAATTCTACGGATTGGAATGCGTATCAGATTTCAATATATCCATATCACCGATTATGCAGCATTATCGTAGTCAAAATCAGGTAATTCAAACCCTTCATCGACATGCTGCTCCCATAATGCTGCAACAGCGTCCTCCACTAGTGCACCCATCGGCAAGCGCGTGACCGACCTTAAATAATTAAGTTTTTCGACGGTTTCCTCCGCCACAGACCGCACTGATAGTCTGATAAGATTATTGGTCATAATTAAATTCCTCCTACCATTATTTAGGGAAAATCGCCTAATTCACCGAAGATATATCAACGGGCGCGCGCAACAGCGCTCTTGAACTCCACCGCTTGTGAAACAGATTCAACATCAAAGGCTAAATACCTTATGTGGCGGACATTTGACTGCCGCCAGACAAGCATTTGAGGTCGGATCATTGGGGCGGATTGTAAAAAATATATATAAACATGATATTTGTGTCGGCACCGATCTGGTACCGGACACACCGATGCGCCCATTGAAGTATAATATTATCAACATGAGGATTGGTCTAACCACGCTTGGCAGCAATAAATGGATGCTCGCGCTTTTAAAACTTATCAGACATCAAAATATTCCAGAATTGATTCCGCTAATTGGAATAGCGGAATATCCGCTAGTACCATCCTTTATTGGTGATCGCTGGTTCAGCAAGGACAACCATATTTATGTTGATGGTGAATGGATGCCATGGCGAGGTCCAAAGCCCTCTAGGCGGGCGCGCAAGACGCTTGAATTGCTTCGGGGGTGTGAGGCTGCCAATCTGTCTTTCCTGACTGTGGTGACTACCCCAGCCATGTCTTATGCCACCGCATTAGCTGCCATTGTAAGAGATGGCAAAAGATTAGCATCACAAATCAAACGCCGATATCCAAATTCAATATATGTGATGGTACCAGAGGTAGATATTGTGCGGGTCAAGAATATATCTGCCAGCCTATTCGCGGATTCACGTTGGAAGGATGGGCTGGATGATAATCAGATTATTTACAAAATTCACTTTCACGGTTTGATATATGTGCCATCGATGTTGCCTGAAGACGTACAGCAAGCCTTTAAAGTTACCATAACAGGCAAACGATCCAAGCTATATGCCGGTGCCAATCAAGTCCGTGCAATACCAATCCGTCATAAGGACGATGATCCGACAAAAAACAATAATGTATATAATTGTTTCGGATATGCCACCAAGGCTCACTATCGGCCACCGACGACTGAACGAATGTCCGAATGTTTTGCCGAATGGTTGTTGCTGACAAATGAGATCACATCCAATCCCGATTATATAATTACCGGTGGATCAGTTCGCGGTATTCTTAAATATTGTTCGGATTGTAAATGTCATTTTCGCCCCGATGATAGGTGCAATTGTAAATCTACATTATCAGTGGCCGACGATTTGGATGCTTCAAATAATAATGTGATCTCAATAGGTGATACTGATTCAAATTCTGATTCAATAAGTGATATTAATAGTAAAAATACATTAGAATTATATTCTAGTGATAACTCTATATCTTTAAACTGCTCTCCGGCAAACCTCTGTCAACAAACAGAAAAACAGACTATAAAAAATAAAACCGGATTGATCGTGAACGTGGTCGGGTTCTGTCAAAAGTTGTGGCAAAAACTAAATCCGGCGATGGCACCATAGAGTAAAAACCACCTATTTATTGCAAAAAACCGCCAACTGACCCACCGGATTTTTTCTGGACGGTGGAGGTGTGTGCGCGCGCAGAAAAATATTGGTGCAGGTTTATATATGATCGAAGCGTGCTCTAATAGATCATCGTTGCATGGGGGAGCCGCTCAGCCCAGTTTGACCGCGCGATCTCCTTACCCAAGAGGTCATATTTTATCGCCATCTCTGGGGCGATGTTGATAGTTACAGAGACTGGATTTCCGAACGCGGGGATATGACCACCGGCACCCAGTCGGTTCGGAAGTTCACGTATAGCTTGTTGAATGTAGCTCGCGGCATATCTGGAAGAATCTAGATAAATGATTTTCAACTGCGCGATGTCAAACATGGCCTCGGCGAAAATCGGTGATGGACAATCAAGTTCGGTGTTAATTATGGCATGAATTCTGAAAGTTCTCGCCCAATTCTGAGCTTCATGCATTGAATCGGTCAGATTTTCGATTGTAATTTTTCGCTTTGCATGGGCGATAGCCCGATCAATAATCTTTGGATCAATGACCAACGCTACACATAGATTATCCACTATAAATGGCTGCTCAAAATCACCATCAAGAAATTCTTCGTAGTTCCGTAAGCCTTTGTTCACGTTTGCATAGCCTATCCGTTTAACCAACTGGACCTTACTCAGACCCACGGATCGCCGGTACTTTTCCACCAGACGGAAAATCGCCGTTTTTTCTTGTTGTTCATAAAATGGAAATGCCGCCATGTCTTTAACCTCTATTAGAGAAGGCGGCATTACATATGTTTACCGTTGCCGGTCACATCTTCGCTGACTGCGAATGACCACCGTGCCCATAGGGAGGAATTGGGTCGGTTGGTGTGGACTGCCGTCCCGCTCTTGATGATATTTCTCGATCAGCCGATTTGGCTGGCTCGAGCAGAGGGCTCTTCTAGCGGGGCCGCGCAGAAAATTCAACCAGATAGACATCTGAACAAATTGACCGTGTGTGATCCGCACCATTATTCTCTACGTTATTTCTCAGCCTTGCATCCCATACCGAGCACAAGTTCTTAATTCGGCTCTTGATTTTTGTGTTGGACGTCAGGCATAAATTACACCATATACGTGTAAGTCAATATTTTGATACTATCAAAAGGGTAGAACATAAATGCCTCACCACATTGATGTTGAAGTCGGTAATAGAGTCCGCACTCTCCGTCTATTAAACGGATTCACTCAGTCAGACCTTGCTAAATCTATTGGCGTTAAATTTCAGCAGGTCCAAAAATATGAAACCGGTGCAAACCGAATTAGTTGTTCGCGCATATGGAAAATAGCCGCTGCATTTGACATACCTGTGACTGATTTTTTCCACAACATCTGCGCCGACCATGATGTAGGCTCCAGTCAAAAAGGGCTAAGCTTGGCAGCGGCATCGGAAAACAAAGAGTTATTAGAACTACAACGTGCGTTCAACAAGCTGGATCAATCACAGCGATCCGCTATTCTAAATTTGGTCAGCGAGATAGCTGAAAGTAAGTTGGAAAAGTAGTGTATACATAAACCAATTGCTGGGATCGATAGTTGTTTATACCGTTTATAATATCATGATACGTTGAAATTTGGGATTAATAGCAATGATTAATATGCGTTTTGCAGCAATACTCGCGTTGCTCATGGTGATGACCATAGTGCCGAGCAAACTGCTTGCGTTTAGCGGGTCCGGTCACCAGATTGTATGCCAAATCGCTTATCTGGAGCTATCAGATACCGCCCGAACAAAAATTGATCACCTAATTAAAATTGACCCTGAGTACGCGTCCTTTGCCAAATCATGTACTTGGCCGGATAGCCCAAAAATCCGCAGAAACGAGCACTATGTTAATCTTGAGCGGGGTAGCGTCGGGATTGGTGATGATCCTTGCCCCGTAGCCGATAGATGCGTTGTGACGGCGATAAGTGATGATATGAACAATCTGGCTCAAGCCGATGATGAGGGCACCCAGTTGGTCTTGCTGAAGAGCCTCGGCCATTGGATGGGTGATATTCATCAACCTCTACATGTTTCGTTTAAGGATGATCGTGGCGGTAATAAGATAAAATCGACATCGCCCTGCAAGGGCAATCTCCATGCGGTCTGGGATAAATGCATCATCAAAAGAATGATCGGTAAAGACTCTATGCAACTCGCAGAAAACCTCTGGGATGAGGTGACCGATCAAGACCGTAAAGCGTGGGCAGGAGTAAAAATCGATCAAACTACGATATCTTCATGGGCCAACGAGTCATTTAAGATCACGGTTCAGGCGAGTACAGGTTATTGCTCAACGGTTGGCCGTGAATGTTGGTATACCTCCTCAAGAAAACAATATGTGAAAGGTGATGATAAAAAAGTGGTCCCAACAAATGAAGCCTATCTTGATCGACAGTGCCCCATTATTGAGCGGCAACTAGAGAAGGCGGGGGTTCGTCTGGCACAAATCCTAAATTTGATGTTTGAATGAGAGCCGCATTACTTTCACCGGTAAATTATTTGAGCCAATTGAAGCTTTGCGAAGGTATACAAACCAGAGTTGCAAAAACGTAAACTTAGCTGATGACCCAATTTTTTGAACTGGAGATGGTCAATTAAACATGGAAACAAATGCATCATACGGTCCGGCCCGTGGCCAAACAAAAACGTTGGTTTTTGGAATTGGGGCAGCAAGAAGTGGTACCACTTGGCTCTACCAGTATCTGAAAAATCATGATCAATGTTTCTTTCGATTTCCCAAAGAATTACATTATTTTGATTTTGCTTCCGACAACGCAGATAATTGGAGGACCGAGGCATTAATGAAAAAGGTCAGGATTATCAAAAAACGGAGCAGAATTAGTGACCAAACAGTCCGCGCGGCTGCGCAACTAGAGCTAAACGACCTTTATGATTGGCTGCCGGTATTTCAGGAGAAGCCACCGAATCTTGGTAACTACCTCACCTTTTTGACCTCTGGGTTAACGAACGAAAGAGTATTTGGCGATATAACGCCAGCTTACGCGAACCTAAGTGAAAAAGATTTTTCAAAAATGAACCGACTGCATGAAGACACCCGTTTTATTTACATTTTGCGAAACCCCATTGATCGTTTGTCTTCTCATGTTCGTTTAGTTGCAAAGCGTAA
>JAADIJ010000016.1 GCA_013151335.1 Alphaproteobacteria bacterium | reverse complement strand
AAGGTAGGCTTCGGTTTTGCCGCCCCCCGTTGGGGAAAACAGCAGATCAACCGTCTTGCGGTCGCTGTGGATCGGGTCAGACAGACCGTTGAGATTGAGCAAGATAAAAGCCAGCTGAAAGGGTCGCCAGGTGGCCCCTGTGATGCCGCGTTTTTCAAGGTAGGAATTGATCGACAAGTTCATGGCGCGAAACGCATCTCGCGCGGCGGCGTTGGCACCGAGCAGGTCAATGCCCTCTTGCATGCGGGCGCGGGCCTCCTGCTGTTTGGCGACCAAATCGCGGGCCACATCCTGCCTTGCGGTAGTGTTGACCGCGCCAATACCCGCTGATTGTTCGGCGATGAATTTGGCGTAATCATCGGGAAAGCTCTGCAAGGTGGCGGTTAGCGCCGCGCCATCTTTTGCCAACTCGACAAGGGTAAGCATATTGAACTGGGTGACGGTGTTCAGCGCTGCGTTCTGGTCCACCTTTTCCACATCGGCCGAGGGCAGCGGATCGCTCCAGTCCAGATCTCGGCTGTATGCTCCCCATCCACCCCGCCATGACCGGTGCCGATATTGCGGCCACCGGAAAACCGCAGCACATCGGCATAATGCAGATCGTGCAGGCGCATATCTGGGTCGTCGGCCATAAAACCGCTCATATCCGGGTTGCCGATGAAACCAGCTCCCCCGGCCTTGAGCGACAGGCCAACCTGAAAGATGTTGGAGACATCCTGAAACCGCTGTGCGGCGGGGCGGCGGTTGACGACGAACACCGTGACAGACAGGCCGTCAAGATCAGCCCCCGGGCGCGGCAGTTTTACCCGCTGCACCATCAGGTGCAAATGCACGACCCCGCCCTTGCGCTGCGGGCTTTCGGTTTCATACAGCGGGATGGAAATGCTGCCTTTGATCGCTGTGGCCTCGGCCAGTTTTTCGCCCGTGATGCGATGTTCGACCGTTTTGGGCGAACGGTGCCAGCTTATTTCCTTCGGGGCCTTTCCGGCTTTGCCTTCAAGCAGAGCTTCGGGGATCGGCGGCTGGGCGATGTAATTGGCATAGCGCAGAGTGACATCAATGAACGGGCAATCGGGGGCAACAAAACCGGTGATGCCAAGGCTGGAGGGCGTCAGGCGTTTGCGCTGTTTGGCTTCAACGCCGCCATCGCTGTCTTCGCCGGTGGCGGTGCCCGGCTCGGGGTCGTCTTCCATACTGGGCAGGTTTTGCTGGATTTCCGGCGCGTCGTCTTTTGCCTTGCTCATTACCGAGCCCTCGGCGGGGGTGAGGTGGCCGATCAGGTAAAAGCTGGAGGGACGGGTGGCGTTCAGAACCTCAACATTGTCCATGTGAGCATCGTGAAATTCGGGGCGGGTGTCGGGGCCGAACACATCCATGCGAAAGGCGTCGATGATCGCGTCGCGCACATCAGCCGAGGTTTTTGCAGTGTCACTCATATCAACGTCCCTTTTTCTTCCACCTGCAAAACCTTTGGTTTCAGCTTTTCGTCTGCCGTATTAGTGGCGGCCGCCGCCCGCTGGCGGTTGAGCGCCAGCAGCCGCGCCAGCACCTTGTCGCGAAACCATGCGGGCCAGTGATAGCGGCTTTGATAGGCGAATTCAGGCTCGTCGGTTTGATGCAGGAATCGCGGTGCAGCGCCGCCCGCCGAGCTATCCGCCGCCATATCGGCCAGATCATTCCAGCCATAGGCGCGCAGCACCGCATCATCCATGGCGGCATGCAGACGGCGCAGCTCCATAATATCGTCTTTGCAATCCAGGGGGTTGTGGAAACGGTTGTAAGTTTTGGTCAGGCCGAGGTTGGTGGTAGTCAGGATTTGTTCGCGGGTGGCATAATAGGTTTCAGCCGTTTGCATGAAAGACTGCTTGTGGCCGTCAAGGAACGGGAAAGTTTGGAAACAATCGTTCACATTATATCGCGACCTGTCTTCAAGCGTTGCTCCAAATGAATTCGCCCAGATTTCGTGAGACGCAGAGGAAAGCTGCCCAAGCAAACCTAAATCCTCGGATGTCCAAACAATAAGGGTTTGGTCAAAGACATAACCAGTTTCTTTTTGAGTGAAGCACGGGAAGTGTGAACTTGTGAGCGATCTTACTGTGACAGCATCAAGTGTTTTGGATGCTTCGTGCATCTCAGGTCGAGCCCGCAGAAACCGCCACCAAATACGTTTGCCAATAACGTCCTTAATCTTATCTCGCTCCGGCTTCACCATCCGTTCGACAATCTCCAGCAAGTCGGGCCAATCCGCCGCCACGGGGTTGGTGTAATCGGCGGGCACGATGCCGGTGCGCAGCATCTCGGAGCGGGCTTTTTCGCGGGCCTCGGCCCATGGCGACAGGTCCGTGTCACGCCGCAAGGGGAAATCCTCAAAATCTATCACATAGCGGTGGTGTTTATGCGCTGGGTCGGTGTTGACCTCGCTGCCGCCCAGATAGGGTTTGATCCGCTCGGCGTTCCGCGCATCTTTGGCGATCAGCCGCTGCATCTCGGCAATCGAGGTGGCCTTGCCCTTGGCGGCATTGGCATCATCAAAGGAGAACCCCATACCAAGGATGTACGAGCCAATAAAAGCTATCCCCTCATTTTCCTCCAGCACCGCAGGCGTATCATCAAAATCCCCTTCGCGCACAAAGGCCGATATGCGGGAAACCGCGCGGCCATCAAGGCGCACGGGCAGGTCGCCAAGATCAGCGTTTTTCAGCATATGCACAGTGGACACCACCACCGCCGCGTCGCCCGCCCATTTTACTCGCCGCCTTGCGCGGTAAATCGCGCCGCCCGCCTCGGCCAACAACCACCGCAGCCCGCTTTCACGGGTATCGCCCTGACCGATGGTATTGGTGGCGATCAGCCCCATGGTGCCACCATTGCGCAGCAGCCCATAGGCGCGGCGAAAGAAATGCGCCGACAGGTCGGCATTGCCGTGCGAGTGGGGGCTGATCACCTTTAACCAATCCAGAAAGCCCGCACGATTGCCACTGGTGATGGTGTTTTTGCCGGCAAAAGGCGGGTTGCCGACGATGCTGTCAAAGCCGGGGTTGTCGCCCTCGAACACCTCGGGAAACTCGGTCTGCCAATGGAACGGTGTGATCGGGTGTGCGCCGCTGGTCAGCTGCGCTCGTATCTGGCGCGCCACATCCCAGCCCCCATCACGGCCCAGTTGCACCTGAAGCTCATCCAGCGCCTCGTGGCGTTGTTTGGCTTTGGCTTGGGAAAAGAACGCCGCAATCACCGCGTCGCCGCCAAGGCGCACCTCGGCCAGCTCGGCATTGGCCTCGTTCAGCCGCTGTTGTTGCGCTTCAAAGGCGACATTGTTGGGGGCGGTACGAATATGGCGACGGTCAATTCGGGCCTCATTCACCAGCCTGACAAAGCGGCTGGCAAACAGGGGCGTGGTCTGGCCGGTTTCCCAGCTAACGGCGTTGATCTGGTTCAGCGTCAGGCCAACGAGGCTGTCACCGGTTTTGAGCGAGTGATCGAGAAAGCTGAAATCCTCGTCTTTGGAAAGGGTTACCAGCCACAGCGAGAGCTTGGCCAGATCGGTGGCCATGTGATTTTTATCAACCCCGTAAAGGCAGCACTTGGCCACCTCGCGACGGGCAAAGACCTGCGGATCGGCGCGGGCCTCATCGGGCAGCAATGCGGGGTGGCGCGCCCATGCGCTTTCAAGCCGCTCGCCCAAGGCGCGGCAGGTTTCCACCAAAAACGCACCCGAGCCCATGGCCGGATCGCAGATTTTCAGATCAAGCACCTGGTCGGGCGTTGCGTCATCGCCGAGCTGTGCAAGGATCGGCTCCAACGCCTCGCGCACAATCGGCGCGGTCAAGGATCGCGGGGTGTAATGGCTGCCGGTTTTACGCCG
>JAADIJ010000151.1 GCA_013151335.1 Alphaproteobacteria bacterium | reverse complement strand
ACGAGTGCATGTTGATCAGTCCAAGAGCGCGAGCACGTCGTCCTTGCCCTCGCCGGTTTTGTCGCGCAGACCCTTCACTTCACGCTCCAACCGATTGAGCTCGCGCTTGCGGCGATTGGCGTCGGCGCGCAGCTTGTACTCACGGAAATACTCCCACACAAACCCGATCAACAAGCCAACAACAATGCCGCCAAGTATCACCAGAAATTGTGGTAGCGCGAAGTCCTTGCTAAAGGGCAAGAACACGGCCAATTCATCAGGCACAAGGCTCAGCGTCACGATCTGACGGTTCGCCAAGGCGATCACGATCAGAATGAGGCCAACAAACCCAAGAAAAATATAGCGTAAAAAACGCATCGGACCCCACTTTTTATTGAGAGGGTCAGCCGCCGTTCAGACGGTCCCTCAGCAGTTTTCCGGTCTTAAAGAACGGAACATGTTTTTCGTCCACAGCAACAGATTCGCCGGTGCGTGGATTACGGCCAGTTCTTGCATCCCTGCGCTTGACTGAAAACGCGCCAAAGCCGCGCAACTCAACCCGATTGCCAGACGCCATCGCATCGATGATCTCGTCAAACACGGTGCTGACAATGCGCTCCACGTCACGTTGATACAAATGCGGATTTTCATCCGCAATCTTCTGAACCAGTTCCGAACGTATCATACGCGAACCCTCCCCCGTGGGTTATGTGTCACCGACACCAATATTAACGAAATCTACTGGGGGATACTGGCAGAAATTCCGCGCTCTGGAAATAGTGCTGACCATGTCAAATCACGATAAATCGGCCTAAGGCCCTGTTTGATTGAGTATTTTTCGCAAAAAGCCACCGAATTATTTAATTTGGAGCCAGCAAAGCCGCGCATTCAGCGCCCCGCCAAACAACAACCCAGAGTGATTCGACATCCGATGTTAACGAAATGACCTACCCCAAAAACAAAGACGGCCCCCGATGAAGGGGCCGCCTTTAATGTCTCAACAGGGACCGCTTTGGCGACTATTTGTCGTCCTGACCCTTGAGAGCGGCGCCAAGAATATCGCCCAGCGACGCGCCGGAATCAGATGAGCCATACTGTTCCACGGCTTCTTTTTCCTCGGCGATTTCGCGGGCTTTGATCGACAGACCCAAGCGGCGCGAGGATTTGTCGATGTTGGTCACACGTGCATCCACATGATCGCCAACCGAGAAACGCTCGGGGCGTTGTTCGGCGCGGTCACGCGACAGATCAGAGCGGCGGATGAAGGATTTCATACCGTCATGCTCAACTTCGATGCCACCATCCTCGATCTTGGTCACAGTCACGGTCACAACCGCGCCGCGTTTCACACCTGCGGTCGCATCCACAAACGGATCACCCGCAAGCGCCTTGATCGACAATGAAATACGCTCTTTTTCGGTATCAACATCGGTCACAACAGCGCGCACCATGTCGCCCTTGCGATAGTCTTCCATCGCTTCCTCACCGGAGCGATTCCAGTCGAGATCCGAGAGGTGAACCATGCCGTCGATATCACCTTCAAGCCCGACAAACAGGCCAAACTCGGTGATATTCTTGACTTCGCCCTCAACCTCGGTGCCAACAGGGAATGTGGCTTGGAAGTTCTCCCACGGGTTGCCTTGGGTTTGTTTCAGACCCAGCGAGACCCGCCGTTTGGTGGTGTCGATTTCAAGGATCATCACTTGAACCTCTTGCGAGGTGGAAACGATTTTGCCCGGATGGATGTTTTTCTTGGTCCAGGACATCTCAGAGACGTGAACCAGACCTTCAACGCCCGGCTCCAGCTCGACGAATGCACCGTAATCGGTGATGTTGGTCACACGGCCCGTATGCACGGTTTCCAGCGGGAACTTGCCCTCAACCAACGTCCACGGATCATCCTCAAGCTGCTTCATGCCAAGGCTGATACGGTGGGTTTCTTTGTTGATCTTAACGATCTGAACCTTGATGGTCTCGCCGATTGTGACGATTTCGGACGGGTGATTGACCCGACGCCACGCCATATCGGTGACATGGAGCAGGCCGTCAACGCCGCCGAGATCAACGAACGCACCGTATTCGGTGATGTTCTTGACCACGCCGTCAACCGCGTCGCCCTCATTGAGCTTGCCCACGATTTCAGCGCGCTGCTCGGCACGGCTTTCTTCAAGGATCGCGCGACGCGACACCACGATGTTGCCACGACGACGATCCATTTTCAGGATTTGGAACGGCTGAAGCAGCCCCATCAACGGGCCAGCATCGCGCACGGGGCGCACGTCAACTTGGGAGCCGGGCAGAAACGCAACAGCGCCGCCAAGATCGACGGTAAAGCCGCCTTTGACACGGCCAAAGATCGCGCCTTCGACACGTTCCTCTTTTTCGGCGGCTTTTTCCAGACGGTCCCACGCTTCTTCGCGGCGGGCTTTGTCACGGCTGACAACGGCTTCGCCACGGGCGTTCTCGACGCGCTCCAGATAAACCTCGACAGTATCGCCAATCTCTATTTCAGGGTCTTGGCCGGGGCTTGCAAATTCTTTGAGGTCAACACGGCCTTCCATTTTATAGCCGATGTCGATGATGGCTTGTCCGGCTTCAATCGCCAGAACCGTGCCTTTGACGACTGAGCCCTCGTCGGGGGTATCAAGTTCAAAGCTTTCATTAAGAAGGGCTTCGAATTCTTCCATCGTTGCAGATGCGGACATGTAAATATGTTTCCTTTTCAGTGCTTTGGTTGGCCGAGCGGTTGTGTCCGCCGGTCTTGGGGTTTCAGTTGAACGGCGGTGAGCGCAAAACAACAAAGGGCCGGAGCTAGTCCCGACCCTGCATCGCTTTTTTTATATTGGCCACCGCCATGGTAACAGCGGCGTCTATAGACAGTTTTGTGGTGTCTAGCAAGAGCGCATCGTCGGCAGGGCGCATTGGTGCGGTTGCACGATTTTGGTCGCGAGCATCGCGCGCGGTCACATCGGCCAAAACCGCCTCAAACGTGGTTTTGGCCCCTTGCGCGCAAAGCTCGGCAAACCGGCGCTCGGCACGAATTTCGGGCGAGGCGGTGACGAATAGTTTCACCTCGGCCTGTGGGCAAACCACGGTGCCAATATCGCGCCCGTCCAGAACCGCGCCACCTGCACGACGGGCAAACTCGCGTTGAAACGCCAGCAGAGCCGCGCGCACATCGGAGTTGGTCGCCACTTGCGATGCGGCCTCAGCAGCGGCGGCGGTCCTGAGGTCATCGCGGCGCAAATCCGATATATCGAGGTTTTGCGCGATGCTCACCGCGTCCCCCGATTGGCGCGTCTTAACCCCGACCGCGCGATAAAGCAGGCCAGTATCCAGATGCTCAAAGTCAAAATAGCGCGCCACTGCCTTGGCAATCGTGCCTTTGCCCGCCGCCGCAGGGCCGTCGATTGCAACGGTAAAGGATCCGTTAATCACCGCAGCCAGCCCCTTTATCCGGTTTCGCCATCCGGCGTCGGGCTTTCGGCCTTTTTGTTAACCAAACGCAGGATCAAGAGCGTCACCAATATGGTGATCATCGCGTCGACAAAAGTGAATTTGAGGATGGTCCAGCGGCTGGCATTTTCGATCAGGTTGTCTGGCAGCAGGTCCAGATCAATGCTCATCATCTTATAGAGCGTGGCGTTTTCAAGATAGTCAAACACCATATAGGCCACCGTAATCAGCGCACTGCCAACTTGCAAAACCCGCCCTCGCTTGGCCAACAACGTCCACATGGCAATGCCGATCACCAGCGCGAACATGGCAGGAAAAAACGTGTCCAGCCACATCACCGGCCCGATATAAAGCGCCACCCCGTCAGCGCCCAGCGACGCGATATAGCTCCGCGCCTCTTGCGCCGAATAGCCGCCCATCCGAAGGTCAAACGGCCAGCCTCCAAAAGAGGACATCCCGATCAGTTGCGGCCCATAGCCGAAAATCAACGCCCCATAAACGAGCGTGGTTGCAGCAACAAGCAGCCAGTAAAGTTTCTGTCGCGCGCTCATGTCCCTCTCCATGTTTTCACTCAGTATACACCAAAAACGTATACACCAAAAATGCGGGTCAAACCCAACACCTTATTTCAACATGTTACCGATTATCACGGGTGATATTGGCCCCAAGCGCGCTCATCAGCGGCTCAAAAGTTGGAAAAGAGGTGGCGACGGGGCCACCATCGTCAATCGAGACCGGCTTTTTCGCCGCCATCCCGAGGCATAAAAACGCCATGGCGATGCGGTGATCGAGATGGGTTTGGCACGTTGCCCCCCCCGGTACGCCGCTCGCGCCCATGCCATGCACAACCAGCATATCGGGGCCTTCCTCAACACGCACGCCGCACGCTTCAAGCCCGCGCGCCATGGCGTCAATCCGGTCGCTTTCCTTCACACGCAACTCGGCAATGCCGCGCATCGTTGTTGTGCCCTCGGCGCAGGCAGCGACCACCGCGAGGATCGGATATTCGTCGATCATCGAGGCGGCACGCTCTGGCGGAACCTCAATACCTTTAAGGGCAGAAAACCGCGCGCGCAGGTCGGCAACAGGCTCGCCGCCTTCAAGGCGCTCATTCTCGAACCTTAGGTCGGCGCCCATGTCCTGAAGCGTGTAAAACAGCCCGGCGCGGGTGGGATTAAGGCCGATATTTGGCACCAAAACGTCCGAGCCTTCGACGATCAGCGCGGCACAAACCGGAAAGGCAGCCGAGCTGGGATCGCGCGGCACGACAATGGTTTGCGCCAGCAGCTCCGGTTGCCCCTTAAGGGTGATCACATATCCGTCGGTGGTTTTCTCGCTCGAGATTTCAGCACCAAAGCCTGCCAGCATCCGCTCTGTATGATCGCGTGTCGCCTTGGCCTCGGTCACCACGGTTTCGCCGATGGCATTGAGACCGGCCAGCAACATCGCCGATTTGACCTGCGCCGAGGCCATGGGGGTTTTATAGCGCACCGGCACCGGACCCTTCGCCCCCACCAGCGTCAACGGCAAGCGCCCGCCCTCGCGCCCGTAAGCCCGCGCACCAAACAGCGCCAGCGGATCGGTAATTCGCCCCATGGGCCTCGCCCGCAAACTTGCGTCGCCGGTGAAGGTCGCGCAAATATCCGTGGTCGCCATCGCCCCCATGATCAGGCGCGCGCCAGTGCCGGAATTGCCGCAATCAATCACCGCGTCCGGCTCGGCAAAGCCACCAACCCCAACGCCGTGAACCCGCCATTTACCATCGCCCAACCGCTCCACCCCGACCCCGAACGCGGCCATCGCATGTGCAGTATCCAGCACATCCTGACCCTCAAGAAGGCCGGTGATATTGGTCTCGCCCACGCTGAGCGCGCCTAGAATCAGCGCCCGGTGTGAGATCGACTTGTCGCCCGGCACCTCCGCCACACCCTTTAAGGGGCCGCATTTATGCGAAGTCATCGGCATCGGCGTTTCATGGGCAGACATATGCGCCTCTTTCAGTCGGGTTTTTCACCTGATACCCCGCCCGAACCCGTTGGTCCATCGCCCACCTTCATTGTTCCATAAATACTCAAATCCCGCAGTTTGAGTATTTATGGAACAATGAAGGCAGATCAGCGCCGCCGGAAGGTCATGTAATGCGGTCGGCGCCCCATACGCCGCGCTTTTTCCTCGTAGCGGGTGGACTTCCAGTCGTTCCACGGCGTGCGCCAATCGCTGGCATTTGTCGCCAGCCACTCGAACGCGGGGTGTTTTATCACCTGCTCCAGCGTCTGGCGCACATAGTCCTCGATATCGGTGGCCACGCGCAGATGCGCGCCGGATTTCATTACTTGCGCCAGCGGGTCGAGAAACTCTGGATTGACGAATCGCCGCCGGTGGTGGCGTGATTTGGGCCACGGATCGGGATAAAGCAGAAACGCGCGCTCAATCGAGCCATCGGGCAAAACGTCAAACAAATCACGCACATCGCCCGGATGAATGGCCAAATTATCCACCTTGGAATCGCGAATTTTGCCAAGCAGCATGGCAACACCGTTGATATAAGGCTCGCAGCCGATGAGGCCCATATCGGGGTGTTGCGCGGCCTGATGCACCATATGCTCGCCGCCGCCAAAGCCGATTTCAAGCCAGACAGGACGCGGGGTGTTAAAGCACGCGGCAGGGTCGATTTTGCGCCGCTCGGGGTTTTCGTCCCAATCTACATTGGGCACAGTAAGGGCTTGCAAATCCGACTTGAGATAGCCGCGCTGGCTGTCGCGCAACGATTTGCCAAAGCGTCGGCCATAAAAATTGCGCCAAGGTGCGCCGGGATGTGGGGTGCGATCTGTCATAACGCGCGGTGCATAGCCCGCCCGATCAATGAGGGCAACAGCCCATATTGACGACCACCAACGCGCTCTTTCGCCAGCCCCGCGATGGTCGCCCAAACTTTAAGGTCAGAACCCGTCAAACCTCGGATTTCAGCGCCTCGGCCAGATCGGTTTTCTCCCAGCTAAAGCCGCCATCGGCTTCCGCAGCGCGGCCAAAGTGGCCATAGGCTGCCGTGCGCTGGAATATTGGCCGGTTCAGACCGAGATGCTCACGAATACCGCGCGGGGTCAGGTCCATCACGGCGGCAACGGCTTGCTCGATTTCGGTCTCATGCACGTTTCCGGTGCCGTGGGTATCGGCATAAATCGACAGGGGTTTGGCCACGCCAATCGCATAGGAAAGCTGCAAGGTGCAGCGCTCGGCCATGCCCGCGGCCACCACGTTCTTGGCCAGATAGCGCGCGGCATAAGCCGCCGAGCGGTCAACCTTGGTCGGGTCTTTACCCGAAAACGCTCCGCCGCCATGCGGGGCCGCACCGCCATAGGTATCAACGATAATCTTGCGCCCGGTCAGCCCTGCATCCCCGTCCGGCCCACCAATCACGAACTTGCCGGTCGGGTTCACATGCCATTGGGTCGTGCCATTGATCCAGCCATCGGGCAGGACTTCGCGAATATAAGGCTCCACCAGATCGCGCACATCGTCAGAAGTCATGTTCTCGTCAAGATGCTGGGTCGAGAGCACAATCGAGGCCGCTTCAACCGGCACACCATCCACATAGCGCAGCGAAAGTTGCGACTTGGCGTCAGGTCCGAGGCGCGGCTCTGTTCCGTTTTTGCGCACCTCGGCGAGGCGTTTCAAAATCGCGTGGGCGTAGTGGATCGGGGCCGGCATCAGTTCGGGCGTTTCGCGCACCGCATAGCCAAACATGATCCCTTGATCGCCGGCACCCTCGTCCTTGTTATTGGCCGCATCCACGCCTTGGGCGATATCCACCGATTGATCGTGCAGATAGTTATGAACCTGCATGGTCTCCCAGTTGAAACCCTTTTGCTGATAACCGATATCGCGAACACACGCGCGCACGATAGCCTCTACCCTGTCGATCACGGCTTGTGGGCCGCGCACTTCGCCGCCAACCACAACACGCTCGGTGGTGGCGAAAGTTTCGCAGGCGACGCGGGCATAGGGGTCGGCGCGCAAGAACGCGTCCAAAATGCTGTCTGAGACCAGATCGCAGACTTTGTCGGGGTGACCCTCGGAAACGGATTCCGAGGTGAACAGATAGTTTTGTCGGGACATGATTGCTCCAGTAGGATTGAGTGCCACGCCAGGAAGCCGTTGTGGCAGATTTATCGGCCAAGCGTTAATCGCGCACGCATAAGGCGTCAATCAAAAAATCTCGCGCATTTTCTTGAACCGGCGCACGCGCAACACCCCTCCGAGCAGACCAGCGGCCCCCAGCAACAGCGCAAACATCAACCAATCGCCCGTGCGGCTATAAAACGTTGGGGCAAAATGGCCGGGCAAGTCCGCATCAAGCTTGCCAGCGACCCCCATTGACAACTGAGCGAGAATTCGCCCGTTTGGATCAATCACCGCCGAAATTCCGGTATTGGCGACGCGAATGAACGGCAAGCCCTGCTCCACCGCGCGCACCCGCGCCTGCGCCAGATGCTGTTGCGGTCCGGCGATTTTGCCAAACCACGCGTCATTGGTGATCTGCAAAATCCAGTCGGGCCGCGGCCCATCGGTATGGACCATGTTGGGAAATATCGACTCGTAACATATCAAAGGCAGCACTTGGCCGAGCTTGCCGAGATCGAGCAGCCTTCTGTTTTTACCGGTGTTTTTACCCGCACTAAACCCCGCCCCATCCTCGGCAGCCAGACCGTAAATGCCGAATTTCGACAGGAAACTGCCAAACGGAACATATTCGCCAAACGGCACCAGATGGGTCTTGTCGTAGACCTCGCGCGCGCGGCCATCTTGGCCCAGCACCGCCATCGAGTTGTAAATTCGCGCGCCTTCAAACCGCCTGATGCCAATGATTGCCTGCGCGTTCGGCCCGGCAGCCTCGGTGATGAGCTTTTGGATTTTCGGGGCCTGACCCAGCCACAAAGTTACCGCCGCTTCAGGCCAGATCACCAGATCGCGCGGGGTTTTCGCAGGCTCAGCGCTCAGTTCAAGCTGGCGGCGAAAATAGACCGGCGAGTACCGGGGATCCCATTTTTTTTCTTGCTCGGCATTGGGTTGGATCAGCCGCAGGGCCACCGGATTTTGCGGCAGGATTTGCGGCATGTTGCGGCGGGGGCCATTCCCACGCCGAACCCGGCCAATACCACCAGTGACGCCGCCCAAACGCCCCATGAGGGCGAGCCAACCAACAGCGGTAGGGCCACGATCACCAGCGTCAACGCCCCCAACCCGTGCGGCCCGATATAGGCCACAAGCTGGATCAGCGGCGTCTCGACCCAGATATAGGCCAGCAAGCTCCACGGAAATCCGGTCAGAACATACGCGCGCGCAAGCTCGGCCAAACCAAGCGTGATTACCAGCGCTAGCAGCCGCCCCTTGGGGCCGGGGGCGAGCAATACCGCGCCCAAAAAACCCGCCATCCAGAACAGCGCTAACCCCGTTGCCAGGAAAAAAAGCGCAAACGGAGCCATCCAGCCATCGCGCGCCGCGTCCACCATGAACGGCTCGACAATCCAGAACATCGAGGCGGCGAAATAGCCGGTACCAACGCGCCAACCAAACCACGCGGCGGCTTTAACGCCTTGGGTTTGTTGAAACAGACGCAATATGAAATAAAGCGCGACCAGCGAGATCAGCGGCAGCGACAAAGGGCTTTGACCCGCCGCCACCAGCGCGCCCAGCATCAATTGTATCAGCCAGCACTGCCACCGCGCCAGCCCCGCCAGCCAGCGATCAAACCCACCCAAAAACTGTGTCATTATTTGCTTTTTCCCCGAGGCAGCACCACACGCAACCGCTTGATCCGGCGCGGGTCGGCGTCCAATATCTCAAACTCCACCCCGCTTTGATGTTTGATCACCTCGCCGCGAACTGGCACGCGGCCCGTGAGTACAAATACCAGACCGCCCAGCGTCTCCACCTCGTCTTCATCTATATGTTCCATCAGCGAAAACCCAATTTCCGCCTCGAATTCGTCAAGCGGCGTTCTGGCCTGACAGAGGTAAACACCGGGTTTTTCCTGCGACCAGAACTGGTCCTCCTCAAGGTCATGCTCGTCCTCGATCTCGCCCACAACCTCCTCGATCAAATCCTCGATGGTGACCAGACCGTCAACGCCGCCATATTCATCAATCACCAGCGCCATATGCAGCCGGTCGGTTTGCATCTTTTGAAACAGCACCCCGATCGGCATTGAGGGCGGGGCGAATAAAAGCGGGCGCAGCATGTCTTTGATCGCCAGATCGCTGTCGTCACAGGCAAAGCCGTGCTTGAGCGCCAGATCCTTGAGATGGACAAAACCAAGCGGACGGTCCAGCGTCTCGTCAAACACTGGCAAGCGGGTCAGCCCGCTGTCGCGAAACACCGATACCAAGGCCTCAAGCTCGATCTCGACCGGCACCGACACAATCTCGGCGCGCGGCACCGCAACGTCTTGCACCCGCACCCGATTGAGATTTGCCAGCCCGCCCGCAGCGGCCAGCGAGTGGCCGTTGCTCGTACGCTTGGTCCCGTTTAACGCAACTACCCCGTTTGAAAGCGGGGGGGATGTGCCAAATAACCTGCTGAAAAAGCCCTGTTTCTGCTCTGCTTGCGCGCGCCGCGCTGCCCCAGAATGTTCGCCCGTATCTGGGCCCGTATTGTCGTCGCTTGTCGAACTGCCGCTCGATAAGCCTTGATGTGTGTCGCCCATTGGCTCCTGTCCAAAAATGTCCGGCAATATCCCGGATGCTGCTAATATGGGTCAGAGATGTTAAGATTTGCAAGTATAGACACCTCTAAACCCTCCATAAGACACGCATCTTTTTCCAAAACGTGATCGTAACCCAACAAATGCAGGCAACCATGGACCAAGAGATGGGTCACATGATCCGCCGCCGATTTGCTTTGCGCCCGCGCCTCGGCCATGCAGGTGTCATAGGAGATCGCCATATCGCCGAGGAAAACCGGCTCGGTTGCGCCCGGGTTTGGCACGGGATCAGGTGCGGAGCCTTCGCTCTCAGCCGCCAGTTCAAAAGCGGGCCATGACAGGATATTGGTCGCCTGCGGTTTGTCGCGAAAATCGCTGTTGAGCGCGCAAATGCGGGGGTCGTCACAGGCCAAAAGCGCGATTTCATAAACTTTTGGTGCCATATCCAGATGCGCAAGCGTCGCTCCGCAGGCGGTTTGGGCCAGCACCATCAGGTCCATCGCCTGCCAGCGTGCGTCCTCGATCACCACATCGACAAGCTCAGGCATCGCGCGCGCCGATACTCTCGTAAGCCTCGATAATCCGCGCCACCATGGGATGGCGCACCACGTCGCTGGCCTTGAAGCGGGTAAATCCGATGCCCTTGACCTCGCGCAAAATCCGCTCGGCCTCGATCAGACCGGAGGTCACGCCGCGTGGCAAATCCACCTGTGTCATGTCGCCAGTGATCGCCATGCGCGAGCCTTCACCGAGCCGGGTCAAAAACATCTTCATCTGCACTTGCGTCGCGTTTTGCGCCTCGTCCAGCACCACGAAAGCATTGGAGAGCGTGCGACCGCGCATAAACGCCAAGGGAGCGATCTCGATGCGCTTTTCCTCGATCAGACGGCCAAGCTGTTTGGCAGGTAAAAAGTCGTTGAGCGCATCATAAAGCGGCTGCATGTAAGGGTCGATCTTGTCCTTCATATCGCCCGGCAGAAACCCCAGCCGCTCGCCCGCTTCAACGGCTGGGCGCGACAGGATGATCCGGTCCACATGACCGTCAAGAAACATCGACACCGCCACCGCGACCGCCAAATAGGTCTTGCCCGTACCGGCAGGACCAAGGCCAAACACCAGCTCATGATCAAACAGCGCGCGCAGATAGCTCGCCTGTGCGGGGGTGCGCGGTTGCACCGATTTTTTCTGGGTTTTGATTTCAAAAGCGCCGCGATCAATTGGCGCGCTTGGCTTTTTATCGCCGGGCGCATCGGCGTCGCCAAACCTGATCGCTGCCGTGACATCTCCCGGTTCAATCGCGCGCCCGGATTGCAATCGCGCGTAAATCGCATTAAGCGCATCGCTGGCTTTTTGCCGCGCCTTCGCACGACCCGTCAGCGCCAGCTCATTGCCGCGCCGCACGATCTGAACCGCGAACGCCTGCTCGACTTCGGCCAGATTGCGATCAAACTCGCCGCAAAGGTCGATCAGCAGCCGGGTGTCAGGGAAATCCAACAGGGTTGGGGTCGGCTGCGAGCCTGAGGTGGTGGGCTGGGCGCTGGTCGCCAATGATCTCTCCGAGGGTTAGATGTCGTTGCCTCTAAAATCGCGTTTTGCGTCGCCAAGTGCAAGCGAAACCACGCGATCTTGATGACCTGCGACAAAAAAGAAGCCACCCGAGATATCCGGGCGGCTCAATTCAGACTTTATTCATACCTATGTGCGAATCTCCATCAGAGGGGATCCGGCACCCAGTTTTTGAACTTGCCAACAGTTTGGGTCGGGGCCGCGATGCCGGAACAAACCGGCTTGCCGTATTTATCCAGACGCGCGGACAAATACCCCTCGACCCCGTCGTCAATAATCCACTGATCGCAGCCCTGAGGGTCGATCCAGATACCGGCCTTTAGCTGGCTAACGCTGTGGGTATTAATCCCGATATCAATGGTCTTGTTGGTTTTCTCACAAGCTGCCAGCACCAGAGCGGCGGTGACAATTGCTATTAACCGGAATGATTGCATATTCTTAGCCTCCCTTTTATCTGATACAAATTACTTCAACGCGCCGGTTGCGCTTTTTGCCATAAGCGGTCGCATTCGAGGCCACGGGTTGTCGCTCGCCAAAGCCGCGCACCGCCGATACATGCGCGCCGACCGATTTGGCAATGTTGGCAACTGCGGTCGCTCGGCGCATGGACAGACCCATGTTATACTCGTCAGACGCGTCGCTGTCGGTGTGACCATAGATTGAATAGGCGCTGGCCCCCGCGGTGCGAAAGAAATTCTCGAGACGTTTTCGATTGGCCGCATTGATGCGCGATTTATCGACCGCGAAAAGCTGGTCCGAGCTTTCGACCAGACAGGCCTCGACCCGATGACAAACCGGGATGCCGTCCGGGGTCACGTTGGGCGTCATATAGCCCTCGACGCCATCATCCATCACCCAATGCTCGCACCCGTCCGGGTCGATCCAGATACCGGGAACATAGCTTTCGCTGTGGCCATTCTTATGCCCGGCGACCGCCACCTGTGAAAACCCGAACACAAGCATCGCCAAAATGGCAATGCCCCGCACTGCTTTAATAATAATTTGATACACCATACTCGTCCTTTGCCTATGCCTCCAGGGCGCGTCGGTTATCCCGACATTTCTGCCTCCGCCCATCTTTTTATTATGCTATTAGCAAAACTCTAACAAATTTGGCGGTTTTGTGAAGGATAATCTTGTGAATTATCCACAGGGGCGCACAATAGGCCCCAACCTGTGCTATTTGCACACAGAACCGGGCCTCTAACGGCGGAAATTCGCCGGTGATATTGCTGGTTCAGCTGAGAAATATCCGGCTAAAGTACGGCTCCCGACAGCGAGTTGGTCACGGAGCCGGTTATTTTAACCTTGACGACCTCGCCAATTCTTGCGGAATCGCACAAGGCATGTACTGCATGTAGGTATTCTGACTTGCCAATCAACTGCCCCGGCAAGCGCCCGGTTTTCTCAAACAGCACGCTCACCTCGCGGCCAACCATCGCTCGTTGCGCCGACTGTTGTTGCTCGGTCAACAAGGCCTGCAAACGGGCCAGACGCTCGGACTTATCCACATCTTCAACCTGCGCGCGCTCTGCCGCAGGTGTGCCCGGACGCGTGGAATATTTAAAGCTGTAGGACTGCCCGTAATTGACCTCGCGCACCAGCGCCAACGTGTCCTGAAAGTCGGCCTCCTCCTCGCCGGGAAAGCCGACGATAAAGTCGCCCGACAGCATCAGATCGGGGCGTACCGCACGAATTTTCTCGATCAGCCGAACATAGCTTGCAGCCGTGTGTTTGCGGTTCATCGCCTTGAGGATTTTGTCCGAGCCTGACTGCACCGGCAGATGCAGATACGGCATCAGCTTTTCAAGATCGCCAAAGGCGGCAATCAGATCGTCCTCCATATCATTTGGGTGCGATGTGGTGAACCTGAGCCGCGCCAGACCGTCGATTTTGGCCAACTCGCGCAACAGCCGCGCCAGCCCCCAATCGCCATCTCCCGCGCCATGATATGCGTTAACGTTTTGCCCCAAAAGCGTGATTTCACGAACCCCACGCTCCACCAGATCACGCGCTTCGGCCAAGATACGCGCCGGAGGCCTGCTGACTTCGACCCCGCGCGTATAAGGCACGACGCAGAACGCGCAAAACTTGTCGCACCCCTCCTGAACCGTCAAAAAAGCCGACGGCGCGCGGCGCATTTTCGGACCACGCGGCAGATGGTCAAACTTGTCCTCTTCGGGAAACTCCGTGTCCAGAACCTTTTCACCGGCCCGCGCGCGCTGCTCCATCTGCGGCAATCGGTGATAGGCTTGCGGGCCGACCACGATGTCAACGGCGGGCTGACGACGCATAATCTCGGCCCCCTCGGCTTGGGCAACACAGCCGGTCACGCCGATCTTAAGGTCAGGATTGGCCTCTTTCAAAGGCTTCATCCGCCCCAACTCGGAATAGATCTTCTCGGCAGCTTTTTCGCGAATATGGCAGGTGTTAAGCAGGATCAAATCGGCATCTTGCGCCTTGTCCGTGACCTCATAGCCCGCAGGGGCCAAGGCATCGGCCATCCGCTCGCTGTCATAAACATTCATCTGACAGCCATAGGTCTTAACGAAAAGTTTTCTATTATTGGACATGATCACACCTGCATAGCGCTTGCCAGCCACAAGACGCGCCTCATCTATAGGAGTGTCGGGCCATTCGCAATTGCCAGAATGCCCGCGCGCGGCTTGCTTTTTCGGCGCACGGGCCTAAACATTTGCCGAAAAACCACCAACCCCGAGGCCCCATGTCGTTCGCCAACCTAGCCAGCTATATCGCAACCGCGCCCTTGAAATCCGGCACGACCCCGATTGCCATCCTGCTGATCGAGGATCTGGTCGAGGTTAATTCCACCATCCGCCACCACGCCAAGCTCGGGTTTGAGCGCGTGATCGTGCTTGGCCCAGAAGAGATGAAAATCTCGCCCGAGCTTGCCAGCCAGATCGACCGGATAACTTACGACACCCACCAGCAAGGCGCGCTGGAAACCGCCGTGAACACCATAATAGAGGCCGCTCCGGCACGCTGGATCTACTATGGCTACAACGCTGAATACCTGTTTTACCCGTTTTGCGAGAGCCGAAATATCGTCGAGCTAACCCGGTTTGTGACCGAGGAACGCCGTAAATCCATCCTGACATATGTGGTCGATCTCTACGCCGACGATCTGAGCGCGAGCCCCAACGGCGTGTCCGTCAGCCGCGCCCATCTCGACAAATCCGGCTATTACGCCCATTCCAGATCGCGCGACAATCAAACGATGGAGCGCCAACTCGATATGTTCGGCGGCCTGCGCTGGCGGTTTGAGGAACATATCGCCAAAGATCGCCGCAAAATCGACCGGATCGGCCTGTTTTACGCCGAAAAAGGCCTGAAACTGCGCCAAGATCACACGTTCAACGTCGAGGAATACAACACCTATTCAAGCCCGTGGCACCACAGCGTCACCGCAACAATCTGCTCATTTCGCGTGGCAAAATCCCTGAAAACCAACCCCGGCCCATCAGAGCAAATCGACAGCTTTGCGTGGATGAACTCACAAAAATTCAACTGGCACTCGCGCCAATTGCTCGACCTCGGCCTGATGGAATCAGGCCAGTGGTTCTAAGATTTTGAATCTACGCGCAATTTCCTCCGAAAACCGGTACCCACTTTTCGGATTGTACTTCAGGCTTCCAATTGGCATAAATATCCGAAAACCCAGCGCCGCCCCAAACGCCAACCTCTCAGCTTTTGCGCATCCTGATCACCACATCCACCTTGGTAATCTCCATCCCCTCGGGGATTTCGGGCAGGCTGGCAAAGGTAAGCTGCTCTTTTGGCGCATCGGTCAACTCGCCGGTTTCTTCCCAATAATAATGCGGGTGATCGTCAATACGGGTGTCAAAATAGGATTTATTACCATCCATCGCGATCTCGTTCACCAACCCCGCTTCGCAAAACGCGCGCAGCGTATTATAGACCGTGGCCAGCGAAACCTGATCGCCACTTTGCTGCGCCGAGGCGTGCAGACTTTCGGCCGTCACATGCCGATCCTTGCCGTCGCCAACCATCAACGTCGCCAGCGCCAGTCTTTGGCGCGTTGGCCGCAGACCCGCACCTTGCAGCCATTTGGAACCTCGTGAAGTCGGCGTCATATCGCTCTCCCTGTCGCAAGTCTTTGCGTTTCAGCCAAAATAACGCAGACCGCGCGCATTTTTCAATCACCAATTCACCGGACTTGCGCTCCCGCCGGCTCGTGTTGTTCCTATTGCCACGCCGCGTCCGCCGATGATAGGACTGGAACCAGATAAAAAATCTTAACGTGAGGCCTTACTACGCATGTCAAAACACCCCTCCAGCTTTGATTTAGACGGGCTGCTCAAATGCTCGACAGGCGAGCTTTTTGGCCCCGGCAACGCCCAGCTCCCGGCTCCGCCAATGTTGATGATGGATCGGGTGACCGACATGTCGAGCGACGGCGGCGAGCATGGCAAAGGGCATGTGATCGCCGAACTCGATATTCACCCTGATCTGTGGTTTTTTGCGTGCCATTTTCCCGGCGACCCGGTCATGCCCGGCTGTCTGGGTCTGGACGCGCTGTGGCAATTGACCGGCTTTAATCTTGGCTGGCGCGGCATGGAGGGGCGCGGGCGCGCTCTTGGTGTGGGCGAGGTGAAGTTCACCGGCATGGTCACGCCAGACATCAAACGTGTGACCTATTTCGTCGATTTCACCCGCGTCATCGACCGGCGGCTAAAGCTTGGCATGGCCAATGGTCGCGTGCAGGCCGACGGGGTCGACATCTTCACCGTGACCGGCATGAAAGTCGGGCTTTTCAAAGACTAACACGGGTTAACAAAAACAAAACTAGGGGGCATTCATGCGTCGCGTCGTCATCACCGGAATGGGTATCGTTTCATCAATCGGCAACAACATCAACGAGGTAACCGCCGCCCTCAGATCAGGAAAATCCGGCATTGTTGCCGCTCCTGACTATGTGGAAAACGGCTTTCGCAGCCAAATACACGGCATGCCGCAGATCGACGTAGCCGAGCATATCGACAAGCGCCAGTTGCGTTTCATGGGACCGGGAGCGGCCTATAACTACATCGCCATGGAACAGGCCATCGCCGATAGCGGCCTTGAGGACAGCGACGTTTCAAACGAGCGCACCGGCCTGATCGTCGGCTCTGGCGGCCCGTCCACCTCGAACTTTTTTCTCGCCCATAAGATGGTCATGGAGAAAGGTGCTCCCAAGCGCATGGGACCGTTCATGGTCACGCGCTGCATGTCCTCGACCAACTCGGCCTGTCTGGCAACGCCGTTCAAGATCAAAGGCGTTAACTATTCAATCACCTCGGCCTGCACCACGTCCTTGCATTGCATCGGCAACGGGGTCGAGCAAATCCAGTTTGGCAAGCAAGACATCGTGTTTGCCGGCGGCGGAGAAGAGCTCGACTGGACCCTCTCCTGCCTGTTTGACGCGATGGGGGCTATGTCGTCAAAATACAACGACACGCCAGAGTTGGCCAGCCGCGCCTTTGACGCCAATCGCGACGGTTTCGTCATCGCAGGCGGTGGCGGGTTACTGGTTCTGGAGGAGCTGGAACACGCCCTTGCGCGCGGCGCCAAAATCTACGCCGAGGTTACCGGCTACGGCGCGACATCGGATGGCCACGACATGGTCGCCCCGTCGGGCGAAGGGGCGGAGCGCTCGATGAAGCTGGCCATGTCCACCATTGGCGATCGCAAAGTCGGCTATATCAACGCCCACGGCACCTCGACCCAAGCAGGCGATGTGACCGAAGTTCACGCCGTGCGCCGCGCCTTTGGCGAGGACAACATGCCGCTGATCACCTCGACCAAATCGGTCACCGGCCACGCGCTTGGCGGCGCGGGCGTTCACGAGGCGATCTACTCGCTGATCATGCTGAACGGCGACTTCATCGCCCCCTCGGCCAATATTCAAACCTTGGACCCGGAAATCCGCCCCGAGGAAATCGCCACTGAGTTCGTTGAAAACGCAGGGCTTGATACGGTCCTGTCAAACAGCTTTGGTTTTGGCGGCACAAATGGCACCATCGCCATGAGCAAATATAACGGGTGATCTGAAATGGCCGATCTGATGCAAGGCAAACGCGGCCTGATTATGGGCGTCGCCAACGAGAGATCCATCGCTTGGGGCATCGCGCGCGCCATGGCGCAAGAAGGGGCGGAACTGGCCTTCACCTATCAGGGCGAAGGGTTCGGCAAACGCCTGCGCCCCTTGGCCGAAAGCATCGGCTCGTCCATTTTGGTGGACGCCGATGTGCAAGACGACGCCTCGCTTGATCGCGCCTTTGACGAGATAAAACAGCATTGGGGCGGGCTTGATTTTCTGGTCCATGCCATTGCTTTTTCAGACAAATCCGAACTAACAGGCCGGTTCGTCAACACCAGTCGCGAGAACTTCAGAAACTCGCTCGATATCTCGTGTTATAGCCTGATCGAGGTCGCCAGACGCGCCGCTCCCCTGATGACAAATGGCGGCACCATCCTCACCATGACTTACCAAGGCTCCAACCGCGTCACCCCGTTTTACAACGTCATGGGAGTGGCAAAAGCAGCGCTTGAAAGCACGGTTCGCTACCTCGCCAACGACCTTGGCCCAGACGGCATCCGCGTCAACGCCGTCAGCCCCGGCCCCATGCGAACACTGGCTGGCGCGGCGATTGGCGGCGCGCGCAAAACCTATCGCCAGACCGGCGACAATGCACCAATGCGCAGCAACGCAACCTTAGAGGCCGTCGGCGGAACCGCCGTTTATCTGGCCTCGGATTACGGCGCCTGCACCACCGGCGAGATCGTTCGCGTCGATGGCGGCTATCACGTTTTGGGCATGCCACAGCCAGAAAACCTGTAAGGCGCAGGCCCCGCAATCTCGCGCAATTGACGTGTTTCCTAAGCATGGCCCAATGACGTCGCATCACAAAGCTCACGCCAACGGTTTTCGCCGTACCATTCCGGTTTCCCATGTGCAAAACTGCGCCAAACCGGAGGGAAAATCATGCCTATAACCACCTGCGTCTTTGACGCCTACGGAACCCTGTTTGACGTCGCCGCCGCCGCGCGCCAATGCGCGAGCGAACCGGGCCGCGAAGCCTTCGCCGCCAAATGGCAGACCGTTGCCACCGACTGGCGGCTAAAACAGCTGCAATACACATGGCTGCGCGCGCTCGCCGACGCCCACACGGATTTCTGGACCGTCACCCAAAACGGCCTTGATTACGCGCTTGAGGCCTCCGCCCTTGATCACGACGCCGAATTGCGCGAACGCCTGCTGGCGCTTTATTGGCAACTTCAGGCCTATCCCGAAGTTCCCGCCATGTTGGAGGCCCTGAAAACCCGTGGCTTCAACACCGCAATCCTCTCCAACGGCTCGCCCGAGATGCTTGACGGTGCGGTAAAATCGGCGGGCATCGCCGCGATGCTGGACGAGGTTATCAGCGTCGAGGATGTCCATGTCTTCAAACCCCATAAATCGGTTTACGACATGGTCACCGCGCGGTTTAATTGCGTCCCGTCCGAGGTCTTGTTCGTGTCGTCAAACTGCTGGGACGCCTGCTGCGCCGCCGGTAACGGTTTCTTCACAACTTGGGTCAACCGCGGGCACGAGCCAATGGATCGCCTGCCGTGGCAGCCGCAAAAAACCCTGCAGGACCTCACTTTGATCCCCGATATTGCAAGCGCTAACTGATGAAAAAGTTCAAAACTTCAGATGGTCTTAACCTCGCCTATATGGATGAGGGCCAAGGCCCCGCCCTCCTTTGTTTGCCCGGCCTCACCAGAGACATCAATGATTTCAACGAGTTGTCAGAAAATATATCGGGCGTTCGCCTGATCCGGCTGGACTCCCGTGGTCGCGGAGCCTCTGACTGGGACCAAAACACTCATAACTACTCCGCCCCAATCGAGGCCCGCGATGCGGTCGAGCTGCTGGATCATCTCGGCCTTGAAAAAGCCGCCATCATCGGCACCTCACGCGGCGGAATTCTGGCGATGATCCTCGCCATGAGCGCAAAATCACGGCTCAGCGGCGTTCTGCTCAATGATATCGGCCCGGTCATCGGTGGTGCCGCAATCGGCGAAATCATCGCCACGATGGGTCAAAACCCGCCCTATAAAACCTACGACGAGGCCGCACAAAAATACCCTCAATCCTTCGACGGCTTTCCGAATGTCAGCCCCGAGCGCTGGCAAACCGAGGTCCGCCGCCTGTGGCAAGAAACCCCCGACGGGTTGCGCATCCGATATGACCCCAAACTCGGCGAGACGGTTGCAGAGGCCGCAAAAACGCCCACCCCCGATTTATGGCCCTTTTTTGACGCCTTCAGCGACCTGCCTCTGGCCTTGCTCAGAGGCGAAAACTCGACCCTTCTATCGGCCGAAACCGCCGCCGAGATGCGCCGTCGACGCCCCGACATGTTGTTTGCAACAGTGAAAGATCGCGGCCATATCCCGTTCCTTGACGAACCTGAAAGCCTCGCCGTTATCAACGCTTTCATCGGAGAACTCCGTGACTGATTTCGCCATGATCAAGGCCGCTGCCGCGCGCGCCAAAGGGCGTGTCAGACGCACCCCCCTGCTCAACTCTCCAACCCTTGACCGCCTTGCCGGACGGCACGTTTTCGTCAAAGCCGAGTGCCTGCAACACACCGGTTCGTTCAAACTTCGCGGCGCGTGGTCAGCAATTTCCGGCCTTGATCCATCCGAAAAATCAAGCGGTGTCATCGCGGTTTCCAGCGGCAACCACGCCCAAGGGATCGCCCTCGCCACGCACGCGCATAAGGTCCGCGCCGTCATTCTGATGCCCTCGGACGCACCGGCGCAAAAGATTGAAAACACTCGCACTCTCGGCGCCGAAGTCGTGCTCTACGACCGCGCGCAGGATGATCGCGACACCCTAAGCCACCAGCTTTGCGCCGAGCGCGGCCTGACCATGATCAGCCCCTATGACCATCCGCTGGTGATCGCCGGACAAGGCACCGTTGGCATTGAAATCGCCGAGCAAGCGCGCGAACTCGGCATTCAAGCCGCGCGCGTTCTGGTGCCCTGCGGCGGTGGCGGGCTGACCTCGGGCATAGCGCTCGCGCTCCAATCACTGGCCCCGGACATGATCGTCCACCCTTGCGAACCGTCAGGGTTCGACGACGCTATCCGCTCGTTAAACAGCGGAAAAATTGAACGGAATCAACGCTCCTCCGGTTCCATCTGCGACGCAATCCTAACGCCATCACCCGGAAAAATCACCTTTCCGATCATGCAACGCCTATGCCAACCCGGAGTTGCGGTTACCGATAACGAGTGCCTGCGCGCCATGGCGTTGGCGTTCTCATGGCTGAAAATCGTCATCGAACCAGGCGGCGCAGTTGCACTGGCAGCGGCCCTCTTTCACGGCCAAAGCTTTGGCCAAGACGACCTGATAGTCGTTGCATCCGGCGGTAATGTTGAGACCGCGCTATTTCAACGGGCTCTTGCGCAAAAGATTTAACGCGCAGGCCGGTTCCTCTTGGCTTCAAATATCCAAAATTCCTACCCGTTGATCCGAATACTGGCATTGGCCGGATCGTAGGGGCTGTCCTCAACCACCACGGCCTCCCAAAGCTCGCGCTGCATTCTGACCTGCAATTTCGTCCCCGCAACCGCCAAATCTTCGGGCAAATACCCCATGCCAATGGATTTCTCAAACGCTACAGAATAGCCACCGGAGGTCAAGCGCCCAACTTTTTTGCCCCCTAAATAAAGCGCCTCACGCCCCCAAGGATCGGCATCCGGCGGCCCATCAATCAGCAATGTCACGCATTTTGAACGTATTCCCTTGGCCAGCATTGCCTCTTTACCATTGAAATCCTTGGATAAATCAATGAATCGTGGCAAGTCCGCCTCAAGCGGCGTGGCGTCGCGCCCAAGCTCGGTTCCAAACGCACGATAGGATTTTTCCTGCCGCAACCAGTTCTGCGCTCGCGCGCCGACCAGCTTTATCCCGTGCTCGTCGCCCGCCTGCATGATCAGATCAAACAAATAGTTCTGCATCTCCATCGGGTGATGCAACTCCCAACCAAGCTCGCCGGTATAGGCCACGCGGATCGCATTCACCGGACACATGCCAAGCTCGATCGCGCGCGCCGACAGCCACGGAAACCGCTTGTTTGAGAGTGCGCTTTCAGGGTCGGCATCCGAAATAATCTTCTTCAAAACATCGCGGGATTTTGGCCCGGCAATCGCAAAAACACCCCATTGCGTGGTCACGTCCTGTATTTCGATTGGCCCGAATTCTGCCGCCTTATCCTCGGCAGCTTTACGCAAATAATCAGAGTCATACGCCGTCCAAGCCCCCGCCGAGACCAGATAATAGCTGTCCTCCGCGCGGCGAACGATGGTGTATTCCGTGCGCGTGGTGCCAGCAGATGTCAGCGCGTAAGTCAGGTTAATCCGCCCGACGCGCGGCAGTTTGTTGCACGTAAACCAGTCCAAAAACGCCGTTGCCCCCGAGCCTTTGACCACATGTTTGGTGAACGCCGTCGCATCAATCAGGCCCACCCCCTCACGAATGCTGCGCGCCTCTTCAACCGCATATTGCCACCAGCCACCTCGGCGAAACGAGCGCGATCCGGCGTCGTCAAAGCCCTCGGGCGCGAAATAATTCGGGCGTTCCCAACCGTTTACGCACCCGAACCGCGCCCCCGCAGCCTTCATCCGATCATAGCACGGCGCGGTTCGCAAAGGCCGACACGCCTCGCGCTCCTCATCTGGGAAATGCGGCACATAGACGTGCTCATAACATTCCTCATTCTTGCGCGCAGCGTACTCAACCGTCATCCAGTCGCCGTAACGCTTGGGGTCAAGGCTCGCCATATCGATCTCGGCCTCGCCCTCAACCATCATTTGCGCCAGATAATAGCCCGTGCCGCCCGCCGCAGTGATACCAAAACTGAACCCCTCGGCCAGCCACATATTGCGCAAACCCGGAGCCGGACCGACCAGCGGATTACCGTCAGGCGTGTAACAAATCGGGCCGTTAAAATCGTCCTTCAAACCGCTTTCCGCACAAGACGGCACCCGGTGGATCATCGCCATATATTGCGTCTCGATCCGCTCAAGATCGAGCTGGAACAAGTCGGCGCGAAAGCTGTCGGGCACCCCATGCTCAAACCGCGCCGGAGCGCCCTTTTCATAGACCCCCAAAATCCAGCCGCCGCGTTCCTCGCGCACATAAGATTGCGCATCCGCATCACGAATGACCGGATGCTCGGGATTGGATTTGCGCCACTCTACCAGTGCCGGATCCTTGTCCATCACGATAAACTGATGCTCGACCGGAATCGCCGGCAGCTTGATCCCGAGCAAACCCGCCGTGCGCTGCGCATGATTGCCAGTCGCGGTCACCACATGTTCGGCGTGAATTTCAAACTGCTCCTCGCCAGCCACCAGATTGCCGCCCTTTTCGACCATGACTGTCCCGCGAACGATCCATTCCGAGCCGGTCCAGTCATAGCTGTCGACCTGCATCTTGCGATAAATCTCGACCCCGCGTTGCCGCGCGCCCTTGGCCATCGCCTGCGTCACATCGGCGGGGTTGATATAGCCATCCGTGGGGTGAAAAATCGCCCCCTCCAGATCGTCGGTGCGGATCAAGGGCCAGCGTTCTTTGATCTCGGAGGGAGTTAACCACTCGTAAGGAATTCCGACGGTTTCGGCCGTGGTGGTGTAGAGCGCATACTCGTCCATGCGCGCCCGCGTCTGCGCCATTCTCAGATTGCCGACCACCGAAAATCCGGCATTCAGCCCAGTTTCCGCCTCCAATTCCTTATAAAATCGTACGGAGTAGTCGTGAATGTGGCTGGTGGCATAGCCCATGTTGAACAGCGGCAAAAGTCCCGCCGCGTGCCATGTGGAACCTGACGTCAACTCGTCGCGCTCCAGCAAAACAACATCGTTCCAACCGGCCTTGGCGAGATGATAGGCCACGCCTGCTCCAACGGCTCCACCGCCAACAACAAGAGCTTTTACATGGGTTTTCATGGCGCGTTCTCCGACTAAATCCGTTGAAACAGTCATACCGTGTGCGCATCATCGCCAGCAATTTCTTTCGACCTATCCGCACTTGATTGCGACATCCACGCCCAGAAACCTCGCGTGAGGAGCGACACTCAAAGGCACCGCTGGCGTGCGTTAGGGGGCACGTGCCGTTCGAATTGTAGGGATTTCCACGAATCAGGTTAACAAACTCTTCTTCATCTGTTGCGGTATCCGCGACAACGGCTGCGTAAGACAGCTGATTAAATACGCGCCATTCCAATGGGTTAACCCGCATCAGACAATTTGTGACATAACTATTACAGGCGGCAGCGCAGGTGAAAAAATTAACCACGCCCTAGCGATGGGCCTTTCCTCTGAAGGTTAAATCACCGTAAATTGGCAAAAGGGTTAACACCTTACCTCATAGATATCCGCGCATCGACAAGATGCGTGTGGCGGGGGCTGGGGGTCGGGCGGATGCGCTGTTTGGGGACAGTCTTCGCGCCGCCTGACCCTTCCCCGCGCGGCCGATCTCCGCCTCAAATTGCGAGTTTGAAAGCCCGGCGATTATGCTAGTTTTTTCCAACTTTATCCGGCACTTCGCCCCAAATCTCTGATTTAAGGACCCAACCACGCTGCCCACCAGCCTTGATTTGGCACCAGTTTGGGTGACATTTAACCAAAAATGCCACCACGCCCTGCTCTGCATATGCGTTCGGGTCGGCACCGACCACCGCGCTGGATCGAAGCGGGGTATAATCCTTCTGGACAATCACCGTGCGCACCCCGGAAAGGAGCGAAAAATGTATCCATCCGCCAGCCCCGTCAACATCGTGAACCCGCCGCCAATTACCATATTCGGCAACCACCTGCAGCGGCATGTTCTTGCGCGTAAACACCCAGTCCACTTTTTGGGTCAAGCCCGGCCCGCGCCGCACATTGGCCTTGTCCGCCTTCATCGACACAAATCTGGGCAGCGGCAAATTGGTGACAGAACCGCGCGCCCCATCCTCGCTTGCCCACACCCCTGCGGGGAGTCCGATGAGCAACAAGGCCAATAATGCACATTTCAGGAAACTCATCGGGGCCCGCACGTCGTATTTTTGCCGTTTTTCAGAGGTCTCGCGAAATATTTCATCTTGCCCCTTTGGACGGAATATTGCCACAATGGCCGCAATAAATCCAGAGGGGGAAACGTCTATGCCCGGACCTAAATTAAACGTTATTGTGACGCGGCGACTACCCGGTGCCGTGGAAAACCGCCTGAAAGAGCTGTTTTCGGTCGAGCTAAATCGAACCGACACTCCCTTCAGCCGTGAGCAACTTACCGAGGCGATGGCGCGCGCCGATATATTGGTACCCACGCTTAACGACACTATTGACGCCAGTTTGCTCAGTCAGGCCGGGCCGAACTTGCGTCTTATCGCCAATTACGGCTCGGGTTTTGACCATATAGATGTCCAAACGGCGCGCCAACGCGGAATTCTCGTTTCAAACACGCCCGGCGTTCTGACCGATGATACAGCGGACATGACCATGACCTTGATCTTGACGGTCATGCGGCGTTTCAAAGAAGGCGCGAATCTTATGCAGTCTGGCGATTGGCAAGGCTGGTCGCCATCTGCTCTTTTGGGCGCACGTGTTGGCGGCAAGCGGTTGGGAATTCTCGGCATGGGCCGAATTGGCGGCGCGGTCGCACGGCGGGCCCATAGTTTTGGCATGCAAATACATTATCACAATCGAAAACGTATTCATGTCGACACCGAGACATCGCTTGACGCCACCTATTGGGAAAGCCTTGACCAGATGCTCGCACGCGTCGACGTGTTGTCGATCAATTGTCCGCACACGCCCTCCACCTTCCACTTACTGAACGCGCGTCGCCTGCGCTTGATGAAGCCGACCGCATTTGTAGTGAACACGTCCCGCGGCGAGGTGATCGACGAAAACGCCTTTACCCGCATGTTGCGCGCAGGGAAACTTGCCGGTGCTGGTCTTGATGTTTTTGAAAAAGGTCACGAGATCAACCCCCGGCTGCGTGGCCTCGATAACGTCATGCTTCTTCCCCATATGGGCTCCGCGACCCAAGAGGGCCGGTTGGAAATGGGCGAGAAAGTTATTATTAATATCAAGACCTTCGCCGATGGCCATCGCCCGCCGGATCAAATCGTTCCGTCGATGTTATAACTGTTACAAAAACTCAGAAACTTCCCTGCGCGATGATCGACATAATCACCGCTGGAACGGATCATACTACTGGTCGGTTTTCACTCGCTGCAATAAGCGTCTGCCAGATTCTCACCAATAACCACTGGGGAAAATCACAGTAAAAGTCACAGCCATCCAATAAAACCACAGCGACCCAGCCAACAGGCACAGCCATCCAGTTCACACCTAAGGAATCTCTGAACAACGGAGCCTTGGCCGCGTAAAGATGACCGGCCGTCCCCCAAAAGCATGACGCCTGCCATTTTGAGACCGCTTTCGCGGCCATGTTCCCCTAATTTTCCTGATTTCAGGCAGAGTCCCCCATCAGGCATCTTCGCGCGAGGTAGAGGTTGGCCAGTGCCATCAGGCTGAACATCTGCGCCTCGTTTTTGGC
>JAADIJ010000169.1 GCA_013151335.1 Alphaproteobacteria bacterium | reverse complement strand
CCGTAATTTAAGAACCTGCCTCGGAACCTTGCGCAGCTATCCTTAGCGATCTTATGGAGTTGAGCTTTTCGGGAATTCGGAACGGATGCTCACTTGATTGCGATACAAACCTGTCAATTTCATCGATATCTTGTTCACTGAATTCGCGGTGCTCATACCTTAGCAGCCCGTTGATCATTCCAAGAAAATCGCTGTACCCATACTGCTGATGCTTCTCCGGCAATGTAGGACCAGTAAACCTTTCGCGTGCCCTTGAAAACCATGTCTTTCTCTCTGGCAGGGTCTGGAGTGCAGCAGTCAGTCCGTCCGATAAGTATCCAATCCTAAACAATACATATAGGGTGAGGTAGCTAACACAGTAGTATTCCTGACGGCAGTTTAGGCGAATTAAGAGAGCATTGACGAAGCTGTCTTTCTCGGATTCTTCGGAAAGTGCCTCGAAATATGTCAATCCCGGAGTAAAAAGGGGCCATATCGCGGCGTAAAACTGGGCCAGTCGGTTTGATTGCGTGTAGCCCCCTGGATCGCGAGGCATTTCAAATAGCAAGCGCGATCCAGGGGGCGTTGACCGTCAGGTCAACTCGTACTGCCCGACGTTATGATGAGGTGGTTTTCGCCATTGTGCTGTGCTTCAGGCGGAAGCTTTCACCGTTCATTTCGAGGATATTCACATGGTGCGTGAGGCGATCGAGAATGGCGCCGGTGAGACGTTCTGCGCCGAAGACCTCGGTCCATTCGTCAAAGGGCAGATTTGACGTGATGATGATGGAACCACGCTCGTATCGCTGCGAGATGACTTCGAACAATAATTCGGCGCCGGTTTTGCTCAGGGGGACAAATCCCAGTTCATCGATGATCAGGAGGTCCTGACTGGTCAGTTGCTTTTGCAGCCTTTGCAGACGGCGTTCATCTGCGGCTTCGATCAATTCGTGAACCAGGGCGGCAGCGGTTGTAAACCGCACTTTCCGTCCCTTCTGGCAGGCCGCCAGTCCCAGCCCCAGGGCGATGTGGGTTTTGCCGGTTCCGCTCGGACCCAGAGCGATGATGTTTTCACGCCGGTCGATGAAGTCACCACGAGCCAGATCCATGGTCAGAAGTTTGTTCAGAGATGGGATGACCTTGAAGTCAAAGCAGTCAAGGCTTTTCGTGGCCGGGAACTTCGCGGCTTTGATGCGCCGCTCGATCATGCGTCGCTCGCGTTCTATCAACTCCAACTCGCATAGGCGCAGCAGGTATGCGATATGGTCCTTATTCTCGGCGGCGCATCGTTGGGCCAGCTTCCCGTATTCGTTTTGGAATGTCGGCAGGCGCAGTTTTTTGAGATGATGCTGCAAAAGGACTTGCGGGGTATCGGTCATGCCGGCACCTCTGACATCAGGCTCAGGTAACTGGCCGGGTTTGTTGCCTCAACGCGGGCTTTGGGAAGATATGGATAAATCTCCAGATCGAGCCGTGGCGGGCGTTTGTCAATTCGGCACAGAACCAGATGCTTCACCGCATCATAGCTGATAGCCCCAAGGTCGAGCGCCTGTTTGATCGCGCCCTGAACATTGGCCATATCGAACTCTTCCAGGAGCCGCAGAACCTGCACATATTCGCGTTTGCCTTTCTTTCCCATCCGCGATTGCAGCAACCGGTGCAGGGTGGCAAATACATCCGGCAGATCCCAACCTTGCAGTGGGGCTGCCTGATCAAGTGCCCCAACCTTTTGTTCCAAAAGGGGTAAATAGTGCATCGGATCAAACACCATGTCTGCCGTCTCATAGGAACGCGCATGGCGGGCGATGGTCTTAGAACCGCAGCCGATGACCACTTCGTCAACATAGCCGCGTACTTGGACCTCATGATGGGCATAGGCCACGGGGACAGAATAGTCATTGCAGCAATACCGGACCATCGAGATTGATGTTGCCCGGGTTCTGACCTTCTCGCAGGCGTCATAGGGAACAGGCGGAAGGGTCATCAGCGCATCCAGATCGCGCCGCATTCGCTCGCCGATAGTTTCCGAATAACCGCGCAGGACATGGCTCTGGCGCTCAACGCATTGCTCTTCCAGCCGGGCATTCAGGGCCTTAAAGCTTTCAGCTCGAGGGGGCGGGACAAGGAAGTTCCGCCGCGAATAGCCAATCGTGCCCTCGACCTTGCCTTTGTCGTTGCCCTTGCCCGGGCGGCCAAATTTATCCTTGAAAAGATAGTGCGATTGCAGCTCCGAAAAGATCTTGGTCCGGGTGCGTTTACCATCCGCCGACCGGTTGGGCGTGGTTTTGCGCATCTCGGATGTTCCGAGAATCTTGGCAACCGCTATGGTCGTATTGTCATAAAGGATCGATTGCGGCACGCCACCAAAAAATGCCAGGGCTGAGTTATGGCCATCACAAAAAGCCTCCGTCGTCTCGCAGGGGTAGGTCTTCACAAAAATCGCATCCGAATGTGGCAGCGTCATCGCAAAATAATGCAGTTTGCACTCGACCCCGCCAATGATCCCAAGGGTCTCGCCAAAATCAACCTGGGCATGCCCCGGCGCGTGGCTCAGAGGTACAAATACTTCCCGGGTCCGGCGCTTCGCTTCTCGCACATAGTCGGTCACAATCGTGATGCCGCCAGTGAACCCATGCTCGTCGCGAATGCGATCATAAATCCGTTTCGCCGTATGGCGCTGTTTCTTGAGCTTGCCTATGTCATCCTTGAGAATTTGATCGATAACACCAATGAACGGGTCCAGTTTTGGCCGAACCGGATCCTTGGCACGACAATATCCCGGCGGCACCGAGTGCTGCAAAATCTTTGAAACCGTCTTGCGGTCAATCCCGAAATACTGCGCCGCAGCGCGTGTACTCATCCCCTCAACATGGCAGGCCCGCCGGACCCGTGCGTATAATTCCACAGAATACATCTCCCCGCACTTCGCTCAATTGACCTGCCCCCCGAAAACCGGACCATTTGAAAGGAGACTCTGTTTGATTAAAGTTCAATTGAACGAGGAGAACAGAGGATGCGTAAATCACGGTTTAGCGAAGAGCAGATTGTCGCGATTATTCAGGAATATGCGGCCGGGGCGAAGGTCTCGGAGTTGTGCCGCAAGCACGGCATGTCGGATGCGACTTTTTATAAATGGAAAGCCAAGTATGGCGACCTTCAGGTTTCTGACGTGAGGCGGCTGAAGGATTTGGAGGCGGAAAACGGCAAGCTGAAGGTGCCCTATCGCGGCCAACCAGCGCTGGAGCCTGGACTTTACCATGGATGCCCTTGCCAACGGGCGCAAATTCCGCACTGCCAATCTGAAGGATGACTGCACCCGCGAATGCCCGGCAATAGATGTGGCCCTGTCGATCCCGGGCTCTCGCGTCGTGAAAATGCTGGAACGGGTGGTGCGGGAACGCGGATACCCCGATG
>JAADIJ010000154.1 GCA_013151335.1 Alphaproteobacteria bacterium | reverse complement strand
CCTGACCGAGGCGCTGTTTGAGGCGGTCAAAACCTACCTTCAAGAGCGTGCGCTGCTCTTGCGTGGTGGCACAATCATGCATTGCACGGCATCCTTGTCGGCATCGGCACAGATACCGCGCATAAGCGGCACAATCCGGCCTGTTTCGGCCTGATAATGCGCCCGCGCCTTGTCCAGATTTTCGCCAACGAGATAGAGCAATCTTCCAACTTTATCGTATTTCACCTGCGCGATAGTTTGAATTCACTTGCCACTAGAAAAATCATAAGGCAAGCGAGCGGCTATTTTTTGCGCAGCTCCAACCTAAATGTCTTTCCGATGCGGGTGATGTCTGTCAGTGCGACATTTGCCTCGTTGGCATGTGTTTCCCACTGCTGGACTGATCTTACAACATCCTCGATTGCCTGCCGGGCCTGCGCCTCCTTCAGGCCCACGTTAGATCCGAAGGTCAGTAAGTCTTCGCGGGAGAAGTCATTCCGTTTCCCGGCCAAACTCATTTGGTGATCCCGGGTCCAGGATCCCCGGGGGTTATAGGAATAGGCAACATCATACGCAGGTGAGAGTTTCCACGATCCTGACTTATCCATGAGGAAAGAGATGTTCTTCACGTGGTCATCCTGATTACGAGCCACGACGTTGAAAACGGCGCGCTTGTACTGTTGTTCGACGACGTCCATTCCAAGACCGAGTTTGCGGATGGTCAGGATCGCTTGCTCGTAGGAATAAGAGGCAGGATCGTTGAAGTCGAAATGCTGCAATGCCCCGAGAGATTGCATGTGTATCTTGAAGCCCCTGTCGTCCCGGTCAAATCGACGGGTCATGAAGTGGCTGCGACCACCTTCATGGTGTAGTCGGCACAGGGACATGTTTATGCCCGCGGCTTTCGCCATCAGGTAGTAGGCAAACTCGATCTTGCCATAGCCTTGCGGGTCAGAAAGCTCTTTGTCACGGTTGTTTGACACGCTGTCGAATTTCAAGAGCCAATGCTCAAAGCCTTCAGTGGCCTTCACTTGTCCAGACCTGAACTCACCGGTCTCGCGATTCCAGGCGAGCACCGCCTTCGCTCGGGCCCCGCCTGCGGATGTCCCTACGCTCAAAATGTCTTCCAGCGCTCCCGCGTCGTCCTCTCCTCCAAGCCGCCCGGTTAGGTTTTCCCGCTTGTCCAAGACCCGGTTTGCCAGGTCGACCAGTTGGGCAACCTCTAGCTTCTTTGGTCGTGTTGCCTTGCGAAGAGTAGGCACAAACTCCAGCGCCCCTATCCCACGGTTGCCGATGTAGCAAAGCCGGTCGACCGGGGTGAAACGCTCGGCACTTCGCCCGGTTTCCGCGAGCCAGGCATCGATGAGCCGGTTCCCGAACTTGTCTGGAAGAGCATCCGCGAGCATTCCGGGTAGCCCCTTGAAGGTTTCCTTTCGAAGCGCTGAAAACTCGTAAGGCGTCTCCCTTACCGGCATTTTCATGGGCGCGACCTCGATGCCAGCACCGACGAATTCTGGATCGTACTGGAACACACCGAGAGATCGCGCTTCGTCCCAGCTAACGGCCCCGATACGCCTGCCCCATAAAATGATACTTGCATCAGTCATCGATCTCATTACCCCATTTCCAAGTTGGTTGGCCGGGTTTCTTCTCGGCAGATCTGGCCCGTTGGCGTTGGTTGCCTTTCCTGGAGACACGCTCAATGGGCCTGATTTCCCCTTCCGGCAGTGCTGCCAGGATGGCGTCCTCAAGGTCGAGCGCCGATGCCACACGCAAAAACGTATCGAGGGTCGAGGGCTTGCCTGATTCCAGACGCCGTAGGGTGCGTACGCCGATACCCGCTTGCTCAGCCAAGGTTGCTTGCGTCACGTTTCGCGATAGCCTTAAACGGGAAAAACGCTCCCCGATTTGGGTTTCCATCTGTCTTGAAGTCGTCATACTATCCTTAAAGGCTACATAATGCCTGTAATTCCTAATTGGTTGAGTTTGTAGGCCATCTGTAGCCTCTTGTCTGATTTTTAGCAATAGACCGTATTTGGCCTTTAACAAAATATTATTGATATTAAGGGCCATATCTGGCTGTTTATGGAAAATTTGGTGGCTTTCCTTTGATGATCATGGTCGGCGGGATAAGCCCCTGCGAATTCATGGACCCGGGCAGTCTCGTTCGCGTTGATCTCCATTTACAATGTCTCGGTACCAACCGCTGGATTCAATCCACTGGTCGCTTGTGCGGTGTTTGAAAAGGAGTAGGGTTTGGATCGACGGATATCCAGGTATTTGGGCCAGCGGTATTTTTTGTCTTTTGGGGAGGGAAATATGGTGACGATCGTGACGGGGGCCGTGGTTCAGGCGGCAACGGTACTATTTGACAAGGCGCGGACCCTGGCGAAGTTGGCGGATCTGGTAAGCGATGCTGCAAGCGGGGGAGCGCAGCTGATCGTCCTGCCCGAGGCCTTTGTCGGCGGCTATCCCAAAGGGCTGGATTTTGGCACGCGGCTGGGGATGCGCACCGACGAGGGGCGCGAAATGTTTCGCCGCTACTATGAAAATGCCATTGATGTGCCGGGGCAAGATACGGAAACGATTGGTAAAATTGCCGCCGCCGCCAAGGCGCACCTGGTCATCGGGGTGGTGGAGCGCGCGGGCGGCACGCTTTATTGCACAGTCCTGTTTTTCGATCCAGCCGGGGCGCTGATCGGCAAGCACCGCAAGCTGATGCCCACCGCCCTTGAACGGGTGGTCTGGGGGTTTGGCGATGGCTCGACCCTGCCGGCCCCCAAAACCGCCATCGGCACGCTGGGGGCGGTGATCTGCTGGGAAAACTACATGCCGCAACTGCGCCTGGCGATGTACGCTCAGGGGGTGGAGTTTTACTGCGCACCCACGGTTGACGACCGCGAGGTGTGGCTGCCAAGCATGCAGATGATTGCCCTTGAGGGGCGCTGTTTCGTGCTGAGCGCGTGTCAGTTCATGACGCGTTCAGATGGGCCCGAAGGCTACCACCCGGTCCAAGGGGACAAGCCCGACACGACCATCATTCGCGGTGGCAGCTGCATTATTTCGCCGCTGGGAAAAGTTCTGGCTGGGCCGGTTTATGACGAAGCCACCGTTTTGTTTGCCGAGATGGACAAGGACGATATCCTGCGCGGAAAGTTCGATCTGGATGTGGTCGGCCATTATGCGCGGCCGGATATTTTCACCCTTACTGTCAATGAGGCGACGCAGTCGGCAGTAAAAAAGGGCGTTGTTGCATAGAAACCAGCAAGTTCGCAGGCCCCCTTTCTCCAACCTGTCAGCCGATTTTTACGCTGACGGGCATGCCGAGGGCAGTGAAGCGGTTGAGGCAGTTTACGGAGATGGCGGCCTCAGATTTCTGGTTTGGCAAGGTGCGGGATTTGAGGGTTGCTCCGATCAGCGTCT
>JAADIJ010000176.1 GCA_013151335.1 Alphaproteobacteria bacterium | reverse complement strand
GGAGCGTAACACCGCCTCAAACGCATCTTGGCTTTCATTGTCATCTGAGCTCAATCTCTGTCTCCGCCAGATCGGCGAGGTGCTGGCGGATGTGCCGTTCAAGCACTTGTTCCATCGCATGCGCCTCCACCCCGAGATCGGCGGCCATGTCGGCCGCCACCCGTGGTGGCCAGTTCATCCAAGAGTCCCGAATGCGGCGGGCAAAATCAAACGCCGTACCGATTGCCTTGTCGCGATTGATCAACTCGCCCTTCATTTTCTGCAGTCGCACCTTGGCGGTCTGGGCCTTCAGGACCTCATTGGCCATGCGGGCACGCAGGAAGGAAACTTCGCCGCCGCCAGTATCGCCCAGAGTTTCATCCACCGCGCGGATCGCGGATTTTGGCACCGGTTTTGTTGCAGATGTTGATTTGCGAACACGCTGTTGCGCCGGGTCTGTGCGGGCACCCCATTGTCGGTCTGCCTTCACGGGATCAATCGTGCCATCGGGCTCGGGCGTGATCCGCCCGGCCTTGATCGCCTTCATAACCGCCGGGTGCGAGATGCCTCTGTGGGCGGCGTATTTGCGCAGGGATAGGCCCATAGTTCAGTTGTCCTGACGTTTGTTTGTAATCGGTTGGCTGCTTATAAAGCCATGTTATTGCTGCGATTATCGTTGATTACATATGCCCAAAGAGCGATTCTGATTACACCGAAAAGGAGTAAAACCATGACACACAACACCATCCAAACCGACATCAACGACCAACTGGCCGCCATTGCCCAAAAGCACCTCTTCATCGAGACGCTCAAAACCCGCAACAGCGATAGCCTCGACTTTCACGAGGTTTCGGTCTGGGGCATTCAGGCCGCGCTTGAAGCTGCCTACGCCGCAGGGCTGGCCGCTGCACGGGAGGTAAAATGACACAAGCCATGCCAAACAAGCTGCCGATCCAGATCATCGGGCCAACCACGCTCAAACGCGCCCGCAACGATTACACCGGTCGCTGGGCGCGCCCGTGGCCAGAGAGCGACAGCTACCTCGCGGAACTAATTTTGGACGCGAAAGACGCTCTCGGCCTCCCCCCGAGTTCAAAGGCAAAACGGGATGAGGTGCGCGAAGACACGCTTGAACTGATGCGCCTCGATCACGAGTTTTGAGCTGCCGATCTTGACCGCCGCACCCTGCCGCGTTGACCAAAAGGAAACACCCCAATGAATAAATTGACCAAAACCATCATCCTTTCAGACCGGACCCATCGCCACCTCGGCCGGTTTGCCAAGGGAACCATGGGAGGAGGTGCATCACCGCTCCCCGGCGGTTTCTGGCAAGTGCCGGTCGATGACGAGGTTGTCGCCCGCATTAACGAGATGCGCCGCAACTTTGAGACCGACGATCAGGTGGTCTGGCGCGAGATGTGCGCGTCCTTTTTCAAGGAGAGCGACCAATGAAAAAACTCAGCAAAACCCAAACCCTCATCCTTTCGCGTGCCAGCCAGCAGGCTGACCGCATTGCCCTGCCGCTGCCCGACCACCTGTCCGGCGCGGCGGCCAGAACGGTCGTAAGATTACTGCTTGAAAAGCACCTGCTTGACGAGGTTGACGCCAATTTGCGCAAAAATGACCCCATGTGGCGTGAGACTGGTGACGGCCACGGCACCACGCTGGTTATTACCGGTGCCGGACTGGAGGCGATCGGGTTGGAGGTGCCAACGCGATTGCCCGATCCAGAGCCAGCCAAGCCGAAGCAGCGCACTGGCACCAAACAGGCGCTGCTGATTGCAATGCTGCGCGCGCCCGACGGGGCGACCATTGCCGAGATTGTGACTGCGCTCGAATGGCAACCGCACACCGCGAGGGGAGCTATATCAGGGGCCCTCAAAAAGCGGCTTGGTCTAACGATTGCTTCAGAAAAGATAGACGGCCGAGGCCGTGTTTATCACATCGAAGATTGATCAAACATTCGCACTGGGTCGGCTCCGTTGCGCGCGGGACTTTTTCGCCGCTGGCCGCCCGACTCCGGTCACTCACTTGCCCGAAAATAGGACACATGCTACAGTTGAAAAAAGCTCTGTAGCATGCCGTCCTTCGGTCTCGCAGGGTATTCTGCTGTGATGAAGGTTTTTATGCGAAATATTACACCACAATTATTGGTTTTGGTTTTGTCCACCTTTCTTGGGGTCCTTGTCGGTCCGCCCCAAATCAACGCCGCCACCCCCTGCGCTGGCTGGCAAAGTGCCGGTTTCTGGAAGACTGCCACATTGAATGCGGTCACCAGTTGCCTCGTTACATCCTCACCAAATGCCCGTAACAAATTTGGTGGCACCCCGCTGCACTGGGCCGTGGCAAATAGTACGACTCCGGCAATCATTACCGCCCTTGTTTCCGCTGGAGCCGACGTGAACGCTCACACCAAAGATGGTCTCACCCCGCTGCACGGGGCCGCTATGCTTAGTACAACCCCGGCGATCATCACCACCCTTGTTGATGTTGGAGCCAATATCAACGCCCGTGACAAAGATGGCCTCACCCCGCTGCACACGGCTGCCATGCGTAGCACAACCCCGGCGATCATCACTGCCCTGGTTGATGCCGGAGCCAATATTAATGCCCTCACCAAACGGGGCTGGACCCCGCTGATCGCGGCGGCCGCTTACAGTAAAACCCCAGCGATCATTACCGCCCTTGTTTCCGCTGGAGCCGACGTGAACGGTCGCGCTAAGTTTGGCTTGACCCCGCTGCACTTTGCTGCGGCGCTAAGTACAACCCCGGCGATTATCATCGCCCTTCTCAATGCCGGGGCGGATGCGCGCGCGACAGACACACAGGGTAAGCGGCCAATCTATTATGTAAAGAACAACTGGGCATTGGTAGGAAGCAACGCCTACAGGAAGTTGAAAGCCGTCTCTTATGGCAACTGAGCGTTACGGGGAATATCTGTTTCGGGATATCTCCAGTTGCGGTGTCGGGACAAGTAGAGCACCGCAAACCGGAAACTAGATTCATCCATGGTCTTGGTGCGGATTTTTCGCCAAGTCGGCGAAGGTTTGATCGGTGCCGTCAAGCTTGGCCTCTTGTCCAGTGAATTGCTGCCAGCGTTCCACCGCCACATCAACGTAAGTCGGGTCCAGTTCGATCCCGAGGCAGACCCGTCCCGTGGTTTCGGCAGCGATCAACGTGGTGCCGGACCCCATGAAAGGTTCATAGATCGCTTGACCCGGGCTGGAATTATTCAGGATCGGGCGGCGCATGCACTCAACCGGCTTTTGTGTACCATGATCGGTTTCGGCATCCTGATCCTTGTTGGCGATCCGCCAGAGCGTTGTCTGCTTGCGGTCCCCGGCCCAATGACCCTTGCCGGTTTTCTTGACAGCATACCAACAGGGTTCATGCTGCCAGTGATAATCGCCGCGACTGAGAACAAGACGGTCCTTTGCCCAAATAATCTGCGAGCGAACGTTGAATCCCGCCGCCTCCAAGC
>JAADIJ010000148.1 GCA_013151335.1 Alphaproteobacteria bacterium | reverse complement strand
CATTCCGGAGGGCGGCTTCGACAGCACTGTCAGTCAAAACCGGCTGACGTTGGAGGCTGAGGCGCTCTCGGTTCTGCGGGGATTATCTGACTCACAAATGCACGTGGCGCTTGCACAACTAAAGGCGCTGTCGAATATGGATCACTGAGCCAGTGGCCTGAGGCGTTCATATGCGGCCACCGGATGATTGGAACATCTGTCAATCAATCTCGGACTACCTGATGACCAACTCCCGGACCCGATAGGAATTCCCCAATCTCTTCCGCCGGGTCGGCGGTACGAAGGCAGGTCTTGAAGCATTTTCAGCTGAGAGCGTTTGTTCAACGCCAGGAGCGGCGCGCCGGGGTGCCGAGCGGTGCTTGCTGGGGGAGGAGGGGAGGATATAGCCAGGCCGGTCTTTTGGGGGATCGGTGCCCTCCCGGGCGGGCGCGACGGGCCATGCGAGGCTGGGAGGCCGGTTGGAGCCTTTCATGATATAGTTGAACCATGAAAGCGATTACCAATTTTGCTGGTGACACTGCCGAGTGCCGGGTGGAACTGAGGGGTGCGGTGTGTAGCAACTATCTCCTGATGTTAGAACGGCTATAAGAAATGACGTTGATGATCCCCTTTGACAACAGCTATGCCCGCTTGCCGGAAATTTTTTATTCTCGCATCTCTCCCGTGCCGGTTCGCCTACCAGAATTGGTGGCTCTGAACTCTGAACTCGCCCGCAACCTTGGATTGGACGTCGTTGATCTGCGCCGCCAGTCGGGTGTTGACATGCTTTCGGGCAATTTTACGCCAAAGAAAGCAGAACCTATCGCTCAGGCCTATGCCGGTCACCAGTTTGGCGGTTGGGTGCTACAATTGGGCGACGGGCGGGCGGTGTTGCTGGGCGAAGTGATCGACCAAAGCGGCATGCGCCATGATATTCAACTCAAGGGCTCCGGCCGCACGCCCTATTCGCGTGGCGGCGACGGGCGCGCCTGGCTGGGGCCGGTGCTGCGTGAATACGTGATCAGCGAAGCGATGTCGGCGCTCAACATTCCCACCACAAGAGCACTGGCGGTGGTGACAACCGGCGAACAGGTGGCCCGCGAAACCAGCCTTCCCGGCGCGGTGCTGACCCGAATTGCCAGCAGCCATATCCGCATCGGAACATTTCAGTATTTTGCGGCGCGCGGTGACGTGAAGGGACTGCAAACCCTTACCGATTATTCCATCGCGCGCCACTACCCTGACGCAATCGGGCCACTGGGGTTACTTCAGGCGGTGATCCAGTCTCAAGCCCGGCTAATAGCACAGTGGATGGGGGTGGGATTTATCCATGGGGTGATGAACACTGACAACACCCATATGGGAGGCATCACCCTTGACTACGGCCCTTGCGCTTACATGGATGGTTACAATCCAGCGCAAGTGTTCAGTTCAATCGATCGCGCCGGGCGGTATGCGTACAAGCAGCAACCCGAAATCATCGTCTGGAATCTGGTGCAACTCGCCACATGTTTGATCTCGCTGATGGGCGATGATCAAAAAGCCTCAATTGCGATGGTGACAGAGGAACTTCACCAGTTTGCCGAGCGGTATCACCAGGAATGGCATATTCTGTTTCGCGCCAAACTGGGGCTGGCACAGGATAAAGATGGCGATGCAGTGCTGATAAACGACCTGTTGGCTTTGATGGCTGAGCATGGCGCTGATTTCACCAATACGTTCCGGGCTCTCTCAGAAGATAATGCGCGAGATCAATTCGATGTGCCGGAGGAATTTGATGAGTGGCGCGGGCGCTGGCAGGCCCGACGCGATGACGAATCGAGCAGTGAGGAGCAGCAAATCGCTCTGATGTGCGCCACGTCACCAGCGCTCGTCGCGCGCAACCACCGAATTGAACAGATGATAAACGCGGCAATTGAGGGTGACTACGCGCCATTTGAACGGTTAAACGCGGCTCTGGCCCAACCGTTTGATACCTTGGCTGAATATGAGGAGTTGAGCCGCCCGCCAATCGAGAGCGAAAAGGTCACCCAAACATTTTGCGGCACATGAGGCGAGAACAAAGTGATGTAAAACTGCGCCCCTCAAATGTCACTGTTTTACCGGACATTTGCGGTTTCTTTCGTCTCGGTTGAAAACGCCTGATCCAATGTGGACATGGCATCCGCTCCGCCGCGCACGGCCTGGGTATAGTGACCCAGAGTAACGGTGGGATTGGAGTGACCGGCCAGCTTGGCAACAAGACCGACCTCAATTCCCTGAGCTTGCAGGGTGGAGATGAAGCTGTGGCGGGCCGAATGAGGGGTGACGTAGGGCAGACCCAGCTTTGCAAAGACCGGCAGCCAGAAACGTCTGCGGAAGTTCTGATAAAGCAAGGCATGACCACCGCCCTTGCGCGGCATGGGCCAGGGTTGGAGACGACCGGGACCGGGAAAGACGCGATAGAGTGCCCCATCCAAACGGGGACATATCAAACGCCAGGCCAAAAGCAGTTCCCGAAGGATTGGCGTCATGGGAATATCCCTGACCCCGGCCTCGGTTTTGGTGGCCTCAGTGAGGCTGCCGTCGCGCTCTTGTACGCGGCAAATGGTGATTACATTTTGATCAAAATCGATATCGTCCCACAACAGGCCGAGTTGTTCGGAAACCCGCACCCCGGTTAGAAATGGGAAAGTGTAATAAATGCCACGATCCTTGTCGGTTTTGGCGAAGGCAATCAATTCCCCCACTTCTTCAAGCATCAGGATTTCCTTTTTGGGTTTCGATTTTCGTTTGGCCAGATTGGTCGGTATCGAACAGACCCGCACCCCAAAATCCTCTTCAGCCAGAGCCAGTATGCCCTTCAGCATCGACATGACGCGGTTGGCGGTATGGGCCCCTACTTCCTCGCGCACCAGATTGTGCCACCGGCGCAGCTGGGCAGTGGTCAGTTCGCTCACCTTAAATGTGCCCAACATTAACAGCAGTTTGGTATCCCGATGGGGCTTTTCACCGGTCAGGGCGTGATGCACCCGCTGCTGCGGGCTTCCCTGGAGCAAAGGCCCGACGATAATTTTCATCAGAGGCTGATACCCACGAATGGTTTGGGATTTTACAGCGCCACGTTTGGCATCGATCCAGTGGGTGACCACCTCGGCGACCGTCGGATTGGTGTTGGGATTAAAATACCGCTCCCCAGCGAACTCGGCCGACAGGACTTGCCCGAACACCTCGGCCTTGGCTTTGGTGGCGAATGACAGGCGGCGCTTGTGGCCGGTCTCGGGGCAAATGTAACCCACGCAATGGCGCTTCTGGCGCACCAGCTTGCCCGCCGCGCTCCGGCGCTTGCGGTTCCAAGTGGTAATCGAAATTCTAGGCGGCTTCATGATGGGTCTCCTTCGCAATATTGCAATTGCGAGGAAAAAAACACGAGCGAATTACCAGCATAAGATTTCGGATACGAACCAGAATTGCGGCGTGGTGACATTGTGATGACAGTGCAAAAATCGGCGAGGGGCCAG
>JAADIJ010000067.1 GCA_013151335.1 Alphaproteobacteria bacterium | reverse complement strand
TAGGGTCTGTTGAGATTCAGGATTCCCATTTGTTTTGATTTCTGGTTCAATCTTCCAAAAGAGGAGGATTGAATGGACACGAGCAGGTTTGTCATCACGGATCACCAGTGGGAGAAAATAGAACCGCATTGCCTTGGCCGCAAGAAAGACCCCGGTCGCACTGGCAGCGATCCCCGAATGTTCCTGGAGGCTGTGTTTTGGATCGCGCGGACCGGGGCTCCCTGGCGCGACCCACTGCCCGACAGGGCATGTTTACATGCCTGAAAGGGGCCCGTTGGGGTTCGGCAACTGGAACACCATCTATCGCCGCTTTCGCGACTGGGCACGGGCGGGTATTTTTGAACGTATTTTCAATGCCGTAAGCGATGACCCCGACATGGAGATGGCCATGGTGGACGCAACAACCGTAAAGGTCCACCGCTCGGCACAGGGCGCAAAAGGGGGACCCAGCATCAGGCTATAGGCAAGTCGAAGGGTGGCTGGACGACGAAAATACTGGCGCTCACCCCCTCTCGTCGATGTAAACATCGCCTGCCGGGCAATGGACGCCCTTGGCAATCTGGTGCGCTTCGTGCTTTTGCCGGGAAATCGTTACGATACAATCGGGGTTGAGCCGCTGATCCGGGGGCTGGAATTCGACGCGCTTCTGGCGGACAAGGCGTTTGACGCAAACTGGATCATTGATGAGATGAACGAGCGCGGAGCGTTGATCTGCATCTCCCAGCGGCCACAGCGCAAAGAACCGCTGGAGATTGATGAAGTGATGTACGAATGGCGGCACTTGGTCGAGAACTTCTTCTGCAATTTGAAGGACTTCCGTCGTATTGCCATGCGATCAGATAAAACCGACACCAGCTTCTCAGCAATGATCTACGCCTGTGCAGCGTTGTTGAATAGCCGGTGAATCTCAACAGACCCTAGTCAAATCGGTGGAGGCGTTCAGTACAAAGCACCCAAATCCGCTGAGCAACTTGTTGATGAAGGTTACTTGAAAGAAGTTGATAGCAAAGATGAAAATGAATAGTGAGGAAAAGGCAGTGAATGAAGAAGAAAAGGACCTAGAGTTATTGCGTTTTGCGCTGTACGAAAACTCAATTTCTGATGAGGATTTTTGTATTTCTACGGATAATGCGGATACTTATGCTGAAGATAAAGTCTGTCTTGTCAAAGACGCAGAGTTTTGTTGGCGGGTTTATTATAATGAAAAAGGTGGCGTTTACGATCTTGCAGTGCATCAGACCTTTTACCGAGCATGTAAGGATTTTTACTGCCGGTTAACGAGATGTCCCTCACCCTGGGATTACAGGGAGAAGTGGGAGGAAACTGGGGGTAAAAGCAAGACCTGATCTGAATCGACTTAAGCCGGAATAGTCCTAGGAGGTTCCATAGTCGCAAGAATAATCATCCCACTCAATCGCTATGACATACGCGATCAGGCGACCCTGACCAACTTCGGCTCGGGCGTCTACGAGGAACGCAGCTTTGACCTCCAGCGCGGCTGGGTGACCAGCATAAAGGTCAAGGATTCAGCGGCGGCCACGATGGACAAATCCGTCTACACCCGCAGCGCCACCGGGCGCGTCGCGTTGGTGCGCACGCAAGTGAACGCGGGCAAATACGACTACAGCTACGACTATGCCGGGCGACTGCTGGCGGCGACCAACACGTTCAGCGCCAGTTACTCGCAAAGCTTCACCTATGACAACGCTGGCAACATGCGCTCCAATTCCGATCTTGGCACCTACGCCTACCCCAACCCCGGCGGCATCGCGAACCCGGACATCAACGGCAATGGTGACAGTGGGGTGCGGCATACACCAAGCAGCGTCGGCGGGGCGGCGTTTGCCTATGATGCGAACGGCAACATGGAAACCGGTCTGAACAGCAAGGTGATGGCATACGACGCCGAGAACCGGCCTTTGTCTGTGACCACCCCAGCGCAAGTTTGCACCTGCTATGTGTACGGCGCCGACGGTGCGCGGTTGAAGAAGATCGAGGGGCTGACGGACGCTGATAGCTGCGCTGCACTTCCGCCCTCCGCCAAGGTTACGGCCTATTTTGGCGGCGTCGAAATCCGCAATTTCGGCGGCAGCGAGGTCATCCTCACTTACCCCCACCCCTCGGTGCGTTTGAAATATGAGGGCGCGGCTGCGGCCAAGGTCACCTATCTGCACCGCGATCAGTTGAACTCGGTGCGCACGACCTCTGACGGCAACGGCGCGGATATGGGCGAGTGGCTGGTGCAAAGCAGTTATCGCCCGTTTGGCGAGTTGACCGAGGCGTTCAACTTAGTCGCCCTGCCGCCGGACCCTGAGGAGACGAAGGGGTTTATTGGGGAGAGGTTTGATGCAGACGCGGGCCTGCAATACCTCAACGCAAGATACTACGACCCAGAGCTTGGCCGCTTCATCCAGCCGGACTGGTTTGAGGTGACAGAACCAGGCGTCGGGACGAACCGGTATGCGTATTCGGCAAACGATCCGGTTAATTTGATGGATCCGGGGGGGAATGCGTATAGCCTTAGAAGGTTGTGGGGAAACCCGATAAACGGGCTGACCATTTGGGGAGCGACTGCAGGCCGTGGCGGAGAACAGGTGGCAAAAAATGTCTCAAAATATGGAAGAGACGGCGGTGCTCTTAAGGTAATTCTTGCGATTGTCTATTCTAAGAAAGGGAAAAAGGGAGCCAAGGCACCGGCTAAGACGGTTGAGGATGAAGAAAAAAAGGAGACCGAAGACCAACCGCCAAGAGGCGAAGTGGATGGAGACGATGATCGTGCTGTAAATCCTGAAAAATCTGAGAGCCCAGTTTGGCAAGGTTTTAAAAGTGACAAAAAGGGAAGAAAAACAAATGGACTGAAAGGAAAGAAACGTGAGTACTATGAATGGGATAATACTCACAAGGACATTGAAGTATACGACGGAAGGGGGCGGCACAAAGGATCGATGGACCCTACAATAGGAGATATGTATAAAGATCCCGTTAAAGGAAGGAAAATTGATCCGTGAAAAGCGTATTGAGAAGCCAGTTTCAAATCCTATTTGAGGCAGTCGACATGCAAACATCCCCGATCATTTATTGGCCCAAAACCAGAGTTTTTGGATTAGTTGTTCTGAACGGCCCTAAAGGCAGTCCCGGGACATCGATTGACTCGATCCACTACTGTCCTTTCACGGGGAGAAAACTGCCAACCGATCTAGTCGACATGTGGTTCGACAAACTTGAAATGTTAGGACTCGAACCAGATGACCCCGATATTCCCAAAGAGCTTCTCTCAGAAACATGGTGGGTAGAAGAAAAGCTCTAAAGCGAATGAAATTTCCCAAAGACAGCAACCGTTCCGAAACCAAAGGGCGAACAATAGCAAATTTTGGAGTCGGCCGAAAAGTTAAAGTTGTAAGAGGCCTCAGCGAAACGATGTCATTTGATTGAATTGGTAAATAAGTTCGTGGGTTGCGAGATTTTGGGGCCGTTTCCGAGTTGTCGATG
>JAADIJ010000049.1 GCA_013151335.1 Alphaproteobacteria bacterium | reverse complement strand
CAGCGACAATGGCTCCAGTTACGTCTCGGGCGACCTGGCCGAATGGTTGCAGGACAAGGGGATGAAGCACAGCAGGGGCGCTCCTTACCATCCCCAAACCCAGGGCAAGATCGAACGTTGGCACCAAACCCTAAAGAACCGCATTCTGCTGGAAAACTACTTTTACCCGGCGATCTAGAAGCGCAGGTCGAGGCCTTCGTGGATCACTACAATCACCAGAGGTATCATGAAAGCCTGAACAACGTCACGCCGTCAGACGTATACGTCGGACGGGCTCAAGCCATTCTAAACAAACGCCCCTCTCGGTGATTTTACAAATCACCTGCCGGTCAATGGAAAGGATCAAACGCAAAACACTCGAAAACCGGCGCTTGCAACACCACAAGTTCGCCGCATAATAAAACCAACCAGATAAGCCAGATACTCGCTTAAATTACGCTACCTCTGGAACCAAAAATCCTGACGACGGACAAGAGGAGACATTCGGTAAGCGGTAATTGGGTACACGGATTGTAGCGTCGGCAGAAACACAGCTTTCTTCACTTGGGTCGGAATCGATGAAGATGAAATGGACGAAGTATTCGGCTCCGACGAAGCTGAACTGGACGAAGTCGGCACTCTGACAGTCGATCCGAACCACCATCTGTGTGATGGTGCCGTTTTTGGCTCAAAAAAATTTATGGTGACTCTTCAGCAACCTTTGATATTCTTTAATTCAGTCTATTTTTGTCAATACCACCCGCAAACTTGCTGGGAAAGGTCGGGGGAGGAACCGTGATGCTTCACAGAATATCTGGTGCGACAGTTGGTCGGGCGCTAGCCGGTTCTGCGCTCGGGGTCGCAGAAGCGAGTAGTGGCGGAGGCGGGCGTAAAGCTGCCAAGGCTGATTTGATGGCCCTCGGTCACACCCCATGAATCCATTTCGTAGCATTCATTGGTACACCAGTCTGCTCTGGGCCTTAGTCGTAAAACCGAAATACAAGCCGGGTGAGTTCTGGGAGGGCCGGCACTCGAAGCGCCACGATTTTTGGACCGTCGGTCGCCGTTCGTTCAGCGAGAAGGACAACGAAGAATGGTACAGACGGTTGGCGGACGACCTGACCGCCGATTTCCAGGCAACGGGGCTCGAACTTAGCGCCCTTTCGGTTCTGGAGATCGGCGCTGGCACCGGTTACTGGACCAAGTTGCTGCGCCGTCTGGGTGTTCAGCGATACATCGGGGTGGAAATCGCCCAGTCAGCCGTTGACTGGTTGCGAGTGCAGAACCCCGACTGCCAGTTTGAGTTGCACGACGCCTCAAAGAGCTTACCTCAAGGCCCGTTTGACCTTGTGGTCATGTTGCACGTCGATGAGCACATCCACGGTGAGAACTTCTTATCTTGCCAACGCAACATTAAGGCGGCGATGGGCCCCAAAGGGGTATTTTATACGACGTTCCGCACAGAGCCGACGCTCAGCGGCGTCACCTATGTAGAGTACCACACCCAAGAGGATTTCGCTAAAGTTTGGCCTCGCGAGTGGATCAGTCGCGTTCCGCAACCGAATAACGGCGATGCCATGCTGAAGATTTCTGCGGGCGGCGGCAGCGGCTAGAATGATGAAGTCACCGAAGAAATAGGCCAGAAACACCGGTTGGACCCATCCGAGTGAAAGTTTGAAAAGTCCGGCGTTGCAATGGTTGTGACTTCACTTATTGAAAAGCTACAACCGGTATTACCGCCCATTCACCCAACCCATATAGCAATGTAGCAGGGGTACGGGTGGAACTTGAGTTTTTGGGAAGGGCGTTCAATATTTATTCGTAACGGTAGAAAATTATTCAACGCGACGCGTTTTCAACGAATGGGCTCGAATTTTCCGTTGGCTGCCGACCGCCCAAAGGTCAAATCAGTCCGGTTTGCGGAAACTAAAATATATATAGAATTGCCCTCTTGGTTTTGGAGATAGTGGGGTATGAAAAGTGGTATATTGATATGGTCCCAAATTTTAATCAAATAACAACTGAATAACCACGGCGGACTGTCTCTCCGCCAGATCAACCACGCGGTATCAAGTATCTGTTCAGCCGGACACCCACGGTGGCCCCCATGGCCCCCGCCGCCCGGTTCACACGGGAAATTACTCCGCTTTCCAGCGCCGACGCCGCATCACCAATACGCGCAGTTTCGCTGGCCACCGTCAGCGCCGCAATGTCGCGCGCATCCAACGCCGCCAGCCGGGTGACACCGCAGTCATCCATGCCAAACCCCGCATCATTAAACACCGCCAGCCGGGCGTCTGCTTTCAGTGCGCGCAACGCATCGCCACCGATCAACCCGCCATGGGACCCGGTGATGACAATTTCGCCGCGATCGCTGTCGTTTACCAGCGAGGCGGAATCGAGCAACTGAATGCGCAAGTTGTTCGGTCCAAAAACGATGGATTTGCGGGCCTCACTAATTGTCGCGAGTTGACCCGATGGCGGGGCAGCTTTGCCCAGCAGATCCAGCGCTATCTCTGCAGTCATCCCCGCCGTCACGCCCAAGTCTACCGCCACCGCATTCACAACACTGACAATCCCACGCGCCAATGCATCATCCGCCGAACCGATACGGCAGCTGTGGCAATCCAGCGCCACCGCCGCCATGCCAACACTTTCCAGAGCCACTACCCCGACCACCCCGGCCCGGTCCAACCCGATCCCGGCATCGTTGAATAGAACTGCGCGAACCTGCGCGCGCGCGGCAACTGCCGCCGGGAAGAGCCCGCCATGCGAGCCACAGACCACCAGCCGCCCGCGCGCATCGGCCCGGGCATCGGTGATTGAATCCAGTAACAAAATATCCGGCGCCATGGCCCTGATCCTAGGGTTCTTGACTCTGGGTATCAATTCAATTTTACCAGAAAGAACAGGCCTTTCCGGTGTGAATTTCGGAACTGGGCCGAGCCGGGGGAGCAACAAAATCCAAGCCAAAGAAAATATCATCTGATGCCAGAAACCGGCCATAACCGGGCGCAATCGCGCGACCTCTTGGCGATGATGGAGCGCATACGGGCGTTTGAAGAACAGGCCATTCTGGCCGCTGAGCGCGACAATCTGGTGCTGGGCGCGATCCATCCGTCCATTGGCCAAGAGGCCGTGGCGGCTGGCTTGATGTGCAATTTCAACCGCGACGACATCCTGCTATCCAACCATCGCGGTCACGGCCATACCCTGGCCAAGGGGGCCGATCCGCTGGCGATGATGCGCGAACTTCTGGGTCGCGCCGGTGGTTCGTGCGGTGGCAAGGGCGGCTCGATGCATATCGCCGATTTCGGGGTCGGGATGCTGGGGGCCAATGGCGTGGTCGGGGCCAATATCACCATTGCGGCGGGTGCGGCGCACGGGCTGAAGCTGCTGGGCAAAAGCCAGATTGTTGTCGATATCTTCGGTGATGGCGCTGCCAATCGCGGGCCGTTTCTTGAGGGCATCAACTGGGCCTCGGTGTTTGATCTGCCAATGCTGTTTGTCTGCGAGGATAACCAATATTCGGCGACCACCA
>JAADIJ010000207.1 GCA_013151335.1 Alphaproteobacteria bacterium | reverse complement strand
AAGATTGCGACTTTAACATCCCTGCGGGTTTGCCAGACGTGCCGCCAGATCAGTTCGGCCTTGATGGTCTTGAAGAAGGTTTCCATCGCGGCGTTATCCACTGCCCGGCAGGGGTTTGCCTGCAAACCACAAGAGGGATAACAGTTGCCTTTACCGCTCATTGACACTTTGAACTTATGCTGGCGCAGGATTTTCTGATAGTCTTGCGAACAATATTGGCGGCCCCTGTCGTAAGCTCCAAGCGGAATGGCCTCTCCAAGGCGCGCCATGGTTGCAAGACGTAAGATTGGGCTATCAGCCGCCTGGCGATGGATTTCGCTCAGCATCACGTCGGGGGCGGCCGTGACAAAAAAGCCCGTGCTCTTGACCGGCGGCAACTGGCCGGGATCCCCGATCACCAGAATGGGGCGACCGAATGCCAGCAAATCGAGCGCCATTTCAGAGCCCACCATCGAGACCTCGTCGAGCACCAACAAATCGGCCTCGCGCAGCAGCGACTGCTCGTTGATGACGAAACGCGGCTGGTGAATGTCACGCAGACGCAATTCAAGCTGGCGGATTTGCAGATCCACAAAGGTGCGCTCGCCCGGGCCCATGTCCGACCCATCAGGCCCAGACCCTTCGGTCGAGGCGGATCTGTTCAACTTACGCGGCTTCCAGCGTATAGCCCTGATCTGTGGCGTTGATATTGATCGGCTGTGTTTCCGCTGTTTGCACGCTACTGCGCGCCAATACCTCGATGCCCTGATCATATGGGATCAGCAGTTTTTCGATCGCAAGGCGACGAATGACGGTCTCGGCCGTACTGTCTATTCGGGCGGAAGATCATAACGCAGCACCTGAATTTGGTCGCCTGCAGCCAGCGTTACCTCTATGACTTGGTTGACAAGGTCCGAGTCCTGTTGAAGTTCGGCAAGCGCAATCTTGAACAGGTCAAGCTGCAACGCACGATCCATGTCTTCCGGGCCGTTGAGGCAAATAAGGCCAGCGTGAATTGGGACATTGGCATATTGACCCTTTGCGCCCGGCTTCTCTGCTCTCCCACGAAAATCAATCGAGTTTTTCGTCACAAACGTCCAGTCGCCGTCGATGATGAATGGCTTGAGCTCCCAGTCCAGCCACTTTTCCCCAGGCGAACAACGTGGGAAGATTCAACATATCCCCGCTCGACAGCCAAATCCGCAAGCTTGAGGCTCAAGCACTCGTCAATCAGAAACTTCATGCGGAGGCAGTGCTCCGCGTGACTTTATAACTGGCACGAATGACCGCCTTTTCAGGTGGCGCCATCACCATTTTCGGCCGCCCCCGAAGCGGGTTTGCTTTGGCATACAGCTTTGCCAGTTCCACTTGATTAACGGTGATTGAGGGATAATCCTTCAACACCTCATCAATCGGCACTTGTAGCGCCACGGCGGCAACATCATAGACCGGCACCCGCGTGCCCTTGATCACAGGTGTTCCACCAAGAATATCAGCGGAAACAACAACCATGTCACGTGCCTCCGACAGTCGTTTCAGCGCCTCGTGGGTTCGCTTGAGGATCGGCCCAAAATCAACGGTGACCACGCCGTCACGGATTGACATATCTGCCTCCGGATCCCGCCCACCTCCAGGCTTTTGAAGATTAATCAGAGACTTAATCATCTCCTTGCGCATTTCGGCTGTCAACAAATTTGCCGTTTCAGCATAAAATGCGATCAGCGCACATGCATCGGCCCTGACACTTCGACCGTTATCACGCCGATAGTATCTGGACGGCAAAATATTTTCATCAATAGCCCGATTGACGTAGCTTGGCGCCACGTTCGCCACCATCGCAGCCTCGGCTGTCTTCAGCATTTCGCTAGCCATGAGCATGACGCATTCCTTAATTATTCCGACACATCTGAATATATATTTGATTTCGGTGGAAATGCAAGCTCCTACGCAGTTTTCCTGAACTGGATTTCTCCAAGCGAGATCCTTGCGTTAATGCGCTGCGCACCGTGACTGGCCTCAAACCACGCGCGGGCTGCATCAACTTTTGCCGCCAACTTGCCACGCCTAGATTCTGCAAGCCATGGATAAAGCTCGCTCATACGATACAGGCCGCCAACCGCCGGTGCGGGCAACTCGCGTTTCTGCAATGCTTGACGGGTAACGCCAAGTCGCGCCGCAACATCCGCCTGGCTGACGAGGTCCGGACGAACTTCGCGCAACTCTGCGCCCTCCGGCAGAGCCTCCATGACCTGATTTGCAGCTTCAGAAATAACAGCTTCAGCATCGTCTCCGGCACGCTCTAGAGAAACAGCGATCAGCCCCGGCGAACCCAGACCAACGACGGCATCGTCGCACCCGGCTTCAAACAATGCGTCGAGAAGGGCGGCCTCGTCGGCGCTCCCTTTCGGCAGTGAAAACACCAAATCGAATTCGAAAACCATCTTTTCAGGTTTCATCGGCTCTCTCCTCTAAAATGCAACCAGCAGCTTTTGACAGCAGATTGCGGCCATGCGCTTTCGGGTTTCTTGGCGTAGACCAGATCGACATCCGACAGAACACACCGCCTCGGCAATCCCGACTGTTTTGCGGACACAATGCATACCCCCAGCTATGAGCGCTTCTGCCAGTTGCCTTCTCGATCTGCCACCCGAGGCTTTCAAGGGCGCACAACGCCTCCTCAACCTCTTTTTTTTTGGTGTCTCGGACGACCCATTGTATATGTCCCTCAACTAAAGTTGTCAACCGACAACTATCTGCTCTTTTCATAATACGGTTACACAGGCTCACGCCAGTTTCAAGAGTATCAGGCATAAACATCATGTGTCGAAATTAACGAGTATTTTCGACACGTTATCGAAACATGTCGATCCGTTCGACGTAATAAACCGTTTCGGCGGGCAAACAATCCCATCCACATACCAGCCACGCCGAGCCTACAACCCCCGCAAATACGCGCCATACTCATTCTTGGCAAACCGATCGGCCTAGGCGTGGAGCTGTTTCCGGTCAATCCAATCGCGTCCGAACGCAATTTCCTCGGAGCAGCCGACTTGCAGCCCTTGACGTGTTTGCAGCGTACGCACAAAATTTGACGCATCCAGCTGGCTGGCATGGGTTCCGGTGTCAAGCCAGGCATAGCCTCGCCCCATCCGCTCGACGGTCAAAGTTCCCTCCGTCAGATAGCTTTCCAGCAGGGTGGTGATTTCCAGTTCATTACGCGCTGATGGTTTGACCCGTTTTGCCCGTTCCGGTGCAGAACCATCGAGGAAATAAAGCCCGGTCACAGCATAATTGGAGGCAGGTTTTTCAGGTTTTTCGATAATTGAGGTCGCCTGTCCATCGTCACCGAACCCAACGACGCCATAGCGACGCGGATCGGCTACGTGATAACCAAAGACCGTTCCGCCGGTTTCTTTTGCGTCTGCACTGGCTAGAATTTCAGGTAATCCATGGCCGAAAAAGATGTTATCCCCCAGGACCAACGCTGACGGGGCACCTGCAAGAAAATCCTCGGCCAGCAGATAGGCTTGTGCCAGCCCATCTGGCGCTGGCTGAATAATCCACTCAAAGCTAAGC
>JAADIJ010000152.1 GCA_013151335.1 Alphaproteobacteria bacterium | reverse complement strand
CCGATATTGAAAGTTTGAATGACGGCATCGCGTGACAGCTCCTGTTCTGCGCCTTCACCCCCGAGATGTGCAAGGATTGGAACCACCACATTTGGCCCGAGGCAGGTGAGCATTGCAGGCTGGCTGACAAAACAATGCCGATACCGGAGGTGTTGCGGGCCCTCAGGAGCTGATCCAGCTTGTTGATGACCGCAGGATCGCCAAGTCTCCGTGCGAAATAGATCGGGGTGCTGGTGCCGTCTTCTCCCATGTCCCCCAACAGGATCAAATCCTGGTCGATGGTCTGGATGCCCTTTTTTGTGAGCAGCGGGCCAACCAACCGTAACACGGTTTCCTGAAGCCACTGCCGGTTCAACTGGAAAAGCTCCATGTCAGCCAATGGGTATTCGCCGGCATTTTCGCCAAACGGCCCCGTTGCCTTGACCATGCCGGGCGTGGATGACGGCTCGATTGCAACCTCGCCATCAATATCGTCCTCGTCGATCAGCACAACATCTTGGCGATCGCGCCGCTCGAGCAAGCCGCCTTCAATTAATCGGTCCGAATCAAGGCCAAGTCCGCGAAGCTCCCCGCCAGTTATTTCATCATCTTCCCGGTCAAAAAGCTGCACGAGCTGGGGAAACATGGACCGCAGGTCACCGTTTCTGATCTGCTTGAACGTATTCAGAATGCCCCATTCGCCTAGAAGGGCAAAGCCCAGGCCGCGTTCATCCGGATCCTTTTTGCTCTGCAAATTACAGCTTTTGGTTCCGGGTATGGTGATGTTAAGGGTGTGTATTTTTCCATCACCCGCTTTGTTGTATTTGATCGCGATGCCGATACGCGAGAACATTCCGCCCGTTTGATGATGCTGTTTGGCCCGAGATATTTCTTGGCGATGGCATCGATGTCATCGTCAATGGAGACCTTCAGTCCCAGCTTGCGCTTCCAGCTACCAAGGCGAACCTCGACTTCGAGCACCTTGGCAAGGTGAATTTCAAATCCGTCAATTGATGGCACCGGCAGGGTCAGAGAACTGCGAAACCGCCCCAGATCATAGCGCTTCCAGGTCAACGGTTTCTGCGAGATATCATGGTTCAGCGCTACCTCGGCAAAAACACCACTGACTTGCTGCCGCACGGCCGGACTGTCCGCACAAATCTCGATCTGCTTTTTCACCGGCGTATATATCAACGTCGCCTCATTGGGCGGCCGGAAATAGATCGTCCCCCGCCGCCCGTCATCGCGGTGGTCATGAACACTGGAAAGCGGGCCACCATGCCGGACAATCAGCATGACCGACGCCGGATGTGCATCCGTTGCTGACAAGTCCATCGCCGTGACCATGCATTTGGTTTTCAACTCGAGAACTTCGGTGATCCTTGCCGCGAGTGCCGCCCCATCAACTGAGGCCGCATCAAAACTGGAAGCCTTTTCGAGCTCAACCTCAAAAGCATCGTACATCTTGCCGAGATCGCGGAATTTTCGTGCAAAATGGAAGCTTTCCGCATCATCGAACACACGCCGTCTGTTGAGAAACGTCCAAATACTTCGACATAGAGAATCAGGTTGCTTGTCATACTCAATCATATCGTCGTTTGAGAGACGCTTTTTGACGACCATTTCCAGCGAAGCCACACCTTTGCCTTCTGCCAGATTTCGCACCCGCCAACATCGCTGTTCCACCGGGATCAAGTCATCCTTGTCATACCGACTGAGGTTTTCAAGAATACGATCCCTTGGATCGCCATCAGGTTCGTTTTCCAGAATTTCAACCAAACCAAACTCCGGCTCGTTGTCGTTCTCCTTTCCCCGAGCTTCGAAAATACCAAGAATTAAATCGACTGGGGCATCTTCGATCAAACCACGGGGTAAAAGGCCCAACAGGAGAAGCTTTTCTCGCCATATCAAATCCTCAACAATGTGTGTTCTTGTTTTGTTTTTAATATACAGCTTTGGCGAGAGTTTCGGAACCCCGAATTCTGTAATTTTGGTAACACCAACAAGTAAGAGCCAAGGCTTTTCCAAATCTCAATGTCCTGAATTGAGCCGATGAGTGGCTTTTCATGTTTATAGCCCCTCCAAGCACGGCCCATTCATGATGAACCGCCCCAACACCCCGCCACCCGACCAGATGTCGCCTACTGAGCGGCGCGCGGAGCTTTGCACTTTGCTGGCGCGTGGTCTGGTTCGACTGCAAATGCGGAAGGATAGCGAACTATCTGGCAATACTGGAAAATTTCAACTTCACAACTCGCCCGAGCAGAGCGGTACTGCGGAAACCTCAACCCGGAGACCCGCATGAAAAAACCCGATCCCGTCCCCGCACGCCTGGCCGCGCTGAAATCCACGCCCACAAAGGAATTGAAAGCCCAGTGGCGCGAATTGTTCGAAACCGAGCCGCCCGCGTTCAATCGGCGGTATCTGGAAAGCCGTCTTGCCTACCGCATTCAGGAACTCGCCTATGGCGGGTTGAAGCCCGAAACCGTGAAGCGACTTGAAACCCTCGGCGAGCAGCTCGATGGCGGCAACATCACACTGCGTCGTATCCGCGCCGACCTGAAGCCGATCACGGGCACAAAGCTGATCCGCGAATGGCAGGGGATTGAGCAAACGGTAACGGTGTTGGCCGACGGTTATGAATGGCAGGGCCGCCCCTACCGTTCGCTCTCGGCCGTGGCGCGCGCCATTACCGGCACCCGTTGGAACGGCTGGATCTTCTTTGGCCTGAAATGCAGGAGGGGCGCATGAGCCAGGAGATCAAACGCAAACTGCGCTGCGCGGTTTACACCCGCAAATCCTCCGAAGAAGGGCTGGAGCAGGAATTCAATTCGCTCCACGCCCAGCGGGAGGCCTGCGAGGCCTATATCGCCAGCCAGCGCTCCGCGGGCTGGGCCTTGATCCGCGAACATTACGATGATGGTGGGGTATCGGGCGGCACGCTGGAACGACCCGGATTGAAACTGCTGTTGGCGGATATCGAAGACGGCCTGATCAACGTGGTCGTGGTCTACAAGATCGATCGGTTGTCGCGCTCCCTGATGGATTTCTCCAAGCTGGTAGAAGTGTTTGACCGAAACAGCGTGACCTTCGTTTCCGTGACCCAGTCATTTAACACCACCACATCCATGGGCCGGCTGACCCTGAACATCCTGCTCTCCTTTGCCCAGTTTGAACGCGAAGTCACCGGCGAGCGCATTCGCGACAAGATCGCAGCCTCGCGCAAAAAAGGCATGTGGATGGGCGGCACCGTGCCGCTGGGATATGACGTGAAGGACCGGCGGCTGGTCATAAACAAGGCCGAGGCCAAAACCGTGCGGCTGGTATTCGAACGCTTTGCCGAAATCGGCTCGGCCACGGTGCTGGCCCGTGAGTTGCGGGCGAATGGCACCACCACCAAACAGGGCAAGCCGATCACAAAAAATTATATCTACCGCCTGCTGAACAACCGCGTTTATATTGGTGAGACCGTCCACAAGGGCCAGTCCTATCCCGGCCAGCATAAGGGGATCATTACGCGCAAACTCTGGGACAAGGTGCACGCCATTCTGCGGACAAGCCCCCGCAAGCGCGCCAG
>JAADIJ010000071.1 GCA_013151335.1 Alphaproteobacteria bacterium | reverse complement strand
TTCTGGCATTCTCGGAATTGCTGAACATCTGCGAGGGGAGAGCGGCGTTTTGAGGATCACTTTTGCACCACAACCTGTTTTGTGGATCGAAATTGCAGGAAAACTGATCCACAACCCGATTTGAGATAAACAAGTGATCCACAACGGCGCTACGTATTTCTGAAACGAGGATTTTATGGCCACCCTATCCGAAGCCGATATTGAAGCCATACTGCTCGATCAGTTTCAGGAGTTAGGCTATGCCCGCCTGCCGGATCAGGTGATTGGCCCGGATGGTTCAGAACCCGAGCGGGCCTCTTATGGTGATGTGATCCTGCACGGGCGGCTGGAAGCGGCTGTTGCGCGGCTAAACCTCCATATCCCCCTCGAGGCACGCGAAGATGCGATAAAGCGGATCATCGGCGATGAAAGCCCGCATCTGATCGAGGAAAACCGCCGTTTGCATAGGCTGATCGTCGAGGGTGTGGATGTGGAATTTCATGTCGAGGATGGCACTATTCGTGGTGACAAGGTGCGCCTGCTGGACTTTGACGATCCGGCCACCAATGACTGGCTGGTCGTTGACCAAATGACGGTGATCGAACATGGCCACAATCGCCGCCCTGACGTTTTGGTGTTTGTGAATGGCCTGCCCCTGGCCGTAATCGAGTTGAAAACCCCGGGCACCGAAGCTGCAAACCTGACCAGTGCCTATAACCAGCTTCAGACTTACAAGAAGCAGATCCCGTCGCTTTTCCGCACCAATGGGGTATTGGTGACCTCGGACGGTATGCTGGCGCGTGTTGGCAGCATGACCGCCAATGAAGAACGCTTCATGCCGTGGCGGACAACCGATGGGCGCGAGGTTGCTCGCAAAGGCAGCCCGGAAATGGAAACCCTGATCGAGGGGGTTTTTGAGAAAGGGCGGTTTCTGCAACTGATCCATGATTTTACTGTGTTTGGCGACAGCGGTGCCGGGATCATCAAAATCATCGCGGGTTATCACCAGTTCCATGCCGTGTTGAAGGCCGTTGAAAGTACGGTGCGGGCAACATCGGCAACCGGCAACCGCAAGGCAGGAGTGATCTGGCACACGCAAGGGTCAGGCAAAAGCCTGTTGATGGCATTTTTTGCCGGACAGCTTGTGCGCAGGCCGGAACTGGAAAACCCCACGCTGGTCGTGCTGACCGACAGAAACGATCTGGACGACCAGCTTTTTGCAACCTTTTCCATGTGTCGCGACCTGATCCGCCAAACACCTGTTCAAGCTGACAGCCGGGATGATTTGCAGACTGTCCTGGACCGCACATCGGGCGGCGTAATTTTTACCACTATTCAGAAGTTTTCAGAAGCGAAAATGACCGACCGGCGCAATGTTGTGGTGATTGCCGATGAAGCTCATCGTAGCCAGTATGGGTTCAAGGCTCGGATAGACCGAAAGACTGGCGAAATCGCCTATGGTTTTGCTAAATATCTGCGCGATGCCCTGCCGAATGCTTCGTTTATCGGATTCACGGGAACACCGATCGAAAAGGAAGATGTGAATACTCCGGCAGTGTTTGGCGACTACATCGATGTTTATGACATAACCCGCGCGGTCGAGGATGGCGCAACAGTGCCGATATACTACGAAAGCCGGCTGGCACGCATCGAACTGCCTGAGGAAGAAAAACCAAGGATTGATGCCGAGATAGAAGAGTTGACCGAAGATGAAACCCTGAGTGAGCAGGAAAAGCTCAAGCAGAAATGGTCGACGGTTGAGGCGTTGGTGGGGGCAGAAAAGCGGCTCAAGATGGTTGCGGATGACTTGGTGCAGCATTTTGAAAGCCGGGTGGAGGCTATGGATGGCAAAGCCATGATCGTCTGCATGAGCCGCCGGATATGCGTGGCGCTATACGATGAAATCATAGCTTTGCGCCCGGAATGGCACTCGGATGACGATAACAAAGGCACAATCAAAATCGTCATGACGGGTTCCGCATCTGATCCGCAGGAATGGCAGGCACATGTCGGCAATAGGGCCCGCCGTGACTTACTGGCGAAACGCGCCAAGGATTCAAATGACCCGCTGAAGATAGTGATCGTGCGCGATATGTGGCTGACCGGGTTTGACGCTCCCTCTATGCACACGATGTATATCGACAAACCCATGAAGGGGCACGGGCTGATGCAAGCTATTGCCCGTGTGAACCGGGTGTTTCGCGACAAGCCTGCCGGGCTTGTGGTGGACTATATCGGCATTGCCCAGAATCTGAAAAAAGCCCTGGGGCAATATTCGACGAATGACCGCAAGCGGGCCGGTATTGACGAGGCCGATGCTGTTGCCGAGATGCTCAAACGTTTTGGTATTGTTCAAGACATGTTCCATGGGTTTGATTACAGCGATGGCTTGAGCGGGACTCCGAAAGAACGACTTTCTGTGATGGCAGGTGCTCTGGACTGGATATTGTCAAAACAACATGAAGCCGCTGAACAAGAAACTTCGAATGAGGCAAAAAAGAAAGCACACCGCCGATATCAGGACGCCGTTCTGGCGCTATCAAAAGCCTTTGCCCTTGCTGCTGCCAGTGATGAGGCACGCAATATCCGGGACGAGGTTGGCTTTTTCCAAACTATTCGTGCCGCGCTTGTAAAATCCTCACAAGCCGCCGGCGGATCAACTGCAGACAAATTATTGGCGGTTCAGCAAATTATCGACAGATCGGTGGTCTCGACCGAGATCGTCGATATTCTATCCGCGGCCGGGCTGAAATCGCCTGATATTTCCATTCTGTCCGACGAATTCCTTGCCGAAATCCAGCAAATGGACAAAAAGAACCTCGCCTTGGAAGCTCTAAAAAAACTGCTAAATGACGAAATTACCTCTCGCAGCAAATCCAACATCGTTGAAAGCAAACGGTTCTCAGACCGGCTGGATGAAGCCGTCGCCCGATATCATACAAATGCTATCAGCACAGTTGAGGTTTTGCAGGAGTTGGTCAACCTCGCCAAGGATATTCGCGAAGCCAGGCGCCGGGGTGAGGAAGAGGGGCTATCAACTGACGAAATCGCTTTTTACGATGCGCTCGCGCAAAACGAAAGCGCAGTTGAGGTCATCGGAAATGATTCACTCAAGATAATTGCGTATGAACTCCTTGAAGGGCTGAAAAGGAACATCACGGTCGACTGGTCACGCAGGGACTCTGCACGCGCCCGCATGCGAGTTCTTGTAAAACGGATATTGCGCCGCCATGGTTATCCTCCCGATCTGCAGGATGCGGCCATTCAGACGGTATTACAACAGGCCGAGGCACTGTCGGAACAATGGATTGAATAAACTCCACATCATTTCGGAGGCTTTTTTAGGCAGCCACAGCGCCCCTGAAGGCAAAGAAGGGCCAAACACCATGATGTGTTTACTTGCGCCTATGAGGCTGCTGTGGCTGCCTAAGGGGTAGTGCGTCAGTTTAAGATTTCTTTTTTCTTGTAAGTTTTTGGAAGTGAGTCTGGAGACCAGCCCATTTTTCCATTTGTCACCATCAGGCCACGAGCTTTACATCTGCCGGCATGGGTGGGGTGAGACGCTCCAGTTCACCGTCTTTATAGTGGGGCATGTTGA
>JAADIJ010000096.1 GCA_013151335.1 Alphaproteobacteria bacterium | reverse complement strand
AAGATGCGCTAAAGCCGATCATTGTCGAGGAAAGTGATGCGTTTGAGCGCCGGATTATGCGCGAGGCGCATGGTGTGGTTTTGGTGGTCGCGCCGTGGAACTATCCTTATATGACCGCGATCAACACGGTTGCCCCGGCGCTGATCGCTGGCAATAGCGTGGTGATGAAACTCGCCAGCCAAACCTTGCTGGTGGGCGAGCGTCTGGCCGATGCGTTTCACGCCGTCGGTATTCCCGCCGATGTTTTGCAAAACCTCTATCTTGATCACGCGGTGACCTCGGCGCTTATCGCTGCCAAAAGCTTCAATTTCGTTAATTTCACCGGCTCGGTCGGTGGTGGGCAGGCGATGGAGACGGCGGCGGCGGGAACTTTCACCGGCCTTGGGCTTGAGCTTGGCGGTAAAGACCCCGGCTATGTGATGGAGGACGCCGACGTGCAAGCGGCGGTCGAAACCCTGATTGACGGGGCGATGTTCAATTCCGGCCAGTGCTGTTGCGGGATCGAGCGGATTTATGTGGACGCGCGCGTTTACGACGATTTTGTCGCCAAGGCGGTGGCGATTGTGAAGGGCTATAAGCTTGGCAATCCGCTGGACCCTGAGACCACGCTTGGCCCAATGGCCCATGTGCGTTTCGCCGAGGAGGTTCGTGCGCAAACCGCAGAGGCGCTTGCCGCTGGAGCGACCGCACATATCTCCACCTGCCCCGAGGATGATGGCGGCGCCTATCTCAGCCCGCAAATTCTGACCGAGGTTGACCATTCAATGCGCGTGATGCGCGACGAGAGCTTTGGTCCGGTGGTCGGCATCATGAAAGTCACTAGCGACGCGCAGGCGATCGAGTTGATGAATGACAGCGAGTTCGGCCTGACCGCCTCGCTTTGGACCAAGGATGTTGCGCGCGCGGCCAGAATTGGCGCGGAAATTGAGACCGGCACGGTGTTTATGAACCGCGCCGATTACCTTGATCCGGGTCTGTGTTGGACTGGCTGCAAAAACACCGGACGCGGCGGGGCTTTGTCGGTTATCGGCTATCAAAACCTCACCCGACCTAAATCTTACCACCTCAAGAAAGTCTAAGAACATGAAACTCGTTGGAAACTGGTCCTATCCCACCGCGATAAAATTCGGTGCGGGTCGTATTGCAGAGATTGTCGATGCCTGTGCGCAGGTCGGCATCAAAAAGCCCCTGTTGGTGACGGATAAAGGTCTGGCCTCGTTGCCGATCACCGCTGCCACGCTCGATTTGCTGGACGCTGCCGGTCTTGGCCGCGCGATGTTTAGCGAGGTTGACCCCAACCCGAACGAGCTGAACCTGGCCGATGGCGTCAAAGCTTATCGCGACGGGGGCCATGACGGCGTGATCGCGTTTGGCGGTGGCTCTGGTCTGGACCTTGGCAAAATGGTCGCGTTTATGGCCGGTCAAACTCGTCCGCTCTGGGATTTTGAGGATGTGGACGATTGGTGGAGCCGTGCTGACGCCGACGCGATTGCGCCGATTATCGCGGTGCCAACTACGGCTGGGACAGGCTCTGAAGTTGGCCGCGCTAGTGTCATTACCAACAGCGAAACCCATGTGAAAAAGATCATTTTTCACCCTAAAGTGCTGCCAAGCGTGGTGATTTGCGATCCTGAATTGACGGTCGGGATGCCCAAGATTATCACCGCAGGCACCGGCATGGATGCGTTCGCCCATTGTCTGGAGGCGTTCTCGTCGCCCCATTACCACCCCATGAGCCAAGGCATTGCGCTGGAAGGGATGCGCTTGGTCAAAGAGTATTTACCGCGCGCTTATAGCGATGGCGCAGACATCGAGGCCCGCGCGCACATGATGTCAGCGGCGATGATGGGCGCGACCGCGTTTCAAAAGGGCCTTGGCGCAATTCACGCGATCAGCCACCCGATTGGCGCGGTTTACGGCACCCATCACGGCATGACCAACGCGGTGGTGATGCCGCCAGTGTTGAAACTAAACCGCCCCAAGATCGAGGTTCGTATTGGCGAGGCGGCTAATTATCTGGGCATCAAAGGCGGGTTTGACGGCTTTTTCGACTATGTGCTTGACTTGCGCCGCGAGCTGTCGGTTCCCGATACACTTAGCGATATGGGTATCGGCACCGATAAGGTTGAAGAGTTGGTAGAAGGCGCGCTTAAAGATCCAAGCTGTGGTGGCAATCCTGTTGTGCTGACCGCCGAGAACACCCGGCAGTTGCTGATGGACTCGATCTTGTTGCGAAATAGTTAACGGCCCTAACTGCCTGTCTGAAATCAGTACGCTTTGCGATTCAAATTGATCGCAAAGCGTATTAGTATGGGCAAGCAGGCAAATACTATTGAGCAGGGATCACAGCGGACAGATGACTGGACCAAACCATAAACCCTCCGATCATCCGCAAATAAACACCGGCAAAATCGGGGTCTTGATCGCCAATCTCGGAACACCTGACGGCACGGATTACTGGTCCATGCGCCGCTATCTGAACGAGTTTTTATCTGACCAGCGGGTGATCGATTATCCGCGTTGGAAATGGCAACCGCTGTTGCAACTGATCATCCTAACCAAGCGGCCGTTCTCTTCGGGCAGGGCCTATAGGTCGATCTGGAACGACGCGCGAAACGAAGGCCCGTTGCTGACCACCACCCGCGTGCAAAGCGAGAAATTGGCCGAGGCGCTAACAACCTCTCTTGGCGATAAGGTTATGGTTGATTTCTGCATGCGTTACGGCAATCCATCGACCAAGAGCAAGGTCGAGCGGATGCTTGCCGCTGGCTGTGACCGGATATTGTTTTTCCCGCTTTATCCGCAATATGCCGGGGCCAGTACGGCCACTGCCAACGACCAGTTTTTCGCGGTTCTGGCGGCGGCAAAATGGCAACCTGCCGTGCGAACCGTGCCTGCATATTACGACCACGAGCTTTATATCAAAGCGTTGGTCCAGTCGGTCGAGGTAGCTTATGAAGGCCTCAAAATCCGCCCCGACGCTCTGGTGGCCTCGTTTCACGGCATGCCCGAGCGTTATTTGGCCGAGGGAGACCCCTATTTTTGCCAATGCACCAAAACCGCGCGATTGCTTTCAGAGCGGCTTGGCTGGCCTGACGGGCAGTTGATTACCAGTTTTCAATCGAAATTCGGCCCTGAGGAATGGTTAAAGCCCGCAACCGTTGACGAGGTCGCCCGGCTCGCGCGTTCGGGCATCAAAAACATCGCCATGATCGCACCAGCCTTTTCCGCCGATTGCCTTGAAACGCTGGAGGAGATCAACAAGGAAATCCGTCACAGCTTTATTAACGCGGGTGGCGAGACCTTTACCTATATTCCCTGTCTCAACGCGGATGCGGCGCATATAGGGATGATGGCCGAGATTGTTAAAACCAATCTGCTCGGCTGGATTTAGCATAAATATTTGAAATACCAGCAGATTCGCATGATATTTTGATGATTCGGGCATGCCTCAATCCTGTGTGGAGCGGTAATATTCCCGTCATCTTAGGTTATATCTGGGTGAATCGCGCATGCAAATCGTGAGGAGATCTGAGGGTGGCACGCCCGGCCTCTAAACCCCGGTTATAGATGGGGACTGAACGATGCCTCCATTCATAATGATTTGGTTTAATTGGGTGTAACTGAGGTCCGAGAAGCGGCCCGTCTAACCTCCGGCACATTTGTTCGCTCGAACAGCGCATTTAGACACAACCTCACAAACTTACGGCTATATCGTCGTTTTCAAAATTTTAGACCTATTAGGAACCATCAAATGAAACATCGTATGTTCACCACTGTTGTCGCTGCCGCGTTCGCAGCTTCGGCATTTCAGGCGAGCGCTCAGGTTGCTCCCACTCCCACAGCACCAGCGCCCGTAACTCCTGCGCCGACAACGCCTGCACCTCTGTTGCCTGTGCCGGGAACACCTGCGCCGACTACACCGGCTCCGACTACACCTGCGCCGACTACTCCGGCTCCGACTACGCCTGCGCCGACTACACCGGCCCCAACCACTCCGGCCCCAACCACTCCGGCACCGACTACGCCTGCGCCGATAACTCCGGCCCCGACTACACCTGCGCCGACTACTCCGGCAACTCCCGTTGTTAAAAAAGTGATCGGGACCAATACGCCGACTACAGCGACAACTGGCGATGACACGGGCGCAGAAGTTGAAGGTTTGGGCGATCACGGCGGCAATGACGGTGGCAATGGCGGCGGCGAAGGTGCTGGCGACAATGGTGGCGGCAACGGTGGCAACGGCGGCGGTGAAGCTGACGGTGGCTCCGACGGCGGCTCCGATGGCGGCAGCGACGACTAATCGTTAACCACGACACCTATTGAGCAGGAAGAACGCCTCGACGCAGATCGGGGCGTTTTTCTTATAGCCAGTCGCGCAGCACCGCGATCAGTGGTAGATCGGCGGGCGGCATGGGGATGTCTTTCATCGCCGGAGGCCGCACCCATTTCATCGCCTGACCCTCGCGAGATTGCGGTATTCCCTGCCATTTTCGACAGGCAAATACCGGCATCAGCAGATGAAAATCATCGTAAGAATGGCTGGCGAAACTCAAGGGAGCGAGGCAACTTTGCCACGTATCGATCCCCAACTCCTCTTGCAATTCGCGAATCAACGCCTCCTCCGGCGTTTCGCCCGGCTCTATCTTGCCGCCGGGAAACTCCCACAAACCGGCCATTGATTTGCCCTCGGGACGCTGGGTCAACAACACTCGCCCGTCGGGATCAATCAGTACAACGGCAGAGACCAGCAGCAGTTTCACGAGCGGTAATCCGCGTTGATGGTGATGTAGCGCTTGGTGAAATCGCAGGTCCACACGGTTGCGCGCCCCTCGCCCAGCCCGAGATCGACGAACAGCTCCAGATCGGTTTGTTTCATATAATCCGCCCCGTCTTGTTCGCGGTAAAGCTCGGATACCCAGCCGTTCTCGGCCACCAGAATGTCGCCGAATTTGATGGTGATCAGGTCGCGATCGGCGGTTGCGCCGGATTTGCCGATGGCCATGACCACGCGGCCCCAATTGGGGTCTTCACCGGCGACGGCGGTTTTGACCAGCGGCGAGTTGGCGATCGACATGGCGACTTTTTTTGCGTCTTGCGTCGAGGTGGCACCGCTGACGGTGACGGCGAGAAACTTGCTGGCCCCCTCGCCATCGCGCACCACCTGATGGGCGAGGTCGCGCATGACCGCGCCGAGAGCCGTCGCGAATTCGCGGCCCGTTGCCGATTGTGGCCCGTCGATCTGCACCCCGGATTTGCCGGTCGCGGCGATAATCACGCTGTCGGATGTGGAGGTGTCGCTGTCAACGGTGATCGAGTTGAACGTGGTCTCGTTGAGGCGCGAGAGGGTGGCTTGCAACTCGCCAGCATCGATCAGCGCGTCGGTAAAGATGAACACCAGCATCGTCGCCATGTCGGGCGCAATCATGCCCGAACCTTTGGCGAATCCGGCGATTTTCACGGGCTTGCCGTTGATCATCACCTCGCACACGGCCCCTTTGGGGAAGGTGTCCGTGGTCATGATCGCGCGGGCGGCTTGCTCGGCTTTGTCGGGCGAGAGGCGCGCTTTCAGGGTTTGGATCACGGCGGTGATGCGCTCGGCGGGGAGGGGTTCGCCGATCACGCCGGTTGAGGCGGAGAATACATGGGCTGCCGGAATGTTCAGAGCGGCGGCAACCGCGCGTGTGGTTTTGCCTACGGCATCCGCGCCAAACCTGCCGGTGAAAGCGTTGGCGTTGCCGGAGTTTACGAGGATCGCAAAGCCATCTTTAGGCAGGGGGGCATCAGACGTACTGGCTGCGCCAAGTGCTGCCAGTTTCTCCTGACAATCCAGAACCGGAGCGGAGCGGGTGGAGGATTTGGTGAACACCCCCGCCAGCGTGCTGCCCTCGGCGATGCTCACCAACATGACATCGCTGCGGCTGGCGTATTTCACCCCGGCCTCGGCGGCGGCGAAGGTTACGCCGTCAATCGCTGGGAATGCCCCAAACCCGTCTTTGGGCGCAAGTGGCGAGATCACAACCTGCGCGTTGTTTGAATTTTGCCCCAATCGCTTCCCCGATCATCCGTTGCTATTTCAGCAGTGATACATCGCGGATCAGGGCGGGATCAATATCAACCTCGGGGCGGATAACGTTTGCTTTTTCGGTCAGGCGGGTGATTTCGGTGGCGATGGCGCGCTGCTGCAAGTTCTTGGTCAGATTGTCGCGCACCTCGTCCAAAGTGGGGATTTTCAGATTGCGCATGTTGTTCAAGCGGATCACATGCCAACCAAACTGGGTTTTGGTGGGCGGAGATATCTCTCCAACGGCCAGCTTCAGGACGGCATCCTCAAACGGTTTGACCATTTTGCCGGTCCCGAACCAGCCAAGCTCGCCGCCACTGGCACCAGACGGGCCGGTCGATTTTTGCCGCGCCAGAGTGGCGAAATCCGCCCCGTCTGCTAGCAGGTTTTCAATCGCATCCGCCTCGGCCTTGGTTTTCACCAAGATATGCGACGCGTCATATTCCTGATCGGGGATTTTGGAATCGTAGCGCTCAAGATAGGCGATGTTCAGCTCTTGCTCGGTGATGGCCTGATTGGAGATTTCAGAGAGCTTTTCAGAGGCCAAAAACGAGCGTTTCTGGTTCTCAAACTCGACCTTGGCCAACGTGTTCAGCTTGCCCTTCACCGAATTCATCAACACGGTTTGTTTAATAAGCTGCTCGATAATGCCGGGCATCAGCACGTTATCTGGCAGTTTTTGATATTGGGCGGGCAGGCGGCCACGAAATGCGATGACGTTGCCAAGAGTGATCTTAGTGCCGTCAACGGTCGCCAAAACGGTTTTCGCGCTTGGGCTCTCGGCGCTGAAGCCAGCCGAGGCCATGGCCCCCAGCATGAGAATTGTCGCGAGACCTGCTTTAACCTTGGTCATTTAGTGCTCCTCCGCGCAAAGCGCGTCATTTCTGCCCAATTTCTGCCTCCCACCGCCGGTCAAAGGGTGGCGGCGTTGACACCTGCCAAGCATCGTCTTACATGCCATTTGGTATCGTATAAAGACCGGCAATAGGCCGTTGCGTCGGCGATTGTTCTAGGGTGGGCATCGCACGCAGGCAAGCCAAGCTTTTACACGATTTCGTAAATTATCACCCTAATCGGTGACACGCCTGAAACGGAGAGCGCATGATTGGTCTAGGAAAAATATCCAAAAAGATTTTTGGCACCCCCAACGACCGCAAGATCAAGGCAACCCTGCCACTGGTTGAAAAAATCAACGCGCTGGAGCCTGAGTTTAAGGCGCTGAGCGACGACGAGATCAAGGCCAAAACCACCGAGTTTAAAACCCGTTTCGCTGATGGCGAGACACTGGACGATCTGCTGCCGGAGGCGTTTGCCAATGCGCGCGAAGCCGCGGTTCGCAATCTGGGTCTGCGCCCGTTTGATGTGCAACTTATGGGCGGAATTTTCCTCCATCAGGGCAACATCGCAGAGATGAAAACCGGCGAGGGCAAGACCTTGATGGCGACCCTGCCGGTCTATCTGAACGCGCTGGCGGGCAAAGGCGTGCATGTGGTCACCGTCAACGACTATCTGGTGCGCCGCGATGCGGAATGGATGAACCAGGTTTATTCGGCCCTTGGCCTGACCACCGGCGTTGTGGTTCCCAATCAGGATGACGCGGAAAAGCAGGCGGCTTATCAGGCCGATGTGACCTATGCCACCAATAACGAGCTTGGGTTTGACTATCTGCGCGACAACATGAAATCCGACCTCAAGGACATGTATCAACGCGACCATTTCTTTGCCATCGTTGATGAGGTTGACTCGATCCTGATCGACGAAGCGCGCACACCGTTGATTATCTCTGGCCCGTCGGATGATCGCAGCGATCTTTACAAAACCATCGACGCGATTGTGCCTGATGTGACCGAAGAGCATTACTCGCTGGACGAGAAAACCCGCAACGTGACCTATACCGATGAGGGCAATGACTTTATCGAGCAGCGCTTGCACGCCGAGGGTATTTTGGACGCCGAAGCGACACTTTATGACCCCGAGAGCACCTCGCTGGTACATCACGTCACGCAGGCTTTGCGCGCGCATATCCTTTATAAACGCGACAAGGACTATATCGTTCGCAATAACGAAGTCGTGCTGATTGACGAATTTACTGGCCGGATGATGGCCGGTCGGCGCCTGTCTGATGGCTTGCATCAGGCGATTGAGGCCAAGGAAAAATGCGAGATTCAGCCAGAGAATGTGACGCTGGCTTCGGTCACGTTCCAGAACTATTTCCGCCTTTACGACAAGCTTTCCGGCATGACCGGCACGGCGCAAACCGAGGCCGAAGAGTTCCTCGAGATTTATAAACTCGGCGTGGTCGAAGTGCCGACCAACCTGCCGATTGCCCGTGTTGACGACCATGACGCAGTTTATCGCACCGCGCGCGAGAAATTCGAGGCTATCGTTGAAACCATCAAGGAATCCAGTGAAAAGGGTCAGCCGATCCTTGTGGGCACTACCTCGATTGAAAAATCCGAATTGCTGTCGGAAATGCTGCAAAAAGAAGAAGTTACCCATAATGTCCTGAATGCGCGCCAACACGAAAAAGAGGCGAAAATTGTCGCCGATGCTGGCAAATTTGGGGCGGTGACCATCGCCACCAACATGGCTGGTCGTGGCACCGATATTCAGCTTGGCGGCAATGTCGACATGAAGGTGATGGAGGCGCTCGAGGAAAATCCCGATGCCGATCCCGAGGAAACCCGCACACGTATCGAGGCGGAAACCGCCGAAGAAAAGAAACGGGTTATCGAGGCTGGCGGCCTTTACGTTCTGGCCACCGAACGCCACGAAAGCCGTCGCATCGACAACCAGTTGCGTGGCCGCTCTGGTCGGCAAGGCGATCCCGGACGCTCGAGCTTCTTTTTGTCGCTTGAGGATGATCTGATGCGGATTTTCGGCTCTGAACGGCTGGATAAAGTTCTGTCAACGCTCGGTATGAGCGAGGGCGAGGCGATCATTCACCCGTGGGTTAACAAGTCGCTGGAAAAAGCGCAGGCCAAGGTCGAGGGTCGCAACTTTGACATTCGTAAGCACCTGTTGAAATACGACGATGTGATGAACGATCAGCGCAAAGCTATCTTTGGTCAGCGCCGCGAAATCATGGAGGCCGACGACCTTTCCGACGTGATCGAGGATATGCGTCATCAGGTGATTGACGATTTGATCGAGACCCACGCAACTCCTACGCCGATCAGTGGAATATGGAGGGGCTTTACGCCGATGTTCTGCGCTATATCGGCGTTGACGAACCGATTGTCGCGTGGGGCGAGGAAGAGGGCGTTGACGACGAAGTCATCGCCGAGCGCCTTTATAAAGCCAGCGATGAATTCATGGCACAAAAGGCCGTTGGGTTCGGGCCAGAAAATATGCGGATGATTGAAAAATCCCTGCTATTACAAACCATTGATAGCAAATGGCGCGAGCATCTGGTCACGCTGGAGCACCTTAGATCGGTGGTTGGTTTTCGTGGCTACGCCCAACGCGACCCACTGAACGAGTTCAAATCCGAGGGGTTTGGCCTGTTTGAAACCTTGCTGAATACCCTGCGCAGCGAAGTGTCAGAGCAACTGTCGCGCATCCGCCCGCTGAGCGAGGAAGAACAGCGGGAAATGATCGCTCAAACTCTGGCGCAGCAACAAGCCGCACGACCTCTGGCGGCAAGTGATCCTGCCGCCCCTCAGGTATTTGACGAAAACGACAAGTCAACGTGGGGAAATCCGGGTCGAAATGCGCAATGTCCTTGTGGCTCGGGCAAGAAATTCAAGCATTGCCACGGCGCTGCCTGATCGGCTTATCGCTCGCGAACATGATTAATACGGGCCGGTTTCCTAGGGGCAACCGGCCTATTTGTTTCGCATTTGAGTGAAAATTCAAACAAATATCCACAAAATGCCACCACAATTTAGTAATCTGGCCACAATTCGCAGTGCATACCATTGGGGATGAACGTGCAAAAGCCGGGGTTGCGGGATGCGCATCAATGAGAAAATGGGACTGGTCTATACCGCGCTGTTTTTAACGGTGTCGGTTGCGTTGATTACGCAGAATTCCGACGCGCTGATGGCGGCGTTTCGCGGCGAGTCCAACGTAAAAGCGGTTGACGATATTTTCACCGTGCGCGCTGGGCGCGAGCAGCGGTTGTTTGTGCTTAATAACGATGTGAACGCAAAAAAACTGCCCCCCCAAGCGCTAGCGCTGGTGTCGCAGCCGTCTTGTGGCTTGGTTAAAAAAATCGGCAGCAGCTTTGTCTATAAAAGCTCGCCGAGTTGCGTTGGTCATCAAACCTTTACCTATAGCCTCGATACTGGTGCGAGGAAGGTTTTCGCCAGCGTTGTTCTGCGCTTGACGGGGACGCGCGACCCGATCGACTCTGTCGCAAGCGGGCCTGAAACCGAGCTTACCAACCTTGATGCGCAGGCAAGTATTAACGGCAGCAATCTGGAAATTACCAATGTCTATCTGGGCAAGTCGGCCTCGACTGAGGCGACGCTTATGCGCAAATCCAGCGCTAAACTGGCAAAAATTGCGATAGAGCAACCCTTGAGGGTCAATCGTCCTGAACCGGCGGCTAAACTCGCCAAAGTGGCCGGGGATTTCACGATGAGTTCGGCCAGCGCTTTTGGCGGGCAGATGCAGGAAGTTGCCGAGGTTTCGGCGGATATTCTCGCCAGCGCCCCGACTATGACTGACTCGACCATGACCGACTCGACCTTGACGGGCCAGTCAAACTCTCCGCTTGCAGCGGACTTGGCGGCGGTGCTTCCTCATGATCCGGCTAACTCTGTTGCGGCGGTCTTGCCTCAAAACAATGCCGCAAACCTGACGGAGCGCATGGTTAGGGCCGATGCGGGCTTTAAGATTCCGTCGGTGATGCCCGGGATCGATAACAGCCCGTTTGGGACAAAATGCCTGACAGAGTTATCAACGCGCCCTGTTTCCGGCGGTATGGTCGAACTGACATTGAACCTGCCGTGTTTGCCCAACACACGAGTGGAAATTCGCCACGCCAAGCTGACGATCGCCGTGAAAACAGGCCATTCCGGTACGCTCACGCAGATTATTCCTGCGTTCGAAAAGTCAGCACATTTCTCGGTTCAGTTGCCCGATGGCAGGGTTTTGATGTCCTCGGTGAACGTACCCGATCTTGAAAACATAGACCGGATCGCCGTTCAGTGGCGCGGAAACTATAGTATCGCGCTTCATGCGTTGGAGTTTGGCGCGTCGCAAAAATCCAGTGGGCATGTTTGGTTTGGCGCGCCGAGCGACTATAAGCACGCGGATAAATACGGGCGGGGCTATTCGGTTCAACTGGGTGATTCGTCGGTGCAAAACCCCATTCAGGCGCAGGTTTATAGCCTGATCCAAGCCAACAACACCAAATCTGGTGTGATCGAACTGGTGGTCGCAGTCAGAGCGACCGCGGCGAATTGCGGCAAGAGCCAAGTGTTGCGCAGTTTCCGCTCTAAAGGCGGGCTGATGGTCGGCGCGTCTGGTTTGCAGTTCAAAATGCCCGACTGCGGTGATAAAGCACAAAGCATAGTCTTGAAAAATGCGGTGCGGGACCTGATTATCGCCGCAAGGTAAATTCGCAGGCGATCCTTGATGCTCAACTTCCACAAGCGCGCGGCACTGCTGCTGGCGGGACTTCTTTTGACCAGCGGCGCTCCGGTTTTGGCGCAGATGGTCACGTTGAAATCTGCTGACGGCTCGGTCGCGCTTTCGGGGAAGTTGCTCGGGTATGATGGCGAGTTCTATCGGCTGGATACTATTTTTGGCGAGATGACATTGCGCGGACTTGGTGTGGTTTGCACGGGCCATGGTTGCCCGGATCCTGCGCAATATGCGGCCGATATAACCATCTCAGGGGATTCAGAAGTGGTTAACGAGCTGTTGCCGTCGCTGGTGGAGGATTTTGCGTTTTCGACCGGAAATACCAGCTTGCGCTCTAATCATGGCAGCAAGGGCTGGACCTATTTTTTGTCTGACCCGGCGACAATTCCGATTGCGCGTATTCAGGCGCAGCCCGGTGATTCCAAATCTGGTTTGCGAGATTTGATTAGCAACGCCAGCGACCTTGCGGTGAGCTCGCGCGCGGCGACGGTTGGCGAGGTGAAGCGTGCGCGCAGTGCCAAGATCGGCAATCTCAACAGCCCGGACCAGCGGCAGGTGCTTGCGCTTGATGCGCTGGTCTTCATCGTTTCAAAAGAGAACCCTGTTTCGTCGCTTTCCTTGGAGCAAATACGAAAAATCTATTCCGGGAACATCACTAATTGGTCAGAGCTTGGCGGGTATGATGCGCCAATTATTCGATATCGTCAGGATATTACCTCAGATATCGGTCGCGCTTTTTCGCGGATGGTGCTGTTGCCGGATTTTTCGCCGGCTCCAAAAACGGTATCGATTTTGGCCGATGCTCAGACCTTGTCAGACACGGTCGCCGCCGATCCGTTGGCGATTGGGTTTACCAGTTTTGCAGGTATCAGAAACGCAAAAACTCTTGCGATCAGAGAAGCTTGCGGGGTTAGGCAGTATCCTTCGCGGTTCGGGTTGCAATCGGGGGATTATCCGTTATCGCGCTATATTTACCTGTTTCAGCCAAAGAGAAAGCTGCCGGTTTTCGCGCGGGATTTTCTGGCCTATCTGGCAGGCCCGTTGGGGCAAAAAGCGGTTTCTGATCTTGGCTATGTGGGGCAGGAGTTGGTGGCCCAGCCATTTGCCACGCAGCAAGAACGCATCGCCAATGCGGTTCGATTGGCCAGTGCGGATGTGTCACTTGAGGCGCTCAAAGGGTTCGTTAACAAGTTTTCTGACGCCAGTCGGCTTTCGGCCACGTTCCGATTTCAAGACAAGTCGACCAAGCTGAATTTGCGTTCACGCCATAGCCTGAAAACCCTGATCGGCTTGATCGAGACCGGAGATTTTGACGGGCGCGAATTGATCTTCGCCGGGTTTTCTGACTCTCAAGGTGGCGGGGCTGGCAATCGGCGTATCGCACGCCAGCGGGCCGAGCAGGTGGCAAAACTGGTGAGAACCGGGGCTACTCGTGCTGATTTGTCGAAAATCAAGTTTCAAATCGCCGGTCTGGGCGAGGTGTCGCCCATCGCTTGTAACACCTCGGAAAACGGTCGCCGTCTTAATCGCCGGGTTGAGGTTTGGGTCAGGTAGTTACAAAAGACCAGCCGCGCGAAAGCTGAAATCTTCGCCTTTGCCAACGATCAGATGGTCGTGAATAGTGATGCCTAACGCCTTTGCAGCGTCTTTGATTTTATTTGTCATCTCGATATCGGCCCCTGACGGGCTTGGGTCGCCCGACGGGTGATTATGCACAAGGATCAAGGCGGAGGCGTTGAGTTCGAGCGCGCGTTTCACCACCTCGCGCGGATAGACCGGCACATGGTCAACTGTGCCGGTTTGTTGCTCTTCATCGGCGATCAGGATGTTTTTGCGATCCAGAAACAGGATGCGAAACTGTTCAGTTGGTCGGTGGGCCAACACGGTTTTGCAATAATCAAGCAATGCGTCCCATGAGGATAAAACCGCGCGGCCGATAACGCGCGCGCGTGCCATTCTGTGGGCAGCCGCCTCGACGATTTTCAGCTCCTGCACCACAGATGTACCGACCCCCTGGATGCGGCCAAGTCGGGCGGGCGAGGCGGCCAATACCAGATTAAAGTCGCCAAATTCGGCCATCAACCTTTTCGCCAGCGGTTTCACGTCCTGACGGGGGATTGCGCGAAATAACACAAGCTCCAGCAGCTCGTAATCGGGCATCGCAGCCGCGCCGCCATCGACAAATCGTTGACGTAATCGTGTTCGGTGACTGGCGCGAAAATCCTCGATCGGCTTGTTGCGCTGGGCAAATGGCGAGGTGAACCGAAACCCCGGCTGGGAGGCCTCGGCGAGTTGAGGGTGATCGACATGGTCAGACATAGCATCGAGCCTTGCCTGATTCTCGTTAAAGAACGATTAAACTTAGCCGTAAGTTGGGTGGAATTTGTTTTCAGGCGACAAAGTAAACACCTCATAGCCATCCGCCGTCACACCGATTGAGTGCTCAAACTGCGTCGACAGGGACTTGTCTTTGGTCACGGCGGTCCAGTCATCGGCGAGAACTTTGGTGTCGGCGCGCCCGAGGTTAACCATTGGCTCGATGGTGAAAAACATGCCTTCCTCCAACTTCAAGCCAGCGCCAAAACGCCCGTAATGGAGCACATTTGGTGCCGAATGAAACACTCTCCCCAACCCGTGGCCACAAAAGTCGCGCACGACAGAGCAGCGCTGTGCCTCCGCATATTGCTGGATCGCGGCCCCGATGTCGCCAAAAGTATTACCGGGTTTGACCTGCTCAATCCCCAACATAAGCGCATGATGGGTGATCTCGATCAGCCGCTCGGCCTTGCGGCTGAGCTTGCCGGCAACGAACATGCGCGAGGTGTCCCCAAACCAACCGTTAAGGATGCAAGTGACATCAATGTTAAGGATATCGCCATCCTTCAGGCGCTTTTCCGACGGAATACCGTGACAGACAACATGGTTAATCGAAATGCAGCTCGATTTGGGATAGCCCTTATAGCCGAGCGTCGCCGGAACCGATCCATGATCGACCATAAACTCATGACACAAATCATCCAAATGCTCGGTGGTCACGCCGGGTTTGACGTGCTCGGCGATCATATCGAGCGTTTGCGCCGCCAACAGGCCAGCCGCGCGCATGCCGTCAAACTCGTCGGCGCTATGGATTTGGATGCCGTCTTTGTTCAGGCGGCTATGGGTCTGACCTTCCACGGGTGAGCCTCGTCTTTATTGCAATATGCGCCTAATTAGTCCCAATCTCGGGTTGATGCCAGAGGCTGCGGCGATTTTATTCAATGGGCGTAACGGGCAACCCATTGGCAAGGGTGACCGAGATGGTCGAGATGTTGGTGCCATAGCAAATCATCTCTACGCCTGCGCGATGTGCCGCCGCGAACGCCTTGGCATAATCGGGGTCAATGTCGGTGGCGATGGCAAGCTTGCCGCAATCGGTTCGATGCACCACATAAAGCATGACGGCGCGGTGGCCTTGGCGGGTCATCTCGATCAGCTCATACAAATGCTTGGTGCCGCGTTTGGTCACGCTGTCGGGAAACTCGGCCAAACCGGGAGCGCGCTGCAAGGTGACGGCTTTGACCTCTACATAGGTATCGGGTCGGCTCGGTTCTTGCAGCAGAAAATCGATGCGGCTGTTTTCGCCGTATTTCACCTCTGGTCGAACGTTGCTATAGCCGCGAAGCTCGGGGATTTTGCCCTCTCGCAAGGCCTCGGCCACCAGCTTGTTTGGCAGGGCGGTATCAAGGCAGGCCCAATGGGTATTGGCAAGCTCGATCAGTTTCCACGAGAATTTAAGCTTGCGTTTGGGGTCGTGGTTTTGCTCGACCCAAATGCGCGCTCCCTGATCCATCAGCCCCGTCATCGCGCCGGGATTGGCGCAGTGGGCTGTCACCTCGACGCCATCTGGAAGGGTGATATCGGTGAGAAAACGTTTGTATCGACGGATCAGCGTGGCGGCAATAAGAGGGGTTTGAAACTGCATGAAGCGGTCCTATACCTTGGGCTTAACGGCGACAAGCGCAGGTGCTTTATGACAACTCCCACACCAAATCCAACTGCGGCAATGCTGGTGATTGGCGACGAGATTCTGTCAGGGCGGACCACCGACGCCAATCTTGTTCATCTGGCGCATGAGCTGTCAGAGGCGGCGATTGAGCTTAAAGAAGTGCGCGTGGTTGCCGATGATCACGACGATATCGTGGCGGCGGTTCGGGCGTTGAGTGCGCGCTGGGATCACATCTTCACCAGCGGAGGGATTGGTCCGACCCATGACGATATCACCGCCGAGGCGATCGCGGGCGCGTTTGGGGTTGCGATTGATGTGCGCGATGATGCGCGTGCGCTGCTTGGAGCCTATTATAGGCGTAATAATGTCGAGTTTAACGCTGCAAGGATGCGGATGGCGCGTATTCCCGAGGGGGCGGTGCTGATTGATAATCCGATCTCGGTCGCTCCGGGATTTACGCTTGGTAATGTGCATGTGATGGCGGGGGTTCCGGCGATTTTTTGTGCCATGGTCGCGTCTGTTTTGCCGACTTTGATGGGAGGGGCGCCGATGCTCTCCAGAAGTTTTCGCATTGATCGGCCCGAGGGGGATTTTGCCGCCGAGTTGGCCGAGATCGCTTTGTTGCATCAACGCGTGGCCATCGGGTCTTATCCGTTCGTTTTGAACGGGCATTTTGGCAGCAATATTGTTTTTCGCAGCATTGAAGCTGCCGCGCTTGATCTGGCGGCAGAGGCTTTTTGCATGGCCTTTCCCATGGCGCGTAAATGAGCGCCGCGCCTACGCCGGATCGTCTGTTTCAGGCGATGGACGCAACGTGGCCCGCCGCTGAGTTTTTCCATGCGGGACCGTGGACTTTGCGGCGTGGGCTTGGTGGCGGTAAGCGAGTTTCCTCAACCACCAGTGATTCGCCCCGCGCGCTTGATCAGATTGATCTGGCGGAGGCGGAAATGGTCAAGATCGGCCAAAATCCGCTGTTCATGATCAGAGGGAAAGACACGGAACTTGATCAGCGACTGGCCGCGCGAAACTATAAGATTGTCGATCCGGTTCTGGTGTTTTGCGCGCGCGCTGAAACGATTGCCAAGATCGATCCCGCACCGCTTGATGCGATCCCGTGCCAAGACCCGCTGGCCTTGATGGTCGAGTTGTGGAAAATCGGCGGAATTGAGGCGGCAAGGGTTGATGTTATGCGCCGCACTACCGCTCCTAAAACCCACCTGTTCAGCCGGTTTAAAGAGACCCCGGCAGGTGTGGCTTTTGTCGCTTGCGACGGTGATATCGCCATGCTGCACGCGCTGGAGGTGGCACCCGATTGCCGTCGTTTCGGGGTGGCGCGAAAGATGCTTGGGCGCGCGGCAATTTGGGCGATGGAGCAGGGGGCCGACACGCTGTCCACCGTCACCACCGGCCAAAACCTGCCGGCGCAGAGATTGTTTACTGGCATTGGTATGCAAGTTGCGACTAAGTACCATTATCGAATGAAATAAGGGGCTAGGGGCGGATTATGAAAGAAAAACCAATCCACGCGCTTGATCTGGCGCAGGTCGATCCCTTGCCGCCGGAAACCCAGCGGTATTTCGATATTTGCGTGGAAAAACTTGGGTTTGTGCCGAATGTTCTGGCAGCTTACGCGTTTGATATCGACAAGCTCAATGCTTTTACGGCGATGTATAACGACCTGATGCTGGGCGATAGCGGGTTGAGCAAGCTTGAGCGTGAAATGATCGCAGTCGTGGTCTCGTCGATCAACCACTGCTTTTACTGCCTGACGGCACATGGTGCTGCGGTGCGCAAACTCTCTGGCGATCCCACATTGGGAGAGGTTCTGGTGATGAATTACCGCGCCGCCGATCTATCCGCGCGCCACAAGGCCATGCTCGATTTCGCCACCAAAGTCACCGAAGAAAGCCACAAAATCGAAGAGCCTGACCGCCAAGCCCTGCGCGACGTCGGTTTCAGTGATCGCGATATCTGGGACATCGCCTCGGTGACCGGATTTTTCAACATGTCAAACCGGGTGTCATCGGCTGTGGATAAACAGCCAAATATAGAGTATCATTCACAAAATAGATGAGAACGCAGACTTTCATATTTGGCTTGGCGGCTTTTTGCGTCCCCTTGGCGGCGATGGCTGGGCCTGTGCTGCAATTTCCCGAGGGTGCGATCCAGAGCTATCAAAGCATCAGCCCCGTTGGTACGCTGAAAATGCCGGTTGGCCCTTATGCGAACGGCAAGATTGACCGCGCCCGTGTTGAGGGCGAGATTTCGCGGCTGGTGTGGAAAACGCCGGCCAACGATACTAACACGCTTGATCTGATGAACCCTCTGCGTAGCCAGCTTAAAGATGCCGGATATTCGGTGCTGTTTGAATGTGCGACCCGCAATTGCGGCGGCTTTGATTTCCGTTTCAAGACCGATGTTGTGGCCGAGCCTGAAATGCATGTGGACCTCGGTGATTTTCGCTATCTGGCGGCCTCCAAGCGTACCAAAAACGGTGACGAGTTCATCGGGCTTTTGGTCAGTCGCAGCCCCGAGCGCGGGTTTATTCAAGTCACCAATATCGGCACGCCGATAGAGCCGGTCGAAAAGGTCTCGGCCTCGACAAAAAATCCGTTCAGCGAAGCGGCCCCGGTCGCGCCTGTCGTAGTGACGGGCGTGAGTGACGTTTTGGAGCAACAAGGCGTGGTGGTTCTGGAAGGGCTGGAGTTTCAAAATGGCTCGGCTGATCTGAGCGGGGACGGCTCTAAATCCTTACAGGAGCTGGCGGCGTTTCTGACCGCTCACCCAAAAGATGCGGTGGTGCTTGTGGGGCATACGGATGCGACTGGAACGCTGGCTCGAAATGTAGCGCTCTCGCGCGAGCGGGCAGCCTCGGTTATGAAGCGGCTGGTTGAGACATACGGCGTTAGTCAGGGCCAGATTTCCGCCGAGGGCGTTGGCTATCTTTCGCCGCGCGCAAGCAACGCGACTGATGAGGGTCGGCGCAAAAATCGTCGGGTCGAAGTGGTCTTGACGGCTGTCAACTGACCTTCGCAATCTTTGAAAAACCGTTAACAGCCCCTCTCACGTTGGGTGACAAATAAGTTACGCGCCCCGATTGCAAGGACTTGGCCGCGTAACTGATGCTTTCTTTGTTGCCAGACTGCCTTATACTTTCGCCTTAAACTCCATTTATTAAGTAAGCGTATGAGTGATATGATTTTTATGAAAACGCCGATTTCGGGGCGCGCCTGTCGCACTGTTGGTTCGCGATCCAGCGGAGTAGATGTTTTGTTGGTGCGCCGCGCCGCGCAATGGCCCTCATTTTGGGTGTTGAGCAGCCTGATTTTGTTGATCCTGACGCTTAGACCGGCGCTTGCTGTTGAAACTTTGTCGGAAAAAATTAGGGCGCAAACCCAGCTCAACCAATATAACGCCGACAAGCGAAAAACCATTGTCGAGCTGCAACAATTTCGCCGCGCGACCACCATGTCCACGCTGACGGGGCAGAAAATCAAACTGATATCGCTCAGCCCCGCGATCAATTCGTGGCTGCTGCTGGAGGTGACGCAAAAAGACCGGTTGGCTCCGGCCGCCTATCACCTTGAAAATCCCGATCCCAAAGGCCAGAAAATAGAGCTGGTTGCCAAGCCGCGCGTTCATCTGGCAATCACCGGCAAGACCGGAACTTTTCGCTGTATTCCGTGGCAAGGCGGCAAGCGGACCCCGCTTTATCGCGCGCGAAAAGCCGGATTGCCGTATTCGCCGATTTGCGGTAGGCGGTTGCTGTTGCGCAATCCGGTTCGCGGCTCGCGCACCACGCTTGAGGCCACCACCGAGTTTTTGCGCGACAATGTCTGGATGGGCGAGAACCTGATCGGGTTTGTGAAAGACACGTTCTTTAAGGACTCCAAGATGGAGGTGGCCAAGACCGTCAACGCCAAAACCGAGGGGATTATTCCACGCGGTCTGATCGCCACGCGACTTGCCAAGGCTCCGGTGGTTCAGACCAATATGGGGCTGTTGCTTGATGGCGCGCCTAAGGGTCGGCTTGCGATGGGGGCGTGGTATCCATTGTCCAACCTGCCCGGAATTTACGCCTCGACCTTGCAACCCGCCCTGATCAGCAAGGATATTCTTGGTGATAAAGCTGGCGCAAACCGTCTGGAATATAACGAGGCGCGCGCGCTGGTTTATCTGGTTGCCTTCGATCTGAGCCAGTTCAAAATCGGCTATGAGCCAGGAACCGAGCATCCGCGCGTGGACTGGTCAAGCCGTCCTTCCGGTGCAGGGCGCAACATGGCCCTGCCCGGTCCCGATGGCATCGGCACCATCAGGCCGCTGGTCAATACCGGCATGGTCAGCCCGGCCCTTACCAAGCGCGTCGTGGCAACATTCGCGGGCGGGTTCAAGCGCGAGCATGGGGCGTTTCGCTTTGGTCCTTACGCCACCACTGATTATGGAAAACACTATGGTTTCGTGGTTGAGGGGGTGGTCGAGAGCAAGCTGAAAGAGGATCTCTCGACACTTTATGTGCTTAATGACGGTACGATCGGCATGAAAACATGGACCAAAGAGGACAACAAGTTGCTGCCGCGCATCAAATTCGCGCGCCAAAACGGGGTACCTTTGGTGGTCAGGGACAAAAAGACCGGCAAGTCCGTGCCGGGGCCTCTGGTACGGTATTGGGGGCCGGGAAATTGGTCGGGTTCTGCTGAGGCTAACTTGCGAACCTTGCGCGCCGGGGCCTGTCTGCGCGAGGCCGACGGCAAGCAATTTCTGATCTACGGATATTTCTCCACCGCGACCCCCTCGGCGATGGCGCGAAGTTTTCAAGCACTTTCCTGTGATTATGCTATGCTCTTGGACATGAACGCGCTGGAGCACACTTATTTCGCCACCTACGCCCGCAAAAACGGGGCGATTGAGACCCGCCATCTGGTGCCGGGAATGGCGCTGGTGGACAAGAAAAAGCGCGATGGCAGCCGGGTGCCCCGGTTCCTTGGCTTTCCTGACAATCGGGATTTCTTCTATTTATATCGAAAAGAAGCCAGAAAGTGACCCGGCTTGGCACATTGGTTCTGACCATTGTGCTGACTCTGCTTGCTGCTGCGCCAAATGCCCAAACTCTGAAACAACAAAATGCCAAGCTGCTTGGCCAGATGAAGCGGGTTTACGGCCTTAATCCCGATCAGATGAAGCGGATCAGCGGAATTTTGGCGCGCTCTGGCATTGCCGGACAAGGCAACCCCGCGGTCACGCGTCATCCGATGAGCGTGGACACTTGTAAAACCAACACCGCGGGCAAGAAGTTTGACAATGCACGGTTTCGCAAAATCTGCGGCAAGCGCTTCATGGCCCCGCTTTATGATCCGGCAACCGAGCGACCAGAGGACGCAAAGGCCTGTATTGATCAGTTCGAGTTTCCAAACATCCCCTGCACCTATCCGGTGGTCTGGACCAAGGCCTCCGAGGCTGCCGATTTGTGTCAGGCGGTTGGCAAGCGGCTTTGCGATGCCCATGAGTGGGAGGGGGCGTGCCAAGGCTCGCTCCAACCGCCCGATTATCGGTTTGATCTGGCCAAGGGGTTTGATGCCTCAACTGCGGTTGCGCGCATGCGGGCGGCGAGCAATGCCAAGAACGCTGGCTCAAAACGTTGGAGCTATGGGCCGAGTTATAAGGCTGGAATTTGCGGTGCGGCCAGCACCAAGACGGCGGGGTGTGGTGGGGGTGAGTTCAACAATTGTGGCTCCAACACCTACCCGACCGGCGCGTTTCCCAAATGCGTCAGCAAGCTTGGGGTTTATGATCTTAATGGCAATGCCGCCGAGCATATGAACCTGCCGCTGGCCCCTGATCAGATGGCAAGTACCGGCAGCAAGAAACTGGGTGTGACCGAGATGAAAGGGAGCTGGTTTATCTTTGACAAGTTTCGCGCCCATCCCGATTGGTGCCGCTGGCGCGCGCCGTTCTGGCATGGGGCCAAGGTGCGCAGCCCGGCCAGCCACGCCAATTATCACCTCGGTTTCAGGTGTTGTTCGTCGCTAAATTAGGCGCTGAATTAGGTGCGTAACTACTTGGTCGAGATCGACGCCAACAAGCGATCGGGCCGACGGATCGGGCCTTCTTTGCTCAGCGCGCGAGCCATTTTGGGGCTGGAGAGCAAATCGGTCAGAGCCCGTGGCTCGCCATTCACATATGCGGTTTTGCTGATCAAACGCACCCCGTGGCTGTAATCGGCATAGGCCTCTTGATGGACAGTGCTCAAAGGCTGGATCGGCTTGCCGTTTTTGCGATGCCAGCCGTAAATCGCCACCCGACCCGGCGTTTTCCACAGCGCATTTGACAGCACGATGTCCTTCTTTTGCCCCGCGACCAGCACGTCTTGACCCTTGTTTTGGGCCGCGCGCTGGGACTGAACGGTTTGGTTATGTTTCCACAGATACTCGGTTGAACTCATCTGTTTGCTGGCCTGCATCGGGCTTGGCGCAAGGCGCAGACCTGCCTGTTGATAGATCGCGTCAACCATCTTGGTGGTCGGCAGGATAAAGCCAAGCTTGCCGACAACATCGGCGGCGGTGGGCAGGCCCATGGGGACGCGCACGAAATCGGCGTTGCTGCCCACGGACAGATAATCAGGTGCCACGCAAATGGTCACGGCAAACGGCACACCGCTCTCGTCAACACTCTTTAGGGTGACCGGCGTCAGATCGCGCAGAAAGCCGGGAACATTGCCGCTGAGAATCTGTTGCTCGACCAGTTTATCGCGCGCAGCCCCGCTTATAGCGAGCGTTTCACTGACAAATTCGCTGCCGGTCAGCGCGTTGGCGGCGCGTGTCGGCACCGCATCAACCAGCCCGTTAGCGCAAGGGGCGATGGAGGCAGTTTTACGCGCCTTGGGCATCAGCTTGGCAAGACTGGCGGCCAGGAATTTCCGCTCGGGCTTGATGGGTCTGGGGCGCGGCGTGATGGTTTTGATCGTGGCGGTTTCAACGGGCGCAGGTGCTGCTGGAACCTTGATTGTTGGCACAATGGTCGCGATTTTGACCTTAGGCTTGTGCTTGACCGGAACCGAGACCTTGACCGTATGCACTTGTTTGACCGGAGCCAACACAACAGGTTTTGCCGGACGCAAAGCGAATTTTGCACAGGAGGACAGAACCAAAACCGCTCCAAATCCAACTAAAACGTTACTAATCTTCATTTACTGCTCCATTGCGCGCCGCCGCAAATCAGAAAACTTTTTATATATACTAGCAGTCCCCGAACACTTTCAGCACTCGTTTGTCAAGCTGACCAAGGCCGAGCCGCTCCTGATCGGCGAATTATGGCCGAAATAAGGCACAACATGTCGTAGGATTGTTTCGATTTGGTTAACAAATATGGTGTTTCGGCCTAATTGTCCCGATAGCAGCGGAATCGCGAAATCCACGCCGACAAGGCCTTTCCCCCGTCTGACAGCTAAGGATAGCGCGAATTGCTCAACAAAACGTGTCTTTGCGCGCAAACAATCGACATCACTGTCTGATTTACCTTTTAACCGGTCGCGGTTTTGCGTTAAGACACGCCGTTCAAAACCCCACGTTTCAGGAGAATACCGATGGGCTATAAAATCGTCGTTGTAGGGGCCACCGGAAATGTTGGCCGCGAGATGCTCAACATTCTGGCCGAGCGCCAGTTTCCAGTTGACGAGATTGCCGTTCTGGCAAGCCGTAAATCGCTGGGAACGGAGTGCAGCTTTGGCGATTTGACACCTAAGACCCAAGACCTCGACACGTTCGATTTCACCGGATGGGATATCGCGCTGTTTGCAGTTGGCTCTGAAGCGACGGCCAAATATGCGCCGCGTGCGGCCAAGGTTGGTTGCATCGTTATCGATAACTCGTCGCTTTATCGCTATGATCCGCTGGTGCCGCTGATCGTGCCCGAGGTCAATGCCGATGCGATCATGGATTGCACCAAGAAAAACATTATCGCCAACCCCAATTGCTCGACCGCGCAAATGGTTGTGGCGCTGAAACCCTTGCATGATCGCGCGCGCATCAAACGGGTGGTCGTGTCGACCTATCAGTCGGTTTCCGGCGGTGGCAAAGCGGCGATGGACGAGCTTTGGAACCAGACCCGAGGCATGTTCGTGCCGGGCCAAGAGGTTGCGCCCAGCAAGTTCACCAAGCAGATCGCCTTTAACGTCATTCCCCATATCGATGTGTTTATGGAGGACGGCCAGACCAAAGAAGAATGGAAGATGGCCGCCGAGACTAAAAAGATCCTCGATCCCAAGATCAAGGTCACCGCGACCTGCGTGCGGGTGCCGGTTTTTGTTGGCCATGCCGAGGCGATCAATATCGAGTTTGAAGATGATCTCGACGCCGAGGAAGCCCGCGAAATTCTGCGCGCCGCTCCCGGTATTTTGGTGGTCGATAAGCACGAGGACGGGGGCTATACCACGCCCGCTGAATGTGTGGGCGAGTACGCCACTTTCATCAGCCGTATCCGCCAAGATCCGACGATTGATAATGGTATCAACCTTTGGTGCGTGTCAGATAATTTGCGCAAAGGGGCAGCGCTTAATGCCGTTCAGATCGCCGAGGTTCTGGGGCAGCGGGTGTTGAAAAAGGGCTGACTGCTCTCTCTCCCCGCTGGCAATTAAATCGCCACAAACGCGCCGATGCTGCCGTCATAGGCCTCCAGATCGCCACTGGCGATGTCGTTCCAGAGACCATGCAGGGTCAGGGTCTCGTCGGCGACGCCTTTTTGGATGAACGGAAACCCCATCAGGTTTTCAAGCGAGATCATCACCGCCTCGCGCTCTAACGCGCTGATCTGCGCCGCCTCGTCGCCGACATCCTTGATGCGCTCAAAGCCGGGCCTGAGGATATCCATCCAGCGACCGATGAAGCTGGTGGGCTTTTCAAGCTCCGGCGCGCGCCCGGTACACATATCGTGAAACCCGTTAACGCCGCCGCAATTTGAATGGCCCATGACGATGATATGGGCGACCTTCAAAGCGGTGACCGCATACTCAATCGCCGCCGAGGTGCCGTGGTGATCGCCGTCGGGCGAATAGGGCGGTACCAGATTGGCGATGTTGCGGTGGATGAAAAACTCGCCGGTTTCCGCCCCGAAGATCGAGGTCACATGCACGCGGCTGTCGCAACACGAGATCACCATCGCGCGCGGATGCTGGCCCTCGGAGGCGAGCCGTTTGAACCACGCCTTGTTATCGGCGTAATCGGTCGCTTTCCAGCCGTGATAGCGGGTGGTCAGATAAGAGGGCAGGGGGCGCGCATGTTTCATCGGGAGGCCTGTTTTTTGTTCCGGTCAGACTATAGACAATTTTCACCAATTTCGAGCTAGAAAATCCGCCGCGGCTAACCTTCTTTTTAGAATCGCTGCTTAGGGTGGTTCTCAAGGTGGGATTATTGGGACGCGGGAAATGATGATTGATGTATCGCGATTGCGGATCGCGGAAGATGTGTGCATTCAGCCAGAGGCGCTGACAATTTTGCAATCCAGTCTGGATGATGACGGATCGCATGATGTGATAGAAAGGGCGGTTATAGAAGTTGCCGAGCGAATGGGCATGGTTGAACAGGCGTTGATGTTGGGTGACCTGGACAAGTTGCGCAAATCCGCCCGTGGTTTGGGGGCGATCGGCGAGCAACTGGGTTTTTTGCTGTTGGCACGGGTGGCGGAGGATGTGATTATCTGCGCCGAGCGAAACGATGTGAGCGCGCTTCATTCAGTGACCGAGCGGCTTATTCGCATCGGTGACGCCTCGCTCGCGGCGGCAATAGATGGTGCGACATTGCCGGTTTGAGGGACCGATTCGCGAGATTGGCTGCGCTCAAGGCCGGTTGAGGTCTTGATTGCCCCATTGAAAAGAATACTCTGCCTTTGGAGCGTGATCCGAGTGTGCCAAACGGTTTTTCGGACTGAATTGCGCGTGAAAACAAATGGCTAAAGCACTCGTCTGATTGGGGCGAAATAGAAAGTGCTTTAGGTCTAACCAAGGCGGAGTATTCCTTAATGCCCAGTAAATTATTGGCCAGCAAATTTGCCGACGCGAACACCCCGTCAGTTGCGATAATCGTCCTTGCCAGCGATAAACTCGCGGGCTGGCTGGAAACCCAGCCATCGGATGTGCAGGCATGGGTCGCGCGAAACAAGTTCAGGGGTAAGCTTGGGGAGTGTCTGACAGTCCCGGTCCCAGATGCAGAACCGTTCGCGCTTTTCGGCTGGGGAGACGCATCTGCGCGCACCCGAGGCCGATTTCATTTCGCGGCGGCAGCAAAAGGATTGCCGACCGGGTGCTATCATATCAAATCAGGCCTCACACAAGACGAGACTTTTCAATCGGCACTGGCGTGGCTGCAGGCAGGCTATAGATTTGAGCGCTATAAATCCGCGTCGCATGAAATCTCGCGGCTGATCGCCCCGGAAAATATCGATGCCGCCTATGTAGAGGCCTTGGCGAAGGCCGAGTTTCTGACCCGCGATTTGATTAACACCCCGACCAGCGATATGGGCCCCGATCAGTTGGAGGAACAGTTTCAGGCGCTGGCCACCGAGTTTTCCGCCGATGCTACTACCATCAAGGGCGACGATCTGATCGCCGAAAACCTGCCGATGATCCACGCGGTCGGGCGCGCCTCTGCTCAGCAACCGCGTCTGCTTGATATGCGCTGGGGTGACGCCGCTGATCCCAAAGTTACCCTTGTTGGCAAGGGGGTGTGCTTTGATACCGGCGGTCTTAATATCAAGCCGGGCGCATCAATGGGCTTGATGAAAAAAGACATGGGCGGGGCTGCGACCGTGCTGGGTCTTGCGCGTATTATCATGTCACAAAACCTGCCGGTGCGTTTGCGCGTTCTTGTGCCAGCGGTTGAAAACTCCATCTCAGCGGAGGCTTTTCGGCCCGGCGATGTGCTGACATCGCGCAAGGGATTGACGGTCGAAGTTAACAATACCGATGCCGAGGGCCGTCTGGTTTTGGCCGACGCACTTGCGCTTGCCGATGAGGAGGCCCCCGATTATCTTTTTTGTATGGCAACCTTGACTGGGGCCGCGCGGGTGGCGCTTGGCCCTGATGTGGTGCCGTTTTACACTGACGACGATGCGCTCTCGCATAGGCTGGCGCGCTCCGGGCGAGCCATTTTTGATCCTTTATGGCGCATGCCGTTTTGGAGCCCCTATGAAACCATGATCGAGCCTGAAATCGCCGATCTCGACAACGCGCCGTCGGGAGGTTTTGCGGGCTCGATCACAGCCGCGCTGTTCTTGCGACGGTTCGTGGAGCGCGCTACGCATTTCGCCCATTTCGACATCTACGGCTGGAACCCGACAGCCCGCCCCGGCCATCCAAAAGGGGCCGCCTTCCAAGGAGCGCGCGCGATATTTGAAGTGCTGCGCCAGAAAGCAGAAGCCTGATGCACCCCCGATTGCTCGCCAGTAATGGTCGCGTTGCGCATGTGTCGCTCGACGGTCTGGTCGAGGCCGATGCATTTGTGAGCGGTAACAAAAAGCAAATCCGCGCGCCGATAACGGACCTCCTGCGCAACGCGGGCGGTGCGCTTGATCGCCAGTTGCTCTATGGCAGCGGATTTCTGGAGTTGGAGCATGACATCGACGCGGGATTTTCGTTTGGGCTAAGCGAAAGCGACGGCTATGTGGGGTATGTGCGCAGCTGCGATCTGGTCGCGCCTCAGCAAACCACGCATAAGGTCTCTGCATTGGCCAGCCATATCTATCAGTACCCGGACCTGAAAAGTCCGGTGCTTAGCTGTCTGTATTTTGCATCGGTACTGGCCGTTAAGGAGATCAAAAACGGTTATGCGGCCCTGATTTCAGGAGGCTTTGTCCCCGCCCAACATGTGCAACCTCTGAACCTGAGCGAGCCTGATTTTGTCGCTGTGATAGAGAGATTTTTGGGCGTTCCTTACCTTTGGGGCGGCAACAGCGCATGGGGGGTGGATTGCTCGGGCGTGGTGCAATTGGCGTTGCAAGCCTCGGCAAAAACTTGCCCACGCGATGCGGATATGCAAGTCGGCGATCTCGGCGAGCTTTTGGCAAACGATGCGGATCTAAGGCGCGGTGATTTGATCTTTTGGCGCGGTCATATCGGGGTGATGCAGGATGCGCAGAGGCTGATCCATGCCAACGCGTTTCATATGGCGGTAGTGAGCGAAAATCTGGGTCAGGCGGTGACGCGAATTGAGGCCAGCGGGGGG
>JAADIJ010000197.1 GCA_013151335.1 Alphaproteobacteria bacterium | reverse complement strand
TGTTGTCCCCAACACTTGGCGCGCTCAAACTGGTTTTGCTGGCGCTGATTGCGACCACCGCCGTTCTGCGTTTCGGGTTTGACAGTGGGCTTTTGGCGCTATCATCTTTGTTGCTGGCACCAGTGATCGGGCTGGTGGTGTTGCCACGGGATCGCGGCTTGTTTCTGGTTTACGCCTCGACCATCTCGTTTGCGGTCATCAATCTTTTTTGGTTACGCCAAGGCGCGGGGCTTGACTGGACGATTTGGTTGATCTTGGTGGTGGTTGCCGCCGATATTGGCGGCTATTGTTTTGGCCGCGTGATTGGCGGCGCTAAAATACTGCCCAAGATCAGCCCCAAGAAAACATGGTCCGGCACGCTGGGCGGTTTACTGCTGGCGGCATTTGTCGGATATGGATTTGCGTTTCTGCTTGGCAATGTGGCGGGCATGGTGGTTCTCAGCATTATCGTCGCTGCCGCCTCGCAAGCCGGTGATATCGTCGAGAGTGCGGTCAAGCGGCACACCAAAATCAAGGACAGCTCCAACCTTATTCCCGGTCATGGCGGTTTTCTTGACCGGTTTGATGCGCTGATCGGCGCGTCGCTGGTGATGATCCTTGCGGGCTATTTCATCGGCCTGCCGATGGGCGGGGCGGTCTGAACATGCGGCGGCGGGTCTCTATATTTGGCTCCACTGGTTCGATTGGCTGCAACACGGTTGATTTGCTGCGCCATCAGGGCGGGGTCGAGAGCTTTGATGTTATTGCCCTGACGGGTGGTGCGCGCGTCGATCTTCTGGCGCGTCAGGCGCGCGAGCTTGAGGCCGAAATCGCGGTGACGGCCTATCCAGAACACTTGAAGACCCTGCGACAAGCCCTTGAAGGTACAGGTATAAAAGCCGCTGCCGGACCTGAGGCAATTGCCGAGGCTGCGGCGCGCGAGACCGACTGGACCATGTCGGCCATTGGCGGTTGTGCCGGGCTTGAACCGGGGCTGATCTCGCTCAAACATGGTGGTATTCTGGCGCTGGCCAATAAAGAGAGCCTCGTGACAGCGGGCCCTCTAATGCTGGCCACGGCCCAGAAATACGGCGCGACTATCCTGCCGGTCGATAGCGAACATTCGGCGATTTTTCAGGCGTTGGTGGGCGAGGATATCTCAAACGTCACCCGGATGATTCTCACCGCTTCCGGTGGCCCGTTTCGCAATTGGAGCCACGCGCAATTGGCCGCCGCTACGCCTGAGCAAGCGGTCGCTCATCCCAATTGGGACATGGGAAAAATGATCTCGGTCGATAGCGCAAGTATGTTTAACAAAGCGCTGGAAATGATTGAAGCAAAAGAGTTTTATCAGGTTGACCCCAAGATTATCGAGGTGATTATTCACCCGCAATCCGTGGTCCATTCCATGATCGGGCATGTGGACGGCACCTTGATGGCGCATATGGGGGTGCCGGATATGCGCTTTGCCATTGGCTATGCGCTCAACTGGCCCAAGCGTCGGTCCTTGCCGATCAAAAACCTTGATTTGGCCGCGCTTGGCGCGCTTGAGTTTGAGGCTCCTGACGAGCAGCGTTTTCCTCCTTTGCGCCTCGCGCGTGAGGTTATGATGGCGGGCGGGCTATCGGGTGCGGTGTTCAACGCCGCCAAAGAGACAGCATATGGTGCGTTCATGGCCCGCCAAATCGGCTTTCTCGACATGGCGGCGTTGGTGGAGCAGGTGTTGTCAGCAGAAATTGATCTCTGCGACCTTAAATCCACCACAATTGATCTGGAAACTGTGTTATCGGTCGATCAACAGGTGCGGATCAAAACCGCCGAAGCAGTGAAACTCAGACAGGCATCTTGAGGGTATCTTGGAACTAATCAGCTCGATTCCGCTTTTTGGCGGATTTTTGTCAACCATCATCTCGTTTATCGCGGTGTTGAGCATCATCATCTTTGTCCACGAGTTCGGCCATTATATCGTAGGTCGCTGGAGCGGAATTCACGCCGAGGTGTTCTCGATGGGGTTTGGCCCGGTGGTCAAATCCTGGCACGACAAGCGCGGCACCCGCTGGCAATTGGCGGCAATTCCGTTTGGTGGATATGTCAAGTTTTTGGGCGATGCAGATGCGTCAAGCCGCAATGATCCCGAGGCTTTGGCCAAGATGGACTTCGAAACGCGGGCGCGCTCGTTTCATGGCGCCAAGCTTTATAAAAAGGCGCTGACCGTCGCCGCAGGCCCCGTGGCAAACTTCATCCTGTCTTCGGTTATTTTCGCGGGCGTGGTGATGTTTTCAGGTCTGGCGACCGAGCAGCCAACTATTGGCGCGCTCAAGCCCTTGCCCCAAGCGACCAACGCCATTCAGCCCGGTGATGTGATCCTGTCGATCAATGGCGTGAAGACGCCGGATTATACCGCTCTTTACGACTATGCGCGCAAAGATTCGGTCATTGCACCGACTCAAACCTATCAAGTTCTGAGGGACGGTAAATCCGTTGCAGCCATCGGCCCGTTTCCGCTGCTGCCGCTGATTGACAATGTTCAGCCCCAGTCGGCGGCTATGGCGGCAGGACTGAAAATCGGTGATTTAATTCAAAGCGTTGACGGCAAGAGCATCACCGCGTTCAGTCAGTTGCAATCACTGGTGGCGGCCTCTGACGGCAAGCCGCTCGTGCTGAAAATCTGGCGTAACGGGACGATCAAGGATGTCAGGCTTGCGGCCAGAAAACTCGATATGCCCGATGGTAAAGGCGGGTTCGAAAAGCGGGTGCTGATCGGCATCACGGGGGGGCTGTTCTTTGCGCCCAAAACCACCACGCCCGGCCTGTTTGAAGCCGCAAAAATGGGGGTGGAGCAGACCGGCGCCATCATCTCAAGCTCGCTCACCGGGCTTGGCTATATGATTAGCGGGGCGATTAGTGCGTGCAATCTGCAAGGGCCGGTCGGGATCGCCAAAACCTCGGGCGATGCCGCGTCGCAGGGCTTTGCCAGCTTCATCTGGTTCGTGGCGGTGCTGTCAACGGCAATTGGTCTTTTGAACCTGTTCCCCATTCCGGTGCTGGACGGTGGCCATCTGGTGTTTTTCGCCTATGAAGCGGTTGCCAAACGTCCGCCAAGCGATCGGGTTATGAACATCATGATGTCGGCGGGGTTGTTTTTGGTGATCGGCATGATGGTGTTTGCGCTTGGCAATGATTTCTTTTGTTAAAGATGCTGGCCAGAGGGTCCGCGAAACTTTTCGTTAATCTGATCCTGTCATACTGTCGCCTTATTCCTGTTTAGAATGGACGGTGAAGATAAGAGCAGACAGGAAAGGCAGGCGATCATGCGACAGTTAACAACGGGATATAAAGGCATTGGCCTCTTGGTGGATGTTAACAGCGACCGGCTGCTGTCCATACTGATCATTATCGCGGCCATGGCGGCGGTTGGCTTGGTTGGCGTCGAATATGCCAGCTCGTCGATTGTGCAGGGACCGCAGGTGACGGCCTCTACTTTCCTCTGATTTTTGGCTTTGAGGTCACGATTTAGCGTAATTTTGCGTAATCTGGCCCAGAACTTGTATGTTATGAGGCCCCAGCATAACCCAGCGTTTCGGCCCGACTAATTGGATTTGGGCATAGCTGGGCGATTTGGGTAGCCAGTTTACGGCTGTTTGG
>JAADIJ010000086.1 GCA_013151335.1 Alphaproteobacteria bacterium | reverse complement strand
CGCTGATAAAAACGACATTTGGTGGTCTTGGCAGGCACGCCTACAAAATGTGGCGTAAAGATGTGGGGCAATGAGATGTCTGAGCAGACATATCTGACGTATCGCGACCTGGAACCAGAGGGAACAAGTCGCGGCCTTTGGTCCGGTTTGACCAATTGGATGGGTGCGGCTGTGTCAATTTTTCTGGTTTTCGGTCTGGTGACCTGGGGCTATCGGCTGACCATGCGCGACGTGACCGATGTGCCAGTCGTGCGCGCCATGGCTGGCCCGTTTCGCGTTCAACCCGCCGATCCCGGAGGGGCAATCGTTGCCCATCAGGGCTTGGCCGTAAACGTGGTGCAGGCGGGAGGGGCGGCTGCCCAACCCGCCGATCTGGTGGTGCTGGCACCCCCGCCGCTCAAGCTTAACGATCAGGATGTCACCATGGCGCAATTGCGTCCGCTGCCCAAAAACCTGACGGATGTCAGTGCGCAGACCAGCAGCGTTGACGAAAATACCCTGATCGAAAATGCTATAAAAACCGCCGTTCGTGAGGCCAGTAACGCACCACTTGGCGCCGCCGCCGTGAAACTGGCGCTACTTCCCGGTGTCAAGACATCGCCGCGCCCCCGCCCGAGAATTCTCGTGACTTCTCTGGATGTGAACGGAAATTCTATCAAGGAAACGGCTCAGGCGCTGTCGGCTTCGACCGTGGACGTCTCCGCCTCCTCGGTCGTTGCGGGAACGAGGCTCGTTCAGTTGGGGGCGTTTGACGATCAGGCTTCGGCGATAAAAGAGTGGGACTATATTGTCAGAAAGAACGGCGATCTTATTGGCGGGCGCAAGCGCCTCATCCAGAAATCCGAAAGCGGTGGACGCAGTTTTTATCGCCTGCGCATGGTCGGGTTTACTGATCGCGGAGATTCGCGGCGTTTTTGTTCGGCATTGCTGGCACGCGGTACGCCTTGCATTCCGGTGACGGCCCGTTAGTGGCCAATTATAATCCAACTATTTTCGGCTGCGCCGGGCTTGAGTTAAGCGCAGGCGAGAAGGATTTCTTTCGCGAGGCCGCTCCGTGGGGCTTTATTCTTTTTGCCCGCAACATTAGCTCGCCCGATCAAATTCGCGCCCTTACCGCGGATTTGCGCGCAACAACCGGGCGCAATACGCCAATTCTAATTGATCAGGAAGGCGGGAGGGTCGCGCGGTTGCAAGCGCCCAACTGGCTCCAATGGTTGCCACCGCTTGAGCAGATGAACCGAGTTGCGCCCCAACATGCCACGCGCTCGATGTGGATACGATACCGCCTGATTGCGGATGAGCTGCGCGCGCTTGGGATCGACGCCAATTGTGCGCCGATGCTGGATATTCCCACGTCGCAAGTTCACGCGATCATTCGAAATCGCTGCTATGGCGAGAGCGTTGAGGTGGTGGTCGAGGCCGGTCATGCGGTTGCGGGCGGGCTTTTGGCTGGCGGGGGGCTGCCTGTTTTGAAACATATCCCCGGACATGGGCGACCAAACGCTGACAGCCATGCCGAACGGCCCCGGACCGACGCGTCAAAATCCGTGCTGACCCAAACCGATTTCGCCCCTTTTCGCGCGCTTAACCACCTGCCGCTCGGGATGAGTGCGCATGTGGTTTATAGCTCGATTGATCCGGTTAACTGCGCGACACAATCCAAGCCGATGATCGAGGTGATCCGCTCCGAGATCGGGTTTGATGGCGCCTTGATGACCGATGATTTGTCGATGTCGGCACTTGAAGGCACGCTTGCTGTGCGCACACGACGCGCGCTTGATGCGGGCTGCGACGTGATCCTACATTGCAATGGAAATATCGCCGAAATGGCGGAGGTTACGTCCGCGACCCATGCCCCGAGCGCCAAAACCACCAAGCGGCTGGAGCGCGCGTTGAGCTTTCGTGCGCCACCCGAGCCGATGGAGCGAGACCAGCTCTTGGCGGAGCTTTCCAAGCTGCTATAATGGCCGCAAATGACCAATGAAGCCGAGTTTGATTCTGAAATGTTGCCAGTCGGCAACGAGATCGCTGCGCGCCTGCAAGCCGAGGCGCTGATCGTTGATGTTGACGGTTTCGAAGGTCCACTCGATCTTTTGTTAACCATGTCACGCACGCAAAAAGTCGACTTGCGCAAAATTTCGGTGCTGCAACTGGCCGAACAATATCTCGCTTTCATCAACCGCGCCAAGTCCCTGCGCCTTGAGCTCGCGGCGGATTATCTGGTGATGGCCGCGTGGATGGCGTTTCTGAAATCCCGCCTGCTGCTGCCGCCTGACCCCACCGACGAAGGCCCGTCGGGCGAGGAACTGGCCGCGCATCTGGCGTTTCAGCTTGAGCGGCTCGAGGCTATGCGCCGCTCCGCTGCCCGCCTGATGGCGCGCGACCGGCTTGGTCGGAATTTTTTTGCACGCGGCATTCCCGAAGCGGTCACCGCCTCGCGCCGGGTTGAATATACGGCAACCGTGCTCGATCTGATGCAGGCCTACGCCCACATCCGCACCAAGGACGATTTTGAGCCGCTCAGCCTGAAACGCGACGCGATTTTCACGATGGAGCAGGCTTTGGAGCGGATGAAAACCCTGATCGGACACGCCATTGACTGGGGGGACTTGTCGCAGTTTTTGCCGGAAGGCTGGACGTCAGAGCCAAAACGCCGCCGCTCGGCTACTGCCGCGACATTTGCCGCCGCGCTGGAGCTTGCCAAGCTTGGTCAGGTTGAACTCCGCCAATCCGAGGCGTTTGCCCCGATCATGTTAAGGCGAAAAGGGGCCACGGATGGATATTAAGGCGAGTGATCAACCCGAAAGCCTGTTTGAAGCGCCGCCCGTGGTCGAACAAGAGCGGATGATCGAGGCGATCCTGTTTGCCTCTGCAGAGCCACTGACCCTTCGCCAGATAGAGGAGCGTTTGCCCCATGGCTCTGACGCCTCCGAGGCGATGGTTCTGTTGCGCAAACGCTATACGGGGCGCGGCGTCTGCGTGATGAAACTCGGCGATAGATGGGCCTTTCGCACCGCGCCAGATTTAGGATTTCTGCTGCAAAAAGAACGGGTTGAAACGAGAAAGCTCTCGCGCGCGGCGATCGAAACGCTAGCGATCATCGCCTATCATCAGCCGGTTTCGCGCGCCGAAATCGAGGAGATTCGCGGGGTTTCTGTATCGCGCGGCACCATCGATTTACTGATGGAGCTTGACTGGATCAAGCTCGGCCGCCGCCGCATGACGCCGGGGCGACCGGTGACATTTGTGGTCACCCAAAGCTTTTTGGACCATTTCGGGCTGGAAAACCCACGCGATTTGCCGGGGATCAAAGAGCTGCGAGACGCAGGCCTTCTGGACAACCGCCCTCCCCCCGGGGCCATGCCGGGAATTCAGGCCGAAGACCCTGATCAGGGAGATGATTGGCAGCAAGAGGGTCAGGAAGAGATGTTTGAATAACACGGAGATCTGTCTTGACCTCATTTATTCAGCGCCAGATTGCCGTTACGCCAGCCAATTCCCCGCCACCGATAAATTTTGAAGATGGGCATAAAGTGGCAGTCCCTAGTGGATTGAATCCAACACTTGGAACCCACGATTTCTTGCGGCGATAATTTTGTCGGGGTCGGCTTTCCAGACGAATGCTTTGGCTTC
>JAADIJ010000182.1 GCA_013151335.1 Alphaproteobacteria bacterium | reverse complement strand
GGACCGGCAAAACCGCCGGATCCGCGAAAATATACCAGCTTCCGTCTGTGATTCGTGGCTCGACAAGCAACGTCAATTTGCCGGAAAACGGGTTGGCGTTACCGACAGTCGCCGCGTAAATCGACGCGAGAATCTGCTCGGCTGTCGTCTCCAGCTTTGGCCCGACAATCAGAAATTTTCCCGTCGCGTTGATCGGTGTTTTGCCGTCAAGAGCCTTCATCCCGCGCATGGCTTGGCGGGCAAGATCGAGGTTTGCAATGTCGATGGTTGAAGCCGTGCCAGCCAAATTTCCATGCGTGGCATGAAACAGTGTTTTCGAATCTTCGGTCATGGTGGGGTTCGACAAGAGCAGCGTAAGAAGCAAGTTCGCTTCTGTTTCAGCCGCCATACGCCCTGCCGTTTGGCCCCAATCGCCGAAAGCGCCAAGATCATCGTTTATCAGGGCTTTTCGACTGATCGAGAACGTCGTGGCATATGTGTCCAGAGCATATGACTCGGCGGCCTCCCCTCGTGTTGTGCTCGTGATTTCACCGGCTTCGGTGACTTTCGACAGTTGGCCGACATCGGAAAGCTTAAGCCGTGTCCCGGTTCGAAAGTCCGACATTGTGGATTGCCGCGCGACTTTCTTAATAGGGCTTTCGGCGGCCAGTGGTGAGACCGCATGTCTTTTGTACGGTGACTTGACCAGGCGCTGATCCTAGCCTGAACTTTGAAGGCGGGGTCGGCATTGAGCTGCCCCTAATTTTGGAGGATCGTTATGAAGGATATGAAGAAAGAAGCATTCATCGGGTTTGATGTTTCCAAGAATTTGCACGCGGTTGCGATTGCCGAAGGCGGAAGATATGGCGAGGTCAGAGGGTTTGGAACGATTTCGACAACCAATGAGGCGGTACAAAAGCTGTTGAAGAAACTTGCCACCCGGTTTGATCACCTGCATGTATGCTATGAAGCCGGGCCGACCGGATATGGGCTTTACCGTCAGGTGAAAGCACTTGGTTTTGACTGCTCTGTTATAGCCCCGTCCCTGACCCCGGTAAGGCCCGGGGACCGTGTGAAGACGGACCGGCGGGATGCCGAGCGATTGGCACGACTGCTGCGGGCTGGGGAATTGACCCCGATCTGGGTGCCCGACGAAACCCATGAAGCGATCCGTGATCTGGTCCGGGCGCGGGAAAGTGCGGTCAGGGACAAACGCCAGAAGCGCCAGATGATATCGTCATTTCTGCTCAGACACGGCCGCATCTATCAGAGCCCAAGCCCCTGGACGATGCGTTATCGGCGCTGGTTGCAGAGCCAATCCTTTGATCACCCGGCCCAGCAAACCGCCTTGCAGGAGATGGTGCTTGCGGAACGTCACGCCGGTGAATGCGTTGACCGTTTGACAACCAGCATCGAGGGTATCGTTCCAGACTGGTCGCTGGGTCCTGTCGTTGAGGCGTTGCAGGCGCTGCGCGGCGCTGCTTTGGTTGGGGCGGTGACGTTCATGGCGGAAATCGGCGATGTTCGCCGGTTTGATCATCCCCGAAAATTGATGGCCTATCTGGGGCTGGTGCCTAGCGAATATTCGACCGGGCTGACGACCCGGCGTGGCGGCATCACCAAGGCTGGCAACTCCCGGGTTCGGCGTGCCTTGGTTGAGGGGGCTTGGACCTATCGCTATCCCGCGAAAATTGGTGTCCAGAAACTGTATATCCTGCAAAAGCTGTCGCCTGAAATCCAGGACATCGCGTGGAAAGCACAATCGCGGCTGACAGCCCGGTATCGCAAACTGACCCAACGCGGCAAGAAAAAGACGGTTATCACGACCGCGATCGCACGGGAACTCTCGGCGTTCATGTGCGATATCGCCCGGAAAACGATGGCTGCGGCTTAACAGTCCCACTTTCCGCATTCATTGGCGGGAACGGGGTCAGCGGCAGGGGAACACCCGCCACCGCTTTGTGGCCAGCAAATGCTGACGCCCGTTGTAAGAAAGGGATAGCCCCGAGACGCACATGCGGTACTGCGGTAAGGAACCCGCGCATCAGAGCTTGTTCACCGACGTCTTGAGACCCCGCTCCCACCAATGAATGCTACAGATAATACCTCCCCTGCACGTGCGGGAAAAAGTTTTGCACCAAAATCATTGACAAAAGACATCAGAGCGGACATCGACGTCCGATTGCCGGTCGAAGTGAGCAACAGCGGGAAGTCGCTGGTGCCGTGCATGGCACGCTTGAAAATATCGTCCGCGTTCATTGTGCGGGTTGAAACGCCCGACGCTTCGACGCTGGCTCGCGCAATGTCGCGCAAAGACTCGTTCATATATTCGCGCGCCTCATCTTTGGGAGCTTCACCGGAAATGCGGGAAAACAGCGCATCGGCCCGCCGCGTTTGAATTGTCGCCGGATCGTCATTTTGGCTGACCACCCGAATTTTTGTCGTTGGTTTTTGCATTTCATCAAATGCCGCCGCGCGGGTCGCGATCAGGTCGGCACCGGCATCAATCTGCGCGTCCGCCCATTCATTCGACAGGTTCGCGGATTTCGCGATTTGGCGGATTGCCGCGCGCGTTTCAAGCGGGTCGACCGCTGGTTTTTTTATGTCTGTTGTCATTTCTGAACCTCTAAATTTTGCGCCGGAATCGGCTGGGATTGGTACGGCGGAAACCTCGAAAATTTGCCATTTTGCGGCGATGCGAATCCGCATTTTTGTTTGTGGATCAATGCTTTCAACCCATTTGCTGACGCGGTATCCGACTGAAACGCCGGTGAGGATGCCTTCGGAGATTTTGGTGACAATCCCCGCCGCATCGGCGCTAGCAGACAGCCGCAATGTCGCCACCAGATTGCCGTCTTGCAGATTAGCGCGAGCGACAATTCCAATGACGGCGCGGCTGGAAGATTGAGAATGGGCATCAAGCAACGGCGCGCCAGCGAGTTTCGACTGATCCAGACCGGCGGGATCAAGGCGCTCAATGTATGCACCCCGCGCGTCATGGCGCACGACGTCAGCAAACGTCAAAATCGTCGCCATGACGGTCAAGTCTTTCGAGTTGAATGTGGTCAGCGCAGCGCAGCATGGCGTCCGTCGACTCAAGCGGGGGCGAGTTCAGTGTGACCGCCGGGGCATTATTTGGGTTGGAGGTGAGCATTTGAGGCCCTTTCATTTTTCAGTTCGGCTTCCAGATCGTCCAGCGCCCAACCGCGCTCGGCCACGGCTTTGCGCCGCGACGTGAGGCCGTTCTTGAGTTCGGCAATCGTGGCGTTGACCGCCTTCAATGGATCAACTTGCAATTGTCTTGGCGGAATCCAATCGGCCCCGTATTGGCGGGCGATGATTCAAAATCGGGGCCGAAAGTTGGCCGGAAAGAACCGCGTAAGCAATCACGCGATTCCAAATTGGCCTCAGCATTTGGGGAATCAGAACGCCGATTTGGATTTGTTCGATTCGCTGGCGAAACGGGATTAAACCGGCCCGGAGGCTGGAATAATTCGCGCCTGTAAGATCACCATCAAGCATATGAACTGGCAACCTAACGCGGCAGCAAGCTCGCGCAGACTGAGTTTAAGGAACGGATCAATCGCCACCGATGCGGCGGCGTGTTAAATTTAACATCCATGCCGGTCGGGAGGCGTTTTAAGGTCCCAGGTTCAAGGCCCGATTCGAGGATGCCGCCGATTGCGTTTCCGTCGTAAACTTCGCCCCCAAGGCCGTTTTGATCGACCAAAAACCCCGCGTGCATGGCAGAGACTTTGACGCCTACCCGCAGCGCGTCGGTTAGCTGGTCAAGGTCGCTTGCGGCCATAATCGCAGGAGCGAGCCACGAGATTCCGCGCACCTGACCAGCGGCCAGCGGCCTCATAATGTGCAAAATTTCGTTTGCATCGACTCGGCGCGGCGGGCCATATCCTGAGAATTGGGAAAAGGGGCGATCATGGCGGATCCAATAGGCAACACGATCGGCGTTTTGATTAAATTCGATCCCGCTCACAACGTACCCACCATCGAGTTCGCGGGTGTAACTTTCGTCGATGAGCTCGGGCGGGATCAGGCGTATTTTTGGGCCGGAGTCAGTGCTGATAACGTGCGCAAACGCCTCGCCATCGACGACCAAACCGCGCGCGACATCCGTTTGGATTCCGCCGAAATTCGAGCGTTTATCGGCATCGGCGTCACTTGACCAAAATTCAAAGATTTGGTCAAGTTCAGATCGTTGTGCGGGGTCAGTATGCGGGCCGTTGGTTTCAATCCTGCGCCGACAAGGGCCGCCGTCCAATTGCTGGCAGCGTTGGACAACCACGCGTTGTTTTATGCCAGATAACGAGCGCGGCTTCTGACGCTGAAATTCGCCGCCGAAACCTCGGGGTTGATCCGCCCGAAAGCCCCCATGCCAGCCGCGCGACGTCCACCGGTGGCGGCGTCAAAGCTACGATGCGCGGGGGCTTTTTTGCGAAAGAGATCAAAAATACTCACTATTCACGAAACTCCCGCCAGATTGCGCGCGCGATGTGGTTGAACGGCAAAATCAAAACGGCCTCAATCGGGCCCGTAAGGCTTTCTACGATAGTCCCCGGCTCCGGTCGGAGTGTGTCAGCCCGGCCCAGTCGGTCACCATTAACAATCCAACCGACTGAAAATTTCACTTCGCCGTCATCGCGGGATCGCATCCGCGTAAATTCGAGGTGCCAGTCTGCGTTCCCGTCGGAGAGCGACTCTATTGCGGTGTCGAGATTTGCGGTGAAGTTGCCGCTCGGCGTTGGGCGAACAGTGTTGGCGCGCATACTTGCATCAACTTTCGCCAACGCGTCGGAGGCGACGCCCATATCTAGCGCAGCTAACAACAGACGCGCGCGATAAATTTCCGCCTCCGGAAAGAGCAACGCCCCCTTTGAGCCGTAAAAATCTTCGATGGGCGTCATTAGGTTCCGCGCGGCCAAGCCCTTCAATTGGTTGAATAATTTCGCGGAATTTCTCCGCGTTTCAGCGATACAGATAATTCTGGTGAAATCTCGCAATGTATATTTGATATATGTAGCCATCCGCGCCGTCTATCGTTGTCATTTACAAATTTGATAGCACATTGGAATTAATAATTCCACTAGAATTATTAATTTGACTCTGCGGCGCACAAATGCAATAATCGGAGGACCAGTAGCCATTGGTGGGCCGGCGGCTCCTAAACGCCGGGTCAGGCGGCGGGGCGTTAGAGTCCGCCCCGCCGCCAACAAACAAAAAGGCAAGGCGATGACCAAAAAACGCGAAAAGCATCTGATCGGCGAGCTGCAAAAAGCTTCAGATTTCCGCGATTTGCCTTCGCTCGACGCTTTTTTTCGGCGGCTTTTTGTTGAATATTCTGGCGAGTGGATGACTGCTCCATAGATGCAAGTTAAACATGACTCTCACTTTATAAGTGAGAAACTTTCACCTTTTTATCGTTTGTTACAATTACTTACAGCTATGCAATACTCTGATTCGTGGCGTGTTTTACGTCGATGATGAAGGGAACAGCACATGCAACTTACTGAAAATTTCGACCTCGAACGGGCAAAAGTAATCAAGCGCGAGCTTTGTCGTCGCCCCGTAGCATACATTGGCAAATCCCACGGCGGACATGACTCCGAAGGGCGCGCTGTGGTGCTAGGCGACGCTGGGTCTTTCGTTTCGGGATACCTCACGGACACCGACGAATACATTTTCGCTCGATCACATGCCCAAACGCGAGCTTGAATCAGCACGCGTCTTGGCCGAAGATTTCACACAGTCCGCGTGCGGCATGTGATCGCTATCTCCCCCGTCGAGCCAGCGCGACTTTATCACAATCTTAGGCCCTTCAGGTGCGGCGGCTGATTTCAATTCGTCGCCGCGCGTGTCCAGATTCTGATTGATTAGTTGCCGCACAGCCCAAGCGTACACAGTGGCATCAAGCGTCTCGGCGCGCTTCCCTTTGATGCGTTCAAACCGCACCAAAGGCAGCCCCCGCGCATAGCGCACCACGCGACGCTCAGATGTCAGTTGCTCAAAATAAATCGGGGCCAAGGTCTCTGCGAAATGAACGCCCTAATTTCGGGAAATACGGTTAAATAGTTGACTTTTAACAGCATCGGCGCCGACCAACCACAAAAGTTGCCCTTTCGTGCCGGATCGTTTGAGAAATGGCCGGCTGAAACCCCCGAGGCCTTTTATACTCACCACGCGGCGACCGAAGCGGGTGCGCGTAAACGCGTTGACTATATCAGTGTGCCCTCCGTCTCCGCTGTCTATGGCCGCCGAATCTATTCCAATCGCCCCACCGCCGGGGTGCTGCCAGCGTTCCCTGAGCAATGAATCCAAATCCTGCCAAACACTCTCGCCGTCAATGGGACCATAAAAAACCCGATGATCGAGAACGTAAATATCGGATTTGGCGTGGCCCATAATGACCAATTCGAGCCTATCATCTTGGCAATCGACGCCCATTGTCAAAAACATCACCTCCGCCGGAATCGCCTTTAAACCGAACGGCTCTCGCCGCCCGAACAATTCGTGTTCGTCCAAGTCATCCGTTTCTGTTTTCCAGGGTTCCCCGAGAACCAAATTAGTAAAAGTTTGCAAAGTTTCAGGTGACTTCTTAGCTTCCAAAAACTCGGCCACCAGCTTGCCCCACCGCGCATTGAAGTGGGGCGAGACCAGCGCGTTAATGCGGAAACCGGCGTGACCCGCGACCTCCGGTGCAGTCGCCCGCCAGCGGCCATCGGCGACCATTTCAGCTTTATGGTTTTCAGGGATAACACAACCATTCGATGGGCAGACCCAATGTGCAGTTTCGGGTTTCCCCTCATCCCACTTTATATCAGCCCACCTAATTTCGGACAGTTCATCGCAACTCGGGCAAGGCACTTCGAAGATGCGTTTGTCAGACTTATCGAACAGGCGGGTAGCGGGTCCGAAGTCGAATATTGGAGTCGATCCTGCGATGATTTTGCGGTCGCGATATGTCAGGGTCCGCATCTCGGCCAGCGCAATCGGATCCCCTTCTTGGCCTACCTCATATCCATCAATTTCGTCGAGTAGCAAAACTTTTGCCGTATGCCGCCTCAAGTTCCTCGGCGATTTTGCGGCCAAGAATTTGAGCGACCCGCCCGGAAATTTTCTCGACAACATTGTTGACCTGAGACCTCTGCGTAACTCATCGATTCCCAAGGTGATCTGATTTTGCTATTCTTTTGCTATGCAAAAATCATTTTCGACCCAACCCGAAC
>JAADIJ010000137.1 GCA_013151335.1 Alphaproteobacteria bacterium | reverse complement strand
CCGGACAATTACGGAGGAAACGATGTTCAAGATTACACTTCCCGCCGACAGGGCCGTGATTGATATGGCTGCCGTTGCCCAAGCATTTGGCGTCAGCATCAATGATTTGGACGACGACATACATATCGGCACAATCTGCCGATGGTTCGAGGTGGGCGAAGGCAACCAGGATAACAAGCTGCACCGGATTTTTGCCTCTGCGAAGCTTGGGATCCGGGTCGATGTGGATGAAGATGGGTTCGTGAATTCCGTCAATAAATACAAAACTGCGTACACCCCATTGCAACCGCAACAAGCGGAATACTGCGATGCGGCCAGCGGCAAGGATACTATGGGAATGACCTTGGATTCAAATATTCAGGATAATCCCAATGCAGCCCGCCGGGACCGCCTTGACGCACTTCTCGACGAGGCACTCGACGAGAGCTTCCCTGCCAGCGATCCGATCGCCATCACTTTCTGGTCTCCGCCCGGACCGCTCGTTCCTGATAAAGGTCTGACGGCGGGTAAATGTCATACAACGGAAAGTGAAAAACGCCGGAAGGTATTGTGATGGTCGAACATTCTGATGAAGTGGATGAAATCCCCCGCCAGAAATGGCCGCACCGCCTCCCGGCGCCGTGCGAATTTGGAGTAACGAAAGGCTCACGCATTGCCGAGGAGAAATCATGGCCCGCGCCAGAAGGTGCGACCCGGATCGCGACCTTGCGCATTTGCCGCTTCAATCCGTAAAGCGACGAAGGCTCCCGGATTGACACCTTCCGTGTCGATCCGGATGATTGCGGGCGGATGTTGCTGGATGCGTTGATCTGGATCAAGTCAAAGGTTGACCCGATGCTGACCTTGCCATGATTGCTTTTATGAAACTTGCCTGCGCTGCTGGCGGAGCGCTGGGCAGCGTGGCGACGTTAGTGATCGCGATAACCAGCTAGAACGGAGAAACACATGCTGATCGAGAAATTTCTGCCGACGGCCTATAAGCAGATGTGCTGCATCGAATCGCACGCCAAACTCATGGAGGCGGCGCGGCTACTGGAGCGTGATTATGACATGCTGTTGGTTTGCGACACAGAAGGCCGGATGGTCGGCGTACTCACCAAAACCGACACTGTACGCCAGATCGGCACCTGCACCGGTGCCAGTTGCACCGCGCCCGTGATACAGGCAATGACCCACGAGGTAATCACAGCGACGCCCGAAGGTAAACTGAAGGATGCCTGGGGGATGATGAAGGCGCAGGGTTTAAAAAACATCCCGGTTGTCGATCCGGATGGCAAACCGCTCGGGGTGTTGAACGCCCACGATGTTATTCAGAACCTGTGGGAAGAGGTCCAGCAGGAAGAAGATTTTCTGTTCAACTACGTGATGAATGTCGGTTATCGCTAAGAAAGGTATGAAACATGACGAGCCTCAAGAAAATCATCATCAACGACACTGAAGTCGAAGTTGACGGCGCGATGACCATCATCCAAACGGCGCAAATCGCTGGGGTGGAAATCCTGCGCTTTTGCTACCACGAACGGCTGTCGATCGCGGGCAACACCCGGACGTGTCTGGTCGAGGTGGTTGTATAGGTTCAGGTGTTTTGAGTGTCTGATATCAGCGCTTATGGGGCCAAATAAAGAGTTGCGCCGCGAAGCTTGTGATCTGAAGGAAGTTGTGGCTGAGCAGACGCTCGAACTCCGGCTTCTTAAAAAAACATACTGGGCGAGCAAATGCGTTTTCCCGGTTCCGCTGACAAGCGCTGCATTGCGCATGGTTTTCCAGAAAGGCACCATCATGGAGAGTTCTGACAAGTTCTTCACTGACAGGGCAGGCATTCGCGAGATCGCCATGATCACAACGCCCGAGGATCAGGCCCAATATCAGCGCTTGCTTGGCGATGGCAGCCAATGGGGGCTGAGTTTTGAGTGGATCATTCAGCCAGCGCCAGATGGGCTGGCGCTGGCCTATCTGCTGGCCGAGGATTTTCTTGCAGGCGCACCCTCCGCTCTGGTCTTGGGGGACAACATCTTTTTCGGCCATGGATTGCCTGAAATCCTTGCCAGCGCTGACGCCAAGGAAACAGGCGGAACGGTCTTTGGCTATCACGTGGCCGACCCGCGGCGCTATGGTGTCGTTGGTTTTGGTGATGATGGACAGGCGACCTCGATCACCGAAAAGCCTGAAAACCCTGCCTCCAATTACGCAGTAACAGGACTTTATTTCCTCGACGGCACAGCGCCGGAGCGGGCAAAACGGGTCAAACCCTCAGCGCGCAATGAACTGGAAATCACCACCCTGCTGGAAAGCTATCTGACCGAGGGAACTTTGACAGTCGAGCGGATGGGGCGGGGATATGCCTGGCTTGACACCGGGACCCATGCCAGCCTGCTGGATGCATCTAATTTCGTGCGCACACTTCAGATGCGCCAGGGTTTGCAGGTTGGTTGCCCCGAGGAAATCGCGTTCGGGCGCGGTTGGATTGATCGTGACCAGCTTAAGGCGCAGGCGGATCGATTTGCCAAGAATGAGTATGGGGCGTATTTGCGCGGATTGTAGCGGTTCTGTGGGAGCACAGGTAAGCAAATATGGTGCTATGATCCCCAGTTGCGAGGGAGATTGATCGGCGCAATACATTGGACGCCCCGTTTCGCGACATAGTTCTTGGATTGCGACACTTCTTGTGACAATGTGTGTCGTGATACTTGTCGTGACAGGTGTCGCAATAGACTTTTACCTGTTGAATACCCCGGCCCAAGAAAGCAAAACACAGTGCCTAAAAGAACGCTTCATGAAGAAGAAAGCCTTATTGAGGGTGAGCTGATCGGGCGTTCCGACGGAATAGGCATCGCACGACTTGAGGATATTCTTCACCAAAAACATTCCCTTATTTTCAACCGGCGCACACTGCAGCGTCGTCTGCAAAAGCTTATTGATGAAGGCCGCGCAGTAACCGAGGGTGCGGCCGCTGCGCTCGTCTACAAGGCCACATCCAAGGCTGCCGATCTTCACGCGACCAGAGTTTCCGCCTCTGCCGAGGTTTCGCTACCGCAAATGGACCAAGACCTTCCGGTGTCTGAAGATGGGGCTGTAATCCGGGATCATGTGCGCCAACCGCTTATGATGCGGCGGCCTGTCGGATATAATCGCCGGTTTCTGGATGATTATGAGGCCGGAGTCACCTTTTACCTTCCGCGTGATTTGCGCGAACAGCTCCATGAGATTGGGCGAACGTCCGTTGAAGGACGACCAGCAGGCACCTACGCAAGAGATATCTTGAATCGGCTTCTTGTCGATCTATCGTGGGCATCATCGCGCTTGGAAGGCAACACATATAGCCGTCTGGACACCCAAAACCTGATTGAATTTGGGCAAGTGGCCGAGGGAAAGGATATCGTTGAAACCCAGATGATTTTGAATCACAAGGCGGCCATTGAGATGCTGATCGAGGATGCGGAGGAGATCGGGTTTGACGTTTTCACCTTCCAGAACCTGCACGCAATCCTGTCTGAAAACCTGATGAGCGATGATGCCGCCAGCGGGCGCATGCGCCGTCGCCCGGTCGAAATCTCGGGAACAGTTTTTCAACCACTGGCAATGCCTCAGGTGCTGGAAGAATGCTTCCGAACAGTGTTGGCAAAAACCGCTGCTATCCCGGATCCGTTTGAA
>JAADIJ010000113.1 GCA_013151335.1 Alphaproteobacteria bacterium | reverse complement strand
CACGTTGGAATACACCTTAACAGACTGTCCGATTCTGCAGGACCACCTCAATCCTTAACACTTCGTTTATTTCGTACAAATCGTACAAAACGGGAGCGATTTTGTACAAATTGTACAAAATAAATCTGAAAAAAATCTGTTGCATTAACAAGAACGTGAGGAGCCGGTCGCTATGGTCACCAAGAGCAGATTTCGTCTGCCAGATGACGCAGAAAAGGGGCCATCACGTGGCAACAGATCATCCACAATCCAAAAAGCAGCGCCTGAAACGCGGCTTGGCAGAGTTTCAGTTGCTCAGCTTTTTGCCGCTGTTTTTCGTCATCGCCTACTGGGTAAAAATAGAGGCGGTCTTATTTGTCGTAAGCTTCATGTTTCCGCTGCTGCTGGCGTTTCAGGAACTGGTAAAATCAAGTCTCTCTCAAGACGGAACAGCGCAGTTCGAAGCTGGCGAGGTCGATTTTTTGACCGGATTGGCAAATCGACAGCAAGTCATACGAAAACTTGCTAACTTCTTGGAAATAGAGCAAAATACTGGTCGCGAAACTGCCATTCTACATGTAAATATCGATAAGTTCCATCAAGTAAACGATCGCTATGGTTTGGAAACTGGCGACCAGATCCTCACCGAAATTGGCGCGCGTGTCGCCAGTTGCGTGCGCGACCAAGACATGGTTGCGCGCATCGACGGCAATGATTTCGCGGTGGTTTTATTACCAACCAAAAAGGCCGATTTTGCCATCGCGTTGGCCATCGCCGACCGCATCCGCGCCGCCATCGTCCAGCCGTTCAGCGTCGATCAAATCACCTGCTACCTAACCTGCTCCATCGGCATCTGCCTCTCAGGCCGCGCTCCGGCCCAAACCGCAAAATCCGTCCTGGCCAGCGCAGAAACCGCTCTGACTCTGGCGCGCAAAAGCGGCCCCAACACCACCCGAAGCTTTTCCCCGAAAATGCGACGCGAGGCGCAAAAATTGCATCATCTCTCTGCGGAGTTGGAGGCCGCTCTGGAGAATGGCCAGATCAGGCCATATTTCCAGCCACAAATTTGCACCGATACCGGCGAGATCGTCGGTTTTGAGGCGCTGGCGCGGTGGGAGCATCCGGTAAACGGACTGGTTTTACCCGCGCTATTTTTGAAAGCCATTGAAAACACGGGGAAATCCGGCCGCCTTGGCGAAGTTATCCTCTACCACAGCTTGTCTGCGCTCAAATCATGGGACCGGGCCGGGTTTCGAATTGCCAGCGTTGGGGTTAATTTCTCGTCTGAAGAATTGCGTGATCCAAAGCTGGTTGAAAAGATAAAGTGGGAAGTAGACCGCTTTGAAATTACCCCCGCCCGCCTAACCATTGAGGTGCTGGAAAACGTGGTCAGCGAGCATGATGATGACGTGATAACCAAAAACATCCGCGCGCTGGCGGCCCAAGGTTTTGGCATTGACCTGGATGATTTTGGCACGGGCCACGCCGCCATAGCCAACATCCGCCGCTTCGCCGTTAACCGCATCAAAATCGACCGCAGCTTCATCACCAAAATAGACAGCGACCCGAAACAAAAACTGCTGACCACCGCAATCGTGCGAATGGCCGAAAGTCTCGGTCTGGAAACACTGGCCGAAGGCGTGGAAACCGTCGCCGAACACGCTTTGTTGGCGCAAATGGGATGCCGGTATATTCAGGGTTTCGGCGTCGCCCGTCCCATGCCGTTTGAGGACACCGTCGCCTGGCTGCACAAACATCGCGAAAAACTGCTCAAAACCACCGGCCCGGCCCGCAAGTCCGGCTGACGCGAACGACCTGGCCAGCGACGCTGTTACCACCTCAACCTCGGCCCGGTTTCAACAGTGACCCATCGGCGCAAATTCCCTAATAGCCCTTGACCTTTCCGGCCCTTAACTGTTGAACCCTTCTATCATAAAAAGTCAGGTGGACCCGAGAATGGACGAACAGAATAAGAACCTTATTCTAGCAACTGTGCTGAGTGGGCTGGTGATCCTTGTTTGGTTGGTTTTCTTTCCTCCCGAGCAACCGGTCGAACCTATTCCCAACACGGATATAACCGCCACAACTGGAAGCTCTTCACCACAGAATCAAGTTGCCCAAACTCCATCCGCAGGGCCTGTTTCCGGCTCGTCAGCCAATGGGCAAACCGCGACCGGGCCCACGCTGAACACCTCACCAGCAGAAACACGTGTTGCGGCTTTGGCAAAAACCAAACGTGTGGTGATCGACACCCCGCGTCTCAAGGGCTCTTTGTCGCTAAAAGGCGGCCGCATCGATGATCTGTCACTGAAGGATTACCGCCTGACCACCGATCCAAAATCGGCCAATGTCACGTTACTGTCGCCGGTTGGCAGCCCTACGCCATATTATGCTCTTTATGGCTGGGCCCCCGTTGGCGATCTTGGATTTGAGGACGTTCCCGGCGCACTGACCGAATGGCAAGTGGACAGCGGCGACACCCTGACGGTTCAAACCCCTGTGACTTTGCGCTGGAAGAACGGTAAGGGCCTAATTTTCTACCGTAAAATTTCGGTCGACGACAATTATATGTTCACCGTTGAGCAAAGTGTCACCAACAATAGCGGCTCTGAGGTCAAGCTATCGCCTTACGGTATTATCGCCCGCCACGGCGAGCCGAGCGTTATCGGATTTTACATCCTCCACGAAGGGGTGGTGCAAGCCTCCGACGGTAAACTTGAGGAGACAAAGTATAAAGACGTCAAAAAGCTCGACCCGTTTGAGACCGGCGTAGGCGAGAAAATACCTGTCAAAAGCAATGGCTGGATTGGGTTTACCGACAAGTATTGGATGACCACGCTGATTGCCGGAAAAGGCCAGAAATTTGACGAGGTAACAAAATATTCGCCCAAGCAGACGATCTATCAAACCGACATGCGCCTTCCGATCATAAGCGTCGCCGCTGGCAGCTCTGGTTCCGTCAGCACCTTGCTTTTTGCCGGTGCCAAGGAATGGGAGACCATTCGCAATTATCAGGATAATCTGGGAATAGCGCAATTTGTCGACTCAATCGACTGGGGCATTTTCTTTTTCCTGACCAAGCCAATCTTTCAGGTTCTGCATTTCATGAACAACCTGTTCGGCAATATGGGCATCGCAATCATCAGCCTGACCGTTCTGATCAAGGCGCTTTTGTTCCCGCTGGCCTATAAATCCTACGTTTCTATGGCCCGGATGAAGGAATTGCAGCCTGAAATCGAGAAGATGAAGGCCAAGGTCGGTGACGATCGTCAAAAAACGCAGCAAGAAATGATGAAGATGTATAAGGAGAAAAAGGTTAATCCGGCCTCCGGTTGTTTACCCATTCTACTTCAAATTCCGATCTTTTTCTCGCTCTACAAGGTGATTTTTGTCACCATCGAGCTGCGCCAAGCGCCGTTCTTTGGCTGGATCAAAGACCTCAGCATCCCCGATCCGACCTCGGTTCTAAACCTGTTCGGCCTCTTACCCTTCAGCCCACCGGACCCTTCGAGCGCGCTGAATATTCTGTCAATCGGCGTTTTCCCGGTCCTGATGGGAATAAGCATGTGGCTGCAACAAAAGCTGAACCCGGCCCCCACCGACAAAACGCAAGCGAAGATATTTGCGTTGATGCCTTGGGTGTTCATGTTCATGCTGGGCCGGTTTGCCAGCGGGCTGGTGGTTTACTGGGTTGCCAACAACACCATCACATTCACCCAGCAATACCTGATCATGCGCAGCCAGGGGATCAAGCCGGACGTGTTTGGCAACATCCTCAAAAGCTTTCGGCGCAAAGCCAAAGCCAAGGAATGATCTTGGCTGCTGAACCGATTGGGCATTGATATGGAAAGCCGATTTCCCCTAGCCCCGACGCCCGAGCAACCAGAGCCCGGGCGTTTGCTGTTTGCACAAGGCTGCCAGTTTCTTAAAGGCGTGGTTGCGATGGACGGCCTGCCGGAGGCCGACCGGATCGAGGTTTGCTTTGCCGGGCGCTCCAACGTGGGAAAGTCTTCTCTTATCAATGGGTTAACCGGGCATAAGAGCCTTGCGCGCTCATCAAATACGCCGGGGCGCACGCAGGAAATTAACTTTTTCACCATCGGCGAGACCCATTTTCTGGTTGATTTACCCGGCTACGGATATGCTCAGGCTCCTGTGCAAGTGGTCGAAAAATGGCAGCGTTTGATGAAGTCCTATCTGTCGGGACGGGTTAATCTACGCCGGGTTTTTCTGTTGATCGACGCGCGCCACGGTCCGAAATCCGTGGACGAGGAAATCATGTCGCTGCTGGATAAATGCGCCGTAACATTTCAGGCGGTGCTGACCAAGATCGACAAAATCAAGGACACCGAGCGGCAGGCGGTGATCGACAAAACTCGACAAGCGCTGAGCAAACATCCGGCGGCCTATCCCGAGATTGTTCTAACCTCGGCTGAGAAAAAGCTTGGGTTGGAGACACTGCGCTCAGTCATTCGCGCCATCACCTAGATCGTTCAGGCATCGGCTCTTGGCAAAGGCTCGAGCTGCGCGTTAAGGTTCGCCGACACTAAAACGAGGCCGAAACATTGGAAAAGCGCAACTCTGCAAAACAGGATTGGATCGCGACTGCGCGCACCTTGAGCGAGGCCCTGCCCTATCTGCAGCGGTATGATGGCTCGATTGTGGTGGTGAAATTCGGCGGCCACGCCATGGGCGACGACGCAGCGATGAACGATTTCGCGCGCGATATTGTGCTGATGAAACAGGTTAACGTAAACCCGGTGATCGTGCATGGCGGTGGGCCGATGATTAACGAGATGCTGGACCGGCTGGGCATAAAATCAGAGTTCGTGAACGGCAAACGGGTCAGCGACGCGGCGACTGTGGAAGTGGTCGAAATGGTTCTGTCGGGGCGGATCAACAAGCGGATCGTGCAGGCAATTAACGCGCAAGGCGGCAAGGCCGTGGGGCTGTCGGGCAAGGACTCCAACCTGATGCTGTGTCGTCAGAGCGCGCCTGAGCTAGGCTTTGTCGGCGAGCCTGAACGCATCAATCCTCGCGTGCTGACCGAGCTTGCCAGCTCCGGCTATATCCCCGTGGTCGCCCCGCTTGGCACGGGCGAAAACGGCGAAACTTATAACGTGAACGGTGACACGGCGGCGGGGGCGATTGCGGCCGCCTTAAAGGCGGATCGCCTGCTTTTGTTGACCGATGTAGAAGGGGTCAAGGACGCCAACGGGACGATTTTGACCGAAATTACACCGGATCAGGTCTCCAAGCTGACCGATGACGGGGTAATCAGCGGCGGAATGATCCCTAAGACAGAGACCGCGCTGGCAGCGATCAAAGGCGGGGTTCGTGCCGTGGTGATTTTGGACGGGCGCGCGCCCAATGCGACATTGCTTGAGTTGTTTACTGAGCATGGTGCGGGCAGTTTGATCCGCGCGAGCTGACGCCGTGCGCCTTGGTCGCACTTGTTTTTGCTCGCCAACAATACCAGTTTGTCTCTCATGGAAAACGAAGCTCTTATCCGCCTCTCGGCCTTTCTCGGCCTGTTTGTAATTTTCGCGTTGTTCGAAACGATTGCACCGCGCAAGGCGCGAAGGCAGGCCCGACCCGGTCGTTGGTTTACCAATCTGGGGCTGGTGGTGATCAACACTCTTACTGTACGGCTGATGGCCGTGGTGCTGCCGTTTGTTGCGGTCGGGGCGGCGATTGATGCGGCGCAAAATGGCTGGGGGATACTCAATATTTTGAGCTTGCCGCAGTGGCTGGAAGTGGTGATCGCGATCATCGTGCTGGATTTTGCGATCTGGCTACAGCATCTTTTGACCCATAAAATCCCCATTCTGTGGCGGCTTCACCGGGTGCATCACGCGGATCGCGACATTGATGTGACCACTGCACTGAGATTCCACCCGCTGGAAATTGCGCTGTCGATGTTGTTGAAAATTGGGCTGGTTTATCTGCTTGGTCCAGCCGCGCTGGCGGTCATTCTGTTTGAGATCATCCTCAATGGCACCGCCATGTTCAACCACGCCAACATGCGCCTGCCGCAATGGCTGGATCGCTGGGTGCGATTGATTTTGGTGACGCCGGACATGCACCGGGTGCATCACTCAGTTCACCGGGATGAACACGATTCCAACTACGGCTTTTCGCTGTCAATTTGGGACCGGATTTTTCACACCTATGTGGCCCAGCCCAAGGACGGTCACGACAAGATGACCATCGGGCTTGAGTGGCAGGATCATCGCCCCGCTCGTATCGGTTGGGTGCTCGCGCTGCCGTTTTTCCGCAAGTGAACTTTGAGCGGGTTAAGGGCGCGGCGGCGGGCCAAAACCTTGATGTGATCGCCGCGTTTCATCCAAGCGAGGGCGATCTTGCGCCCGATGGATGCGCGACTTTGGTTTTGCTTGGCCCCAAGGAGCCGGGGTTCTGGGCCGCTATTTCACGAGAGCCTGAGGCGCGCGGTCCCGACCCCGTTGACCGTTGGTCGCGCCGGATTATTGATGCGCTGGCCGAGGGCTTGGGCGCTCGGGCGTTGTTTCCGTTTGGTGGCCCGCCCTATCAACCTTTTGTTAACTGGGCGCTGACCTCAAGGCAGGTCTGGCAATCGCCTGTCAGTTTATTGGTCCATGACAGGGCCGGCTTGTTCGTTTCTTTTCGCGGTGCGTTGGCGTTTGATCGGCGGCTGGATCTGCCCGATATCACGAGGCGCTCACCGTGCGAAAGCTGCGCGAGCAAGCCCTGTCTGAGCGCCTGTCCGCCGCATGCGTTAACCTCCCAAGGCTATGACTTAGCCGCGTGCCACAGTTTTCTGGATCAACCCGCCGGTCGCTCTTGTCTTGACGCGGGTTGCCTTGTACGCAAGGCTTGCCCGGTCAGCCAAATCTATGGCCGGCTGGAGCAACAATCGGCGCATCACATGCGTTATTTTCATAAAAAGGCCAATTCATGAAACGACTTATCCTTGTGCGCCACGCGAAATCCAGTTGGGAAAGCTCCGATGTAGCCGACAAGGACCGCCCCCTGAACCAGCGCGGGATTGAGGCCGCAGCAAAGCTTGGCACTTGGCTGGCCAAGCATGGCCACCAGCCCGATCAGGTGTTGTCGTCAAGTGCTGCGCGCTGCCGACAGACCTGGGACGGAATTGCCGAGGGGTTGGGCGCGGTCAAGGATGTGTCCTTTACCGATTTTCTATATCTGGCCTCGCCGCCAGAGCTGTTGAAGGCGCTGAAATCGGCCTCGGGCAAAACCGTTCTGATCCTCGCCCACATGCCCGGCGTCGGGGAATTCGTGCGCGATATGCGCCGCGACCCACCACCCATGCACGATATGTTCAAAAAATACCCCACAGGTGCCGCCACTGTTCTGGAGTTTAGAACCGACGACTGGGATGATGTGCAGGCGGGCACAGGCGTGTTTGTGGAGTATGTGACCCCGCGCGATATTTAGGGCGCTTTGCGTACGACCAAACGAAACAATCCGCGAAGGGCGCCCCTTTCGCGGATTGTGTTTTTTGGTAACCTTCAAGGCCGGATTTAGTGGCCGAGAATTTGGCTCAGGAACAGCTTGGTCCGGTCGCTCTTTGGATTGTTAAAGAACTCCTCCGGCTCGTTTTGCTCAACGATCTGGCCCGCATCCATAAAGATCACGCGGTTAGCAACCTGACGCGCAAAGCCCATCTCGTGGGTCACGACGATCATGGTCATGCCCTCTTGGGCAAGCTCGATCATGGTGTCGAGAACCTCTTTGATCATCTCGGGATCGAGCGCGGATGTCGGTTCGTCAAACAGCATGATGCGCGGCTGCATGCACAACGAGCGCGCAATCGCCACCCGCTGTTGCTGGCCACCCGAAAGCTGACCGGGGAATTTGTCGGCCTGCTCGGGGATTTTGACCTTGGTGAGGTAATGCATGGCAATTTCCTCGGCTTCCTTTTTGGGCGTTTTACGCACCCAAATCGGGGCCAAGGTACAGTTGTCAAGGATCGACAAATGCGGGAACAGGTTGAAATGCTGAAAAAGCATGCCAACCTCGGAGCGGATCTTGTCGATGTTCTTGAGGTCGGAGGACAGCTCTGTGCCGTCCACCGAGATATGGCCATCCTGATGCTCTTCAAGCGCGTTGATACAACGGATCAGGGTTGATTTACCCGAGCCTGACGGCCCGCAAACCACGATCCGCTCGCCGCGTTGAACGGTCAGGTTGATGTCACGCAAAACGTGAAACGCCCCGAACCATTTGTTCATGTTGGTGATCTGGATGGCGACCTCGTCGGACACCTTCATTTGCGAGCGATCGACCTCGCGTTCTACTGCTGTAGACATTTATTTTACTCCCTAATTAGTGTCCGGTCTGAAGCTTGCGCTCCAGATACATCGAATAGCGGCTCATGGAAAAACAGAAGATGAAGAACATCAGCGCGATAAAGCCGTAAAGCTCCCACACGATGCCGTTCCATGCTGCGTTGGCACGAATAGCGGTTGAAAGGCCAAGCGGATCCATCAGGCCAATGATCGACACCAGTGTCGTATCCTTGAACAGGCCGATGAAAATACCAACAATCGACGGGATCGAAATCTTAAGTGCTTGCGGCATGATAATCAGGCGCATGGATTTCCAATAGTCCATGCCCAGCGCATTCGCCGCCTCGTATTGACCACGCGGCAAGGCGGCAAGCCCGCCCCGGATCACCTCGGCCATATAGGCGCTGGAGAACAACGTCACCATGATCATAACCCGCAGCACGATGTCAAAAGTCGTCCCCGGCGGCAGGAAATAGTTGAGCAAGGTCGAGGCCACAAACAACAGCGTGATCAGGGGAACGCCCCGGATAAACTCGATAAAACCGATGCAGATGGTCCTGACCACGAACAAATCAGAGCGTCGTCCGAGGGCCAAAAGCACGCCAATCGGTAGCGACAGAACGATGCCGGTCACACCAATCACAATCGACAATAAGAAGCCGCCAAACCGCGCGCTCTCAATCGGCACAAGGCCGATTGGAACGATGGCATGCAGCCCGTAGGCCACCGGTCCGGCCAAAAACAGCCACCAGATAACCGGCAACAGAATGGCCGCAATGACCGCCCCCAGCGAGCCAATTACCTTGCCAAGCATAGTCGTCGCAAAATAGGCGATGACAAAACCAAGCAAGATAGTGACGGGCAACCAGACGGTTCCGCCCCACAACAGGAAGAAACCGACAAACGGGTAAAGCCCCGAAAAGATCAGCATCTTGCGCGGCAAGCCCTCAAACAAGATCGGCCCGATCGCTACCAGCATCAACACCAGTGCCAAAATCGGCCGCCAGTAAGACTCCGACGGATAGAAACCAAACAACAACTGAAGGTATCGTTCGCGAATAACCGACCAACAAGCGCCGGTTGCGTCTGCCCCGTAAGCGTCGCGGATTGCCGTGCGACACTCGCCAAGCGAATTAGCGCTGAAGCTGGAGAAAACAATCCACGGCAAGGTCGCCGCCAGCAGCGAATAGATGAACCAGATCGCCAGAAGGGTCAGGACCGAGTTGGTAACGCTGGAGAACAGGTTCTCGCGCGCCCAGCGAATTGGCCCAACCTGCGAAACTGGCGGGGCCATCTCGTCGAGCATTTTGGTGCGGACATAGGATACATCACTCATTCTACCGCTCCTTCAGTTTGATTGAATTATTGTACCAGTTCATCACCAGTGAAACCGTCAGCGAAATGGTCAGATAAACGCCCATCAGCAACAAAAGCGACTCCATCTCGCGCCCGGTTTGATTGAGCGTGATACCGCCAAGCGTTCCGGTCACATCCATATACCCGACCGCAATCGCCAGTGACGAGTTCTTGGTCAGGTTGAGATATTGCGAAATCATCGGCGGAATAATTACCCGCAGAGCTTGGGGCAAGACCACCAACTGCATGGTGCGCCCCGGACGAAGGCCCAGCGCGAACGCGGCCTCGGTCTGGCCTTTTGACACCGATTGAACCCCGGCCCGCACCGCCTCTGCGATATAGGTCGCAGTGTAAAACGACAAAGCCAGCCACAAGGCGATCAACGAGTTTCGAAGGTGGAACCCGCCGGTAAAGTTAAACCCTGTAAGAGCAGGATAGCTCAGGCTGATCGGCTGCCCGGAAAGGTAAAACACAATGATCGATGGGATAAAAAAGATCGCCAGCTTGATCCAGAAGGTCGGCAGGATATCGCCAGAGTTCTCCTGACGCTTCTTGGCCCAACGGCCAAAAAACCAGATGGCGACGAGTGACAGCAGGAATACGATCACATCAATGCTGGAACCCGCATTGAAAATCGGCTTGGGAATGTAAAACCCGCGATTGGTAAACGCGACCGAATCGTTGAGATACATCGTTGCCGTGGCATTGGCGCCGCGAAAAGCGCTCGGTCGGGGCAGCATCTCGATGAAAATCGCCATCGACAACACAATCCACAGCAGGATCGGAACGTTGCGCAGACCTTCGATATAAAAGCCCATCAGCCGCGACACGATCCAGTTTTTGCTTAGGCGCAAAACTCCGACTGAAACGCCGATGAAAGTAGCCGTGATACAGCCCAGAACCGCGACCAACAACGTGTTGAGAATACCAACCAGCGCGGCGCGCGCATGGGTCATGGTCGAGTTATACTCGATCAGCCGTTGGTTAATGTCATAGCCCGAGGGCTGGGACAGGAAACCAAAACTCAGCGGTTTGCCAAGTTTCGCAAGGTTCATTGCGGCGTTGTTGAAAAGCCATCCAAATGCGGTGAACAATAAAATCAAGGCAACGATCTGGATCGTGATTGATCTATAGCGTTTGTCGTAGATTAGCATGCTCAACCGAAAGCCATGCTTTGCTTTTGGCTGGTCAGATAAGGCAGTCATAATGCTGCGCCCCCTGTGAATTTTTCCGGCCACCAGATCAGCGAGAGGATCGTTATACGTCCTCATTGTCGCGATTTGGCTCGGGGATTTTTTGATCTCGTGGAAGATACGAAAAGGGCGCGGCCTGCGCCGCGCCCTTTAATTTAGATTAACGGAACGGAGGCGAATAAAGGATACCGCCGTCGCTCCAGAGAGCGTTCAGGCCACGAGACAGGCCAACCGGAGTTGCGCTACCGATGTTACGCTCGAAGATTTCGGCGTAGTTACCACCGGCAGAGATCGCACGACGCGCCCACTGTTTGTCGAGGCCAAGCATGCCGCCCAAGTCACCTTCGGTGCCGAGGATACGGTTGATCTCTGGGTTGTTTGTGCCTTTGGAAAGCTCATCGATATTAGCCGATGTGATACCCAGCTCTTCAGCCGAAATCAGTGCGTTCAAAGTCCAGCGAACCAGGTCGCCCCACTGCTGGTCGCCATGACGTACAAGCGGGCCGAGCGGCTCTTTGGAAATAATTTCCGGCAGAACAACATAGTCGCCAGGATTTTCGAATGTTGCACGAGTAGCGGCCAGACCGGATGCATCTGTCGTGTAAACATCACAAGCGCCTGCCAAGAACTGTTGCTGGCCTTCTGCGTTTGTTTCGATCGGTACCGGCTCATACTTGATATTGTTCGCACGGAAGAAATCAGCCAAGTTCAGCTCGGTTGTTGTACCAGTTTGGATACAAATAGTCGCGCCGTCCAGATCTTTAGCCGATGCAACGCCCAAGGATTTAGGGACCATGAAGCCTTGGCCGTCGTAGTAGTTAACGCCAGCGAATTCAAATTTCAGGTCAACGTCACGAGTAAAGGTCCATGTGGTGTTACGGGCCAGCATGTCGACCTCGCCAGAAGCCAGCGCGGTGAAGCGCGTCTTACCAGTTGTCGGGGTGAATTTGACAGCCTGCGGGTCGCCGAGAACAGCAGCAGCTACGGCGCGACAAACAGCGACGTCAAAGCCAGCCCAGTTGCCGTTTGCGTCAGGTGCAGCAAAGCCAACGAGCCCAGTTGAAACGCCACACTGAAGGAAGCCTTTCGCCTGTACGTCAGCCATGGTGCCGGCGGATGCCATACCAGATGCAAGACCTGCAACTGTTAGCGCGCCGATAAATACGGATTTTTTCATTTTTTTACCTCTTCCTGATGGTCCGTCTAATGAAAGACGGGTCTCTGGCCATTACAGCCAGAATCGAAATTTGCACGAGAGTACGAAACCCTCAGCGTGGTCAATTTTGGACAATAGAGCATATGTACGTCAAGAGCCCATTTGGAAGTTAACCCTGCGTTAACCAAATTATTCCCAAACTATTGCAACAACACGTAAGAATTTGGGGATATTGACATTTTATTGCGCAAGATTCGTAAACAGTTGCAAACTACTTCGCAGCATTCTTCGCTATTCGCTGAAGTTAAAGAATCGGTGCGCGTCAAAAAACGCCGCTTTTTTGGCGGCCTCCGTCACTGCCGCGTCGTCATCAACACCCCATTGCTCGGCTTGCCAGCGCTCATCAACCGAGGCGCAGGCCCAGATATGGTCCGGCTCGAACGCCTCACCGACCAGAGCCAGCGCCAAGACCAGCGATCCCGAAAGAGTCACAAGGTCGTGAAATCCGGCCAGAGCAAACGGCGACAGCGCCGCGACATCCTGCGTCATTCGCTCAAGAATGGCCGGGTCCTGCGCCACGTGCATCACGCCGGTTGTCACCAAAAGTCGCGCCCCGAACGCTCCTGACGCCCAGTCGAGAACCGGGTCCCACACCTGCCCTTGCTGTACGGCCAGCTCAACGGGATGATCGGCGCGGTAGCACAGAAGATCGCAGCCGCCATATTCGGCCAGCATCGCCACCACCTCGGCCTGTTGCACCATCACCTTGTCAATCGCAGCATTGGCGCGACGCGTCATCGGCATGGTGGCCGGATCAACGATTTTGGTTTGCGCCTCCCACTCGGCGGCGATCTCCTCGGCCAGCGGCTTGGTCGGCACGATCAGCGGCGATTTGGACGGTGTCCTGAGGTGGCGCGTGTCCAGCAAAACCTCGAACCCGTCTGGCGTTGCGACGACATGCGCTTGCTGCCAAAAGCGCTTTTTCAAACTCGGAATCACGGTCTGTGCGCCCTATTCCACGTCAAACGGGTCAACGGGCGCCCATTTTGCCGCCCATGAAAACATGTCCCATGTCTTTTGCATATGCGTGGGCAACGGGGCGGTGAACAGGAGGTTCGCGCCGGTTATCGGATGGACCAGCGACAGGCTGCGGGCGTGAAGATGCAGCTTGCGGCTGATGTCCCCGCCAAGCTGCGCGCCCCAGCCATCGCCCTCGTTGGTCTGTCTGTTGGTGCCGTATTTACCGTCGCCAATCACCGGATGACCAATCTCGGCCATATGCGCGCGAAGCTGGTGCGTGCGTCCAGTCACAGGCACCATCGCCACCCACGAGACCCGCTTGCCTGCCTGCTCCAGCACAGAATAATCGGTGGTGGCGTATTTGGCACCGGGATGTTCGGCCAGTTCGTCGGGATGGATGCAAATCATCTTTTCACCCGCCCCGTGAGGGCCGTGACCTGCCGCTTTGAGCACGGCAAACTTGATCGTGCCCATTTTCGGCACCGGGCTGCCGGCAACCGCCGCCCAGTAAATCTTGCGAGTGCTGCGCGCGCCGAACGCCTTGATCAGCAGGGTGGCCATGCGGCCGGTACGCGCCAAAAGCAGCACGCCGGAGGTGTCTTTGTCCAAGCGATGCACGAGTTTGGGCTTGTCTGGCAGGTCGAATTTCAAGGCCTCCGCCAGACCATCCACATGGCGGGTTTGGCCCGAGCCGCCCTGCACCGCGAGGCCCGCCGGTTTGTTCAGCGCGATAATATGGTCGTCGCGATAGATCACGGCGGCGCGGATCATGCTGGCGTCGGCGTCCGAAACGGTCTTTGCCTCAGCCTTGCGCAGGGGTCGCTCATCGGCCTCGGGCAATGGCGGAACACGCACCATTTGCCCTGGCATCAGACGGGTTGACGCCTTGACGCGCCCCCCATCGACGCGAATCTCGCCCTTGCGGCACATCTTTTCGATCCGCCCTTGGGGCACATGGGGAAACTTGCGCCGGAACCAGCGATCGAGCCGCTGCTCCTCGCCATCGGCATCGACCTCCACATTCTGAACCGCGCTCATGCCAAGGTCCGCGCGAGGCTCATGCCGATGAACAGCCCGAGTAGCGCCACCAGAACCGAGCCGCCCATATAGAGGGTCGCCGCCATGTAGCGCCCGCGCTCGATCAAATAGAGCGCATCAAGCGAATAGGCGCTGAACGTGGTGAAGCCGCCGAGCAGGCCGGTCATCAAGAACGGCGCGTAACGGGTAAAGCTGCCATCCATCCGCTCTAGTAGATAAATCGCGAAAAAGCCCATCAGAAACGAGCCGATTACGTTGACGAACATGGTCCCATACGGAAAGTTCGAGCCCAAAAACCGGATCAACGCGACGCCCGACAGATACCGGCCCGACGCGCCAATCGCCCCTCCCGCAGCCACTTGCAGCATTGTCACAAACATATTTCGCCCCGTATTCAAGTGTATTTCACGATTCAAGTGTATTTCACGTTTGGGTCAGCAAAGGCCTCAGTCGGCGCGGATTGTCAAGGGAGGCCGCACCGCCCCCGGTCTATTCCTGCTGACGTTTGGCGCGCAGATTGACGAAAAAGTCGAGGCGTTTTTTCAGCTCGCGCTCATGGCCGCGCTCGGGCGGCAAGTAATAGACCCCGCGCGGCATGTTGTCGGGAAAGTAATTCTGACCCGAAAACGCCTGCTCGGCATCATGGTCATAAACATAGCCGTCGCCATAGCCCTGATCCTTCATCATCTGGGTCGGGGCGTTAAGAATATGTTTAGGCGGGGGTTGGGAGCCGGTTTTTTCAGCAGCACCCAACGCCGCGCGAAACGCCGAATAGGCGGCGTTAGATTTGGGGGCCAGCGCCAGATAGATCACCGATTGCGCAATCGCCAACTCGCCCTCAGGGCTGCCGAGCCGCTCGTAAGTTTGCCACGCTTGCAGGCACAGATTTTGCGCTTGGGGATCAGCCAGCCCAATATCCTCGACCGCCATGCGGGTGATCCGGCGCATCAAATAGCGGGGATCCTCGCCGCCTTTAAGCATCCGCGCCAACCAGTAAAGCGCTGCATCCGGGTCAGAGCCGCGCACCGATTTGTGCAGCGCCGAAATCAGATTGTAATGCTCCTCGCCCGATTTGTCGTATTTTGGCGCACGGCGCGACAGGCGGTTAGAGAGCGCGTCCACATCAAACGGGCCTTGCTCTTTCCAGGCAAAGCACTGCTCCAACAGGTTCAAAAGCGCGCGTCCGTCGCCATCGGCCATCTCCAACAGCGCCTCGCGGGCCAAAGCGGTTAGCGGCACAGCACGGCCCATCTCGCCTTCGGCCCGTTGGGCAAGCAGCTCAAGCTCGGCCAATGTGAGCCGGTTGAGCACCAGCACTTGGGCGCGCGATAACAAGGCCGAGTTAAGCTCAAACGACGGATTTTCGGTGGTCGCGCCGACCAGAACGATGGTTCCGTCCTCCATGTAGGGCAGAAAACCGTCCTGCTGCGCCTTGTTGAAACGGTGGATTTCGTCAACGAACAGCAAGGTGCCACGCCCGTTTTGGCGACGCAGGCTGGCGGATTGGAACACTTTGCGCAGCTCGGGAACGCCGGTAAAAATCGCGCTGATCTGCACGAAACTAAGATCGGTCTCGTCCGCCAACAGCCGCGCGATGGTGGTTTTGCCAACCCCCGGCGGACCCCAAAACACGATGCTCGATAAAGCCCGCGCCGCCAGCATGGTTGGCAGCGGACCATCGGGGGCCAAGATTTGCGTCTGCCCGATCACCTCGGCGAGGGATTTGGGACGCAACCGATCTGCAAGCGGACGCGGCGCGCCTTTGGCTGCGTCGGTCTTGGCGTTGGTCTTGGCGGTTGGCTGGTCAAGCAGGTCGGACATGGGGCCAGTCTAGCCGCGATAGCACGCTACGAAAAGCCGCAAACGCGCTCAGCCGTTGAACCGCATGGTCATGACCTGGCCACGACGCTCCAGCGTTACATCCCAGCGGCTGGTCGTCAAATTGGCCGCTTTGAGCGCATCTTTGACGGTGGCAATCGTGTGATTATTGACCCCGCGCAGAACATCGCCGCGCCGAAAACCAAGCCGGGCGGCAATCCCCGTGGCCTTCACCACCACCACCCCTTCGGCATTGATCGCCAGATCGGTCTCGGCAATTACGGCGGGGTTGATGCGCACGATCGTCAAGCCGTCAAGCGGGCTGTTGCCGCTTATGGTCTGGCGATTTCGCGCGGGCGTATCGGGGGCAACTATCATCTGAACGGTGGCGCGCTCGGCCTTACCGCGCGAAACATAGGCCACGTCGGCGGCCCCTCCCGTGCCCAGCACCGACATGTTATAAAGCATTTCGGCAGGGCCATTGACGGGGTTGCCATTGATCGCGGTGACCACGTCGCCTTTTCTCAGCCCGGCCTTGGCGAACGGGCTTTTCGGGTGAATATCGGCGATCACCATCCCCTCTGGGCGGCTAAGACCCAGCCCCTCAAACAGCGTGCTGTCAACCGGTTGGCCAACAATCCCGGCCCAAGGGCGAATGAAGGTGGTGTTACCCGCCTGCGCTTGTTTCAAAAAGCTCGCAACCAGATCGGCGGGAATGGCGAAACCGATGCCGTTGGAGCCGCCCGAGCGCGTGAGGATCGACGTGTTGATCCCCACAAGTGCGCCTTGCATATCCACCAGCGCGCCGCCGGAATTGCCGGGATTGATCGGCGCGTCGGTCTGGATAAAATACGAACGCGCCTTGCCAATCGCCCCGCCCGAGCGCGCGAGGCCCGAAATGATGCCGCTGGAAACGGTCTGGCCAACCCCGAACGGGTTGCCGATGGCCAACACCAGATCGCCGACCTCGACATCTTTGGAGCGTCTGAGCTTGATCGCCGGTAAATCCTTGACACCGCGCAGTTTTAACACCGCGAGATCGCTTTGCTTGTCGGCCAGCAGCACGTCGGCATCAAACTCTCGCCGGTCGCTTAGCACCACGCGGATTTGATCGGCCTCCCCGACCACATGGTAGTTGGACACGACAAGACCGTCGCTCGACAGGATCACGCCCGAGCCAAGCGAGCTTTGCACCCGAGGTGCTGGCGGGCCAAAGCTTCGGAACATATCGGCAAAGAATGGATCATTGGCGAACGGGCTGGCTTTCGCCGAGATCGTGCGCTTGGTAAAGATATTGACCACCGAGGGGGTGGATTTTTTGACCACTGGCGCGAAGCTGAGTTTGATCTGGGCGTTGGAAACGGGGATATCAGTCGCGGCGATCACGGGCTGGGCAAACATCAGAGCAACGGATGCGGCAACAAAGAAATGTCTCAAGGTTTGACCTCGTAGATTCGGTGGAAGATGGTTCCAAGATAGGGTCGCAACGCCACCGGTTTCAACCACACCCAGACACTTCGCCAGTGGGATATCAGCCAATTCTTGCCGATGGGAGGGCCGATAAAGAGCCTATTTCGGCTAGAGCAGATTGTAATCCTTGGCGCGCTGGATGGCCTCGGCCGTGGTGCGCGCCAGCAGGCGGTTTCTGGCCGAGATCAGCCGCGCCTTGAGCGCGCTTTCCGAGATGCCAATTTTAGCGGCGGCGGCGGCGTGGCGGTGACCGTCAGCGATCATTTGCAACGCCTCGGCCTGCGCAGCGGTGAGACTGTCGGGCGGTGTGGTGGCCTCGTGCAAGGTGTGAACAAGCTTGGTGATTCGTGCGATTTCGTCGTCATCAAACTCGCGATCCGTGCGCGCGCAACCGACAATTGAGCGCGACGATAACGGGCCGCTGGAAACCACAACCCCGTATGTGAGATTAAACGTGGCGGCCTTCTCAAGAATGCCAAACGGGTCAGGTAGCGCAATCTCGCTCCAACGCGAGGCACCCTCTTTGGCAAAGCCCCAGGCGATCATGGGATCGCGCAGCGCGAAACCATTTTCAGTATAGTAATCAACCCAGTCCTGATCGTAGCTGTGAAATTGTAACAGGGGACCCGCAAAGCGGATATGCATGCCGGCCATGTAGCCTGACGGCGATTCCGCCTGTAATTGACGAAGAATTGTATCCAAACCGATATTTCTAGACATGTCTTTTTAGACAGGTTGCACAATTCCGAGTCAACCGTAAATTGACACTCGTAACCATTCATTTTTGTGGTGAGTATGGCCGCGAAGATCGAAGACGGATTGTTTGTTTGGTTTAGGCTTTGTTGCCTGAGTTTGTGCAGTCCTAAACGATCGCAAAAAGAGCTATCGTCCGAACTGGTTGACCCTGGAAAAGACTTAGATCGAATCGCAGCCTAAAAAGGCAAACCCCCGCAGAGCGATCTGTGGGGGTTTGTTGTATCTGCGGATTTCGCGTGGCCCGTGAGGCCAAAAATCAGGTTAGTCTTTCAACGCTTCTTCGGCAACGCGGGCCTTATCGCCAGCACCTTTGGCATCGGCATCGCGGTCGATAAACTCGATGATCGCCATCGGCGCCATGTCGCCGTAGCGAAAGCCGGCCTTCAGAACGCGAACATAGCCGCCTTGACGGTCTTTGTAGCGCGGGCCAAGCACATCAAACAATTTGGCCACATAGGCGTCTTGTTTCAGCTTGGAGGCGGCTTGACGACGGGCGTGCAAATCGCCGCGTTTGGCCAGCGTGATCATTTTCTCGATGATCGGGCGCAATTCTTTAGCTTTGGGCAGGGTGGTTTTGATCTGCTCGTGCTCGATCAAAGACCCGGCCATGTTACAGAACAACGCTTTGCGGTGTTCATGGGTGCGGTTCAGGCGGCGATAGCCTCTGGCGTGGCGCATGATTTTGGTCCTTCTTTATACTTTGTCCGGCGCGCCATGCGTGTGGTGCGCTCTCCTTGGGGCGGGATTGCCCGAATATTCCCCGTACAGAACGGGCATTTTCGCGGGGCGCATCAACGCCCCGCTAGTGATCAGAAATGATCCTCATATTTTTTGGCCAGCTCTTCGATATTGTCTGGTGGCCAATCGAGGATATCCATGCCCAGATGCAGGCCCATCGCGGTCAGCACTTCTTTGATCTCGTTCAAAGATTTGCGGCCAAAGTTCGGGGTGCGCAGCATCTCGGCCTCGGTCTTCTGGATCAGATCGCCGATGTAAACGATGTTGTCGTTCTTGAGGCAATTGGCGGAGCGAACCGAAAGTTCCAGTTCGTCCACTTTCTTGAGCAGGAGCGGATTGAACTCCAGATCATCCTCTTCCTCGGCACGATTTGCGGCCTCTGGCTCGTCAAAGTTGACAAACACCGAAAGCTGGTCTTGCAAGATGCGCGCAGCGAACGCGATTGCATCCTCGGGCGTGATCGAGCCGTCGGTTTCAACCTTCAGCGTCAGCTTGTCGTAATCCAGAACCTGACCTTCGCGGGTCGCGGTCACGTCATAAGAGACCTTGCTGATCGGCGAGAAAATCGCGTCGATCGGAATGAGGCCAATCGGCGCATCCTCGGGACGGTTTTTATCGGCGGCCACATAGCCTTTGCCGTTTTCAACCGTCAGTTCCATGAACAAGCTGGCACCGTCATCAAGGTGGCAGATCACATGCTCGCGGTTCAAAATCTCGACACCAGCGGTTTCGGAGATATCACCCGCAGTGACAATCCCCGGACCTTTGGCCGAGATCGAGACCCGTTTGGCGCCCTCGGCCTCCATCAGGATCGAAACGCCTTTGAGGTTCAAAACGATGTCGGTGACATCCTCACGAACGCCAGCCACGCTGGAAAACTCATGCAAAACGTTATCGATCTGAATGCTGGTGATGGCGGCCCCTTGCAGGGACGACAGCAAAACACGCCGGAGCGCGTTGCCAAGCGTCAGGCCAAAACCACGCTCGAGCGGCTCTGCGATTGCAGATGCCTGCCGAGCAGGATCAGCACCGGGTTTGATGTCCAACTGTGTCGGACGGATCAGTTCTTGCCAGTTCTTATGGATCATGGGCGGTTCCTCCATTCCTGTTTGCGGGTCCGGATCCGTTGGACGCGCAAACTCCCGAGGTTATCAAAAAAGACAAATCAGACCGCCCGGATGGGCCGGACGGTCGATCAATATATTAGACGCGGCGGCGCTTTGGCGGGCGGCAGCCGTTATGGGCAATCGGGGTCACATCGCGGATTGCCGTGATGTTGAGACCAACCGCTGCCAGCGCCCGAAGCGCGCTTTCGCGGCCAGAGCCGGGGCCTTGCACTTCGACCTCGAGGGTTTTCATGCCATGCTCCTGCGCTTTTTTACCCGCATCTTCAGCCGCAACCTGCGCCGCGTAAGGTGTGGATTTGCGCGAGCCTTTGAAGCCCATTGTTCCTGCCGAGGACCAGGCAATCGCGTTGCCTTGTACGTCGGAGATCAGGATCTTTGTGTTGTTGAACGAAGAATTCACATGCGCAACACCGGTGGCGATGTTTTTGCGTTCTTTCTTCTTGGTGCGTGTTTTTTCGCGTGCCATTGTCAGACCCCTCCCTTATTTCTTTTTGCCGGCAATCGCGCGGGCTGGACCCTTGCGCGTGCGGGCGTTGGTGTGGGTGCGCTGACCGCGAACGGGCAGACCACGACGGTGCCGTAAGCCGCGATAGCAGCCCAGGTCCATCAGACGTTTGATGTTCATCTGAGTGTCACGGCGCAGATCGCCCTCAACCATCAGGTTCGCGTCGATATGTTCGCGAATGGACAGAACTTCTGCGTCCGAGAGTTCATTTACCCGACGCGCCTGATCAAGGCCCACGGCCTCGCAAATACCGGCGGCGGTATTGCGGCCAATGCCGTGGATATAGGTCAGTGCGATGCGAACCCGTTTATGGGTCGGGATGTTAACGCCAGCAATACGTGCCACGTTGTCTCCTATTCTTAGATTGCGGTTCCGTGATGCCAGAACCTTTTTTCACAACAAAAGCCCGGCGCCCGATTGGCGGCTGGGCCATGCCTCGTATCCGAGGGCTTAATTTGCCCGATTCGGGTGCAAAAGCCCCATAAATCAAGCGATTCTCGTTTCCAAGATGGTGTCGTTTAGAAGCAATGGCATATGGCGTCAAGGCCCGAGCGGCACCAATTCGCCCCCCGGTCAAATTCGCGCAAGCAACGTGGCGTTAAGCCTCTGCCAGAATCCTGCTAATTTCGGCCGAAACCGTGTCCATGTCGGCCATCCCGTCAACGGATTTAAGCAGATGTTTGGCGTGATAATAGCCAATCAGCGGCGAGGTCTGTTTGTAATATGCCAGCAGGCGCACGCGCAGGCTTTCCTCGTTATCATCGGCGCGGCGACTAAATTCGGTCGAGCCACACTCCTCGCAAATCCCGTCTTTGACCGGAGGCTTGATCGTGTCGTGGTAAACCTCGCCACAGCCTTCGCAGGTGAAACGGCCCGAAATCCGCGCCACCAGCGCCTCGTCATCCACAGCTATCTCGATCACCACACCGAGCGTCCGCCCCATGCGGTCGAGCAGATCGCCCAAGGCATCGGCCTGCGCCAGTGTGCGCGGAAATCCATCAAAGATAAATACGACAGACTCGGGTTCACGCTCCAGCCTCTCGGCAATCAGGCCAATGACGATCTCGTCAGTCACCAGCGCGCCGCGATCCATCACATCGGCGACCACGCGGCCCATTTTGGTGCCGGAATTGCGCGCGTCCCGCAACATATCGCCGGTGGAGAGCTGCACCATCCCATGCTCGTCAACCAGCTTGCGGGCTTGCGTACCTTTTCCCGCGCCTGGCGGGCCCAACAATATGATATTCATTTGCGAGTCGGGCTCTTGCGAGCTTTGCCTTTACGACCACCTTTGCCGCGCAGCTTGGAGCGCTCAATCAGACCTTCATACTGATGGGCAAGCATATGGCTTTGAACCTGATTGATCGTGTCCATCGTCACCGAGACCACGATCAGAACCGAAGTACCGCCGAAATAGAACGGGATGTTGAACTGCGAGCGCAAAATCTCTGGTAGCAAGGCCACAGCCACAAGGTAGACAGAGCCAGCGACCAGCAAACGGTTAACCACGTAATCCAGATACTCGGCTGTCTTGGCCCCCGGACGAATGCCGGGAATAAAGCCGTTCTGGTTCTTCAGGTTTTCGGCAACCTCATCGGTTTTGAACGCCACGTTCGCCGTATAAAAATACGAGAAGAACGCGATCATGCCAGCAAAGAAAATCAGATAGAGCGGTTGGCCGTGGCCGAAATACGCCAGTATGGTGTTCAGGATGTTAGAGTTCTGCGTGCCAGAAAACGTGCTGATCGTGGTTGGCAGCAGCAACAGGGATGACGCGAAAATCACCGGGATAACCCCTGACGGGTTGAGCTTGACCGGCAGATGCGAGCTTTCGCCGCCATACATTTTCATTCCCACCTGTCGGCGCGGATATTGGATGTGAACCTTGCGCAACGCGCGCTCGACAAACACAATGAAGGCGATAACGGCCACCACCATGATTGCGACGCCGATGATAACCGCAGGGCTGATCGTGCCTGCGCGGCCTTGCTCCAGAAACTGGGCGACGGCGGCGGGCATGCGGGCGATAATGCCGACGAAAATGATCAAGGAGACACCATTGCCGATGCCGCGCGCGGTGATTTGCTCACCGAGCCACATCAGGAACATGGTGCCGCCAACCAGTGTCACCACGGTTGAAATGCGAAAGAACCAGCCCGGATCATTGGCCAGACCACCGGCCTCGATGCTGGCGGCCAGTGCGTAGGCCTGAAAAGTCGCAAGGAAAACAGTGCCATAGCGGGTGTATTGGTTGATTTTCTTGGTCCCCTGCTCACCCTCTTTTTTCAACTGCTCCAGTTGCGGAACCATCGAGGTCATAAGCTGGATGATAATCGAGGCCGAGATATAGGGCATGATGCCAAGCGCAAAGATCGCCATGCGGCCAATCGCGCCGCCGGTGAACATCTGCAACAAGCCGCCAATGCCTTGCGAGTTGCTGTCCACAAAATCGCGCAGCGCAATCGCGTCGATGCCGGGGACCGGGATGAACGTTCCCAGACGGTAAATGATCAAAAGCCCGATCGCGAACAGAATCCGTTGGCGGAGTTCCGTTGCTTTACCAAATGCGCTCCAACTTAGGTTGGCTGCCATTTGTTCTGCTGCTGAGGCCATGCCCGTCCCTTTCACGAACACGCCGCCCGACCCGAATTTACGAGGCCAAGCGGCGCGAAAAATTCAATAGATATTTATGTAAGCAGGCTTGGGCCCGCTCACAAGTGCTATTCTGCCGCCGCGGCTGAAGTTGTGGCTGAAGATGTGGTGATCGTGCCACCAGCAGCTTCAACGGCTGCGACCGCCGACTTGGACGCGCCGGTCACCTCCAGGGTCACCTTGGCTTTGAAATCGCCCTTGGCCAGCACGCGAACACCGTCGCGCACGCGGCGCACAAGGCCGCTTTCGACCAAGGCAGCCTCGGTGATCGGCTTTTTGACGTCGAGCTTGCCGGCGTCGATGAATTTCTGCAACAGGCCGAGGTTCACGACCGCGTGGCGCTTGGCGTTGATGTTGTTAAAGCCGCGTTTTGGCAGGCGCATGTAAAGCGGCATCTGACCGCCTTCATAGCCATTAATCGCCACACCCGAGCGGGATTTCTGACCCTTGATACCACGGCCACCCATTTTACCGGTGCCGGAACCGGGACCACGACCAACGCGCTTGCGTTTCTTGGTGGCGCCGGGATTGTCGTGCAATTGATTGAGTTTCATGTCGCTATCTCCTTTGGCCGGAACTACCCCCCGTTAGCGACGAAAGGGGCAAACACGGCATTACGATGTCGGTTTCATTCTGTGGACCGCGAGGGTCCACCGGGGGCGTATAGACGCTGGCGGCGGAGGGATCAAGGGCTGTCCAACATAAGGGTAGCGCATGGACCTCGGGGCGGGTGCAAAGCGCCCTCCCCATGGGGGAGGTCCGGGCGCTGGCCGGGACTTTGTCCCGCCTAATTGCTTACGGGTGAGCCAAGTTTAATGTCTGCGGCCTTCAAACCGCGGACAAAACTTTAAATGAAAAAACTTTCAAGAAATTGGCCGACATAATTCTGATTGTCCCCCTGGAATCGGATGTTAGCGCGCCCAAAGTTAGCTAAAATCCAACGATCAATTGAGCCCTCGTCGCCATCATATTCAAATTCAGCCCGATTCTCCCATATGTCTCATGCAAAGGTACTTGATGCCCGTCTTGTTCCATAGTGCTGGCTCGTAAACCGGGGGGGAGTAACCAGTCCTACCAATCTTAAGCCAATCTCTATCCTTGAAGAAAAAATATACGGCATACTGATCACGAAGTGGTTTGGGGGCCTTGTGCGGTGCCTCACTAAATTGAACGTCAAAAGCCCCTAAACCACGTCGATCAGAAATACACTGAATTCTTGAGAATTCCGCCAGCGCAGATCGTAGTTGGCCTTCCATAATAACATTCCCTCAATTAACCACGTATTTGCCAATATCCATATCATTCGTCGCCAGCCTACACCCTCATGCAAAATTCGCCAACCGCCCGTGTCTTGCACGGGCAGCGCCCGACCTCCCCCCGGAGGGCGCTTTCGCACCCCCCAGGTCGGGCGCTACCCTTATGTTGTTGGATGGTGATCACAAAAAAACGCCCCGCAGTTTCCCGCGAGGCATTTTTAATCTCTTAACCGAAGAACAGGCGGTTTAGCCCTTCTCCTCCACGATCGTTACAAGATGCGAGATCTTGTTGACCATACCGCGCACGGAAGGAGTATCCTCCAGCTCGCGGGTTTTGTGCATCTTGTTCAGACCCAGACCAACCAACGTGGCCCGCTGTTTGGCGGGGCGGCGGATTGGGCTGCCGGTTTGTTTTACAACTATGGTTTTTGCCATTGTCCTCAAGCCTCCGCAGCTTCAACCGGAGCCGCGGCTGCCGGAGCAGTCTCGACCTTCGGCAGAATATCCGAAACCTTTTTACCACGACGTTGGGCAACCAGACGAGGCGAGGCCTCTTTCTGCAAGCCGTCCATTGTGGCGCGGATCATGTTGTAAGGGTTTTGCGAGCCGATGGATTTTGACACCACGTCCTGCACGCCCAACATCTCGAATACAGCGCGCATCGGACCACCGGCGATGATGCCAGTACCGGCGGGAGCCGTACGCATCACGACCTTGCCAGCGCCATGACGGCCCTCCATGTCGTGGTGCAATGTGCGCCCGTCGCGAAGCGGGACGCGGATGATCTTGCGTTTGGCGGCTTCGGTGGCTTTGCGAATTGCCTCTGGCACTTCTTTCGCTTTGCCTTTGCCGAACCCGACGCGGCCTTTTTGATCGCCCACGACCACGAGTGCTGCAAAGCCGAAGCGTTTGCCGCCTTTCACGGTTTTGGACACGCGGTTGATCGCCACCAAGCGATCAGCAAATTCCGGAGTTTCGTCGCGATCGCGGCGATTGTTCCGGCGGTTACTCTCTCTGGCCATTCCGGTTCTCTCCTAGAATTTCAGGCCGCCCTCGCGGGCAGCATCGGCAAGTGCTTTGACTTTTCCGTGGAAAAGAAAGCCCCCGCGGTCAAAATAACACGCTTCAACACCGGCCTTTTTGGCGCGTTTGGCGATTTCCGCGCCAATCTTGGCCGAAGCCTCGATGTTGTTTTTACCGATAACGCCCAGATCTTTTTCAAGACTGGAGGCCGCGGCAAGAGTGATGCCCTTTACATCGTCGATCAACTGGACCGAGATGTTTTTGTTGGAGCGGTGAACGCTCAAACGCGGGCAATCGCCAGCGTTTTTACGCAGTTTGTTCCGAACGCGCATACGGCGCTTAAGGAACAGATCTCGCTTTGATTTAGCCATGTTTCTGGTTCCCTATTTCTTCTTGCCTTCCTTACGGAAGATATACTCATCTTTATATTTGATGCCTTTACCTTTGTAAGGTTCTGGTTTGCGCCATTTGCGGATATTCGCCGCGACTTCACCGACAGCTTGTTGGTCGATACCTTCAACGATGATAATCGTGGGCTTGGGAGCGGTAACAGTCACCCCTTCCGGCACCTCGAAATTCACATCATGGCTGAGACCGAGCGCCAGTTTCAGGACATTGCCCTTCATCTGCGCACGATAACCAACGCCGTTGATCTCAAGCTCTTTCTTGAAACCTTCAGTCACCCCGATCACCAGATTGGCGATTTGGGTGCGTGATGTACCCCATTGCTGACGCGCCCGCTTAGAGCCACCACGCGGGGTGACCAAAACCGAATTATCAGCAACGTTGATGTTCACATCATCGGTTGCTTTGAAGGTCCGAACCCCTTTGGGGCCTTTCACTTCGATGGTTTGACCTGACACAGAGGCGGTAACGCCGCTGGGCAGATCGACTGGTTTTTTACCAATTCTCGACATGCAACAATCCCCCTTAGAAGACTGTGCACAGAACTTCGCCACCGACATTGTCGGTACGAGCCTGTGCATCAGACATGACACCCTTTGGTGTCGAGACGATTGCGATCCCAAGGCCCTGACGGACGGTTGGGATGTCGTTTACTCCGGCGTAAACGCGACGACCGGGGGTCGAGACGCGTTTCAGCTCGCGGATAACTGGGGTGCCATCAAAATATTTGAGGCTGATTTCCAGCTCCGGGTGGCCAGCGGCGCTGGTCGCGGTCTCATAACCACGAATATAGCCTTCGCCTTGAAGCACATCCAGCACCCAGCCACGCAATTTCGAGGCAGGCGTACGCACGGTGGATTTACCGCGCATAGAGGAGTTGCGGATCCGGGTCAGCATATCGCCGATAGGGTCGTTCATAGACATATCTTATCCCTCCCTTACCAGCTCGACTTGACCATGCCGGGGATCTGACCGTTGGAGGCCAGATCACGCAGCGCGATCCGCGAAACTTTGAGTTTACGATAGTAACCCTTCGGGCGACCGGTGATCTGGCAACGATTGTGCAGACGGGTCTCCGACGAGTTGCGGGGCAGTTTTGCCAGTAAAAGCCGCGCTTTGAAGCGCTCTTCCATCGGCAAGTCCAGGTTCCGTGCGATCTCTTTCAGAGCGGCGCGCTTGGCGGCGAATTTCTTCACCAGTGCGGCGCGTTTGATTTCGCGTTGGATCATTGCTGATTTAGCCATGTTTTCTCTCCTTTACGCGATCAGCTGTTGAACGGCATGTTGAAATGTTTCAACAGGCTCTTTGCTTCTGCATTGGTATTGGCGGTGGTGCAGATAACAATGTCCATTCCCCACATCTGATCGACCTTATCAAAGTCGATCTCGGGGAAAACGATATGTTCCTTGAGGCCAAGCGCGTAATTGCCGCGCCCGTCAAAGCTTTTGTCCGACACGCCGCGAAAGTCGCGAACGCGGGGCATAGCCACGGTGACCAGACGGTCAAGAAACTCGTACATGCGATCGCCACGAAGGGTCACTTTGACACCCAGAGGCATGTCTTCACGCACCTTGAAACCCGCAATCGAGGCCTTGGCTTTGGTGATGACAACCTTTTGGCCGGCAATGGTGGTCAGATCAGCAGCCGCAGAGCGGATTTTCTTGCTGTCAGCCACGGCCTCGCCAACGCCCATGTTCAGAACGATTTTGTCCAAACGGGGAATTTGCATGTCGTTCTTGTAAGAGAACTCTTCCTTCAGCGCAGCGCGGACCTTGTCCTTATACTGGGCCTTGAGGCGGGGTGTATAATCAGCCATCGATCACTGCTCCCGATTTCTTGGCAAAACGTACCTTCTTGTCGCCTTCCATGCGGAAGCCAACGCGGGTCGCGCCGCCGTCTTTTGGATCAACCATTGCGAGGTTGGACAACTGGATCGCCATTTCCTGAGGAACGCGGCCACCTTGGGCTGCCTGACTTTGCTTGGTGTGACGGATCGCCATGTTCACGCCGGAAACCTTGGCTTTACCGGATTTGGGATCAACCGAGGAGATTTCACCCTCGCGGCCCTTATCCTTGCCGGTCAGAACGATGACAGTGTCACCCTTTTTCAACTTAGCTGCCATCGTCAGAGCACCTCCGGTGCCAGCGAGATGATCTTCATAAAGTTTTTCGCGCGAAGTTCGCGAACCACCGGGCCGAAGATACGTGTGCCAACCGGCTCACCTGCTGTGTTGAGGATAACAGCGGCGTTTCTGTCGAAACGAATAGCTGTGCCGTCGTCACGACGGACTTCTTTGGCGGTGCGTACCACCACTGCTTTGCGAACGTCGCCCTTCTTCACTTTACCGCGAGGAATGGCTTCTTTCACAGAAACAACGATGATGTCCCCCACGGAAGCGTACTTCCGGTGGGACCCGCCCAGAACCTTGATGCACTGAACACGGCGAGCGCCGCTATTGTCAGCAACATCCAGGTTTGTCTGCATCTGGATCATTTGGTTTCTCCCGACCTGTGGAGACCCTTTGCAGTCCTGGCCCCACGGTTTCGATTAAACTGGTTGTCTCACCTTGGCCTCAAGAGGCGTCGGTCACGACTTCCCAGCGTTTGGTCTTCGAAATAGGTGCGCATTCCTGAATGCGAACTTTGTCACCTACCTTGAATTGGTTTTCCTGATCGTGCGCCCGGTATTTTTTGGACTTACGAATGGTTTTCTTCAGAACCGGATGCGTGAAACGACGTTCAACGGAAACCGTTACGGTTTGCTCGTTCTGGTCGCCCGTTACAGTGCCGGTAAGAATACGCTTTGGCATGTCACGCTTTCCTTATTCAGTTGCCGCAGAAGCGGCGAGTTGGTTCAAAACAGTTTTCACGCGAGCAGCATCACGGCGGACCGTTTTCATGCGCGAGGTATTCTCCATAGAGCCGGTGGCCGTCTGAAAACGCAGATTAAACTGCTCTTTCTTCAGATTGGCCAGCTCGTCTCGCAGCTGGTCGGGTGTCTTTTGCAGTAGTTCACTGGCGTTCATCACGCATCGTCCTTTTCAACATCACCAGCAGGCCCCTAGGGGTCACCCTGATTCTGGTGGAGTCCTTACAGAAGTGGCTGCTTTAGCGGGGTTGGAGGGGGTTGGCAAGGGGGATCATTACCGATTTTGTTGTGCAATCAATTTGCACGAGCTGGCACTTGGTTTTGAGGGGGCGGATGCGGCATCATTTGGCGCGCGGCTCAGTGGGTCTTTACGGCGGAAAATAGCTGGATAACCAAAATGCCGATAATGATCAGCATGATGCCAACAATAGCCGGAGTATCAAGCTTTTGGTTGAAAACCACATAGCCAATGGCCGCGATCAGCACGATACCAACCCCTGACCAGATGGCATAAACGATACCGATCGGCATGACTTTAAGCGTTAGCGCCATGAAGTAAAACGACGCGGCATAGCCGATTACCACAATAAGTGAGGGGCCAAGCCGGGTGAATTGCTGGCTCGCCTGAATGGCCGAAGTTGCCACTGTCTCGGTCAGAATCGCGAGGGCAAGGAAGAAATAATGCATTTTACGGCTCCTGTTTGCGGCGCGAACGGGGTGCGAGGGAGTTTAGAGTTTCGCTTTTGCCAGAAAGTTAACCTCATGGCTAAGGCTCCTTCACCCCCACGCGTAATTGAAACTAACGCTAATCCGTTCGTCGTCCGACATATTCAGCGGCACTTCATGACGCAGCCAGCTTTCCCAGAGCAGCACATCGCCAACCTCGGGGGCCACGTAGATGAAGCTCTGCAACTCCTGTCGCGCGTCTGAATTTCGTGCAGGCGAAGCCATCATTCGCGCCGAACGCGGGTCTTCGAGTTTAAGCGCGCTGGCCCCTTGGGGCATGGTGACATAGGTCGTGCCGCTGATGACCGAGTGCGGATGGATATGCGACGCGTGCGTGCCTCCGGTGGGCAGAATGTTGATCCACAGGCTGTCGAGCTTGAGGTTTTTGCCGTCCAGATCAAACTCCAGATCCTTGACGAATGTCGCGACGTGTTG
>JAADIJ010000058.1 GCA_013151335.1 Alphaproteobacteria bacterium | reverse complement strand
GGACCCGGGTGTCGATTGGTGCAGCAGGCGTAGCTGAACAAACGCTGCGCGAGATTGTCGATTTCGCGTTGGTCCACTCGCCGGTCGCCGATGGATCTCGCCGGGCAACGCCAACCAAGGTCGAGGTCACCATCGCCTGACGCGCCACCATTGTACCGGGCGTCCTTCATTGTCGCCCCCGTTTACGGGTATGTGACCTAATTCAGATCAAGGAAATATGGAAAATGACAGCTACCCTCTACGCTCGCCTCGGTGGCTATGACGCACTTGCAATGTTTGCAACCAATGTTGTGAGTCTGGCGCAAAAAGACCATCTTTTGGGGCGCTTTTGGGCCAATCGCAGCGAAGACCGAAACGCCCGCGATCTGCAACTCCTGATCGACTTTTTCGTCAGGGAAACCGGCGGACAGATGTACTACAAGGGTCGTGACATGGCCCTTGCCCACGCGGGCATGGGGATCACCGAAGACGATTGGACCCGGTTCATGGACATCGTCCTCGGTGTTGCTGGTGAGATGGGTGTCGGTGCGGCCGAAGGTGGCGAAGTGATGAGTTTTTTAGAGAGTCTCAAGACAGATATTGTCAGCGCATGACATCAAGAATTGTTCAAGTTGCTTTCGGCCCGATAAATGTGCCCGGTCAATACGTTGAGGCACCTGGCTCGGGTCTGATTTTTGCGGCGTCGTCGGATTTTTGCAACGTTCCTGAAAACAAAATTTCAGGAAATATTGCCAGAGGAGAAAGTAATGAGTGAACAACCTCGAACTTGCGAGGGTGGATGCATCTGCGGTCAGGTACGCTACCAGACAACGTCGGAGCCTATGATCGTTCACGGTTGCCACTGCCGCGGGTGCCAGCGGAATTCCGGCACGGCATTTGCGATGAACGCGTTGTTTGAAGCGGACAGGGTGGAACTGATGTCCGGTCATGTAGAGGAAATTACGGTTCCTACGCCCAGCGGGGTTGGCCAGATAATTTCACGTTGCAAATATTGTAAAACCGCGATCTGGAGCAATTACAACATGGGTGGTCTGAAAGAGCGTATTCGCTTTTTACGCGTCGGCACACTCGATAACCCGGATCGGTTTTCCCCTGATGTACACATTTTTACAGAGACCAGACACCCGATGGTGCACCTGCCGAAGGATGTTCCTGCAGTCGACAAATTCTATAAATGGGCGGACATATGGCCGCGTGAAAGCTTGGACCGCTTGCACGTTTTGGAAGATGCCGCGGGGATAAAAATTACGTAAATTAGGGTCCCGTCGCCACAATTTTCCAGTTTTCGGGATCCCAGAGTGCCACCGTTATTTGCGACCCACAGTTCAGCGAGCTTCAACGCGAGCCGGCGCGTCGGCGAGGTGCGAACCTCTATGTGAGCAGCCGCCATTAAAAAATCAGAGGTGCGAGCCCCTATGTGAGCAGCCGCCACTATTGAATCTTCCCTGCCGGAGGGCCAGCGTTTGCAAACAGCGCGGCATTAGCGCGTCGTGACAAACGCGGTACGCCCGGGAGGTAAAAAACTGGTGCCACTTGAGGGAGATATATTGAAGGCACCAGCGAGCTTCAACGCGAGCCGGCCGAACAGGCCGCCCCTCGGAGCCGGTGAAGCCCGTGGGAGAATGGCTACTGCGAAAGCTTCAACGCCCGCTTTCGTGATGAGTTACTCAACGGTGAAATCTTCTATTCCCTCAACGAGGAGCGGGTCATCATCGAGGAATGGAGGCATCACTACAATACCGTCAGACCACGCAGTGCCCTTGGCTGGAAACCGCCCGCACCCGAAACCATCGTCCCAATGGACCAAATCCACGCCATGCACCAACATTCAAAATGGACCACTCAGTGGGGGCCAATCAATGTTTTGGCAGCTTCCTTTTGCGTTGATTTTTGCTGCCACATGGATCACGGGAATTGTGATGAAAAAAACGCCAGGCAATCTACGAACGGATAAGTTCTTTGATCCATACTTGCTGTAGATCAACTAACAAGGCACCGGAGTATGTTACCAGAGGTTGTTAGTTAAAATCTCTAGCAGGTTTTGCCAGGTGAGGTCGAAAAACTGGCCTAAGTCATTTTAAAATCGGCAATGCTTTTGCAGGCTCAAGGGCGAACCCCACCGCGGTTATGCTAGGATTGAAACTCAGGGATGCGCAAAAGGCCTGACGAGAAAAGCAAAGGTTCCAGTTCTGGTTAAGTCAAAATCGATGTTCAGTGCCTTTTGGAAAGGTGGTTCATTGTGGAATCAAATTTTGGATATCGCGAGTTGGCGGATGAGAGATCTCTGCACTCAAATTCTTCGCCCCGCGGCGCTATTGCAATTGACACTAACCCGGATTTTGTCCCCCGAACGGACGAAATTCCAAGTCTGCCCTATTATTTAAAAGAAACCTATTACTGGGCGTATGTGAGCCCGCGCAATGTCGGTTTGCTGGATCGGGACATTGTGGTTTCCACCATTTTGTGGGGACAGCACCTTGCCCTGCAGCGTGCAGCGTTTGCTGAAATTTTGCCCGGGCAGAGTGTTTTGCAACCCGCCTCTGTCTACGGCAGTTTTGTGCCCAATCTTGCCCGGCATATCGGTGAAAATGGCAGGCTTGACGTTGTCGACATTAACCCCATTCAGGTCACTTCGTGTCGCAAGAAACTCAAAGATTTTCCTCAGGCCTCGATCCGGTTGGCGGATGCTCGATATCCCGGCAAAGGGCTTTATGACGTGGTGTGTTGCTATTTCCTGATGCACGAATTGCCAGAGGACTATAAACGCGATGTCATGGACGCCTTGCTGGCAAGGGTTGCACCGGGCGGTAGACTGGTATTTGTCGATTATCATAAACCCCACTGGGCCCACCCGCTCAAGCTGATCACTTCGCTTGTGTTTGATTTTTTTGAGCCCTTTGCCAAAAGCCTCTGGCGCTATGAAATCAAGGAATTCGCCTCTGAAACCAGTGGCTTTTTCTGGCGCAAGGAAACCTATTTTGGCGGACTTTTTCAAAAAGTAGTTGCGGAGCGAATTGATGGAGCAGATCACAGCTGATGTAGTCATTATCGGTGCAGGCGGTGCCGGGTTAAGAGCGGCTATCGCCGCTACTGAAGTCGACCCAAAGCTCAGCGTGGCGCTCATCTCCAAAGTCTATCCGATGCGCTCGCACACGGTCGCGGCTGAGGGCGGAGCGGCGGGCGTTACCAAAACCAATGACAGTTTTGAGAACCACTTTATCGACACCGTGACCGGCGGTGACTGGTTGTGCGATCAGGATGCTGTTGATCTATTTGTGAGGGAAGCGCCACGCGAACTGACACAGATGGAACACTGGGGTTGTCCGTGGAGCCGGGAGAGCGGCGGCGGGGTTGCGGTGCGTCCGTTTGGCGGCATGAAGGTCGAGCGGACCTGGTACGCTGCTGACAAGACGGGTTTTCATATGCTGCACACCTTGTTTCAGACCTCGCTGAAATATCCCTCAATCAAGCGTTATGACGAATTTTATTCCACCGACCTTTTGGTTGATGAAGGACGGGTTGGCGGGGTGATGGCCATTGAAATCCGCACTGGCAAAATGTTTTTGTTCTTGGCCAAGGCGATAATCATCGCTACCGGCGGGGCGGGGCGGGTGTTTCCCTTCACCACCAATGGCGCGATAAGACCGGGGACGGTATGGCGATGGCCTTTCGCGCCGGTGTGCCGCTAAAGGACATGGAATTTGTTCAATATCACCCCACCGGGTTGCCCGGCACCGGTATTCTCATCACCGAAGGGTCGCGCGGTGAGGGCGGGGTCCTGCTCAATAAGGACGGTTACAGATATTTGCAGGATTATGACCTCGGTCCACCCGACCCCTGGCCGCGTAAAAATGCCATGGAGCTGGGTCCCAGGGACCGGCTTTCCCAGGCCTTCTGGCACGAACAAAAAAAGGGCCGTACCATCAAAACGCTCCATGGAGATGTGGTGCATCTGGATTTGCGTGCGCTGGGTGAGAAAAAGATCAACGAGCGACTGCCCATGGTACGCGATCTGGCAAAAAGCTATGTCGGTGTTGACCCGGTTTACGCGCCCATTCCGGTCCGTCCGGTGGTTCACTACACAATGGGCGGGATTGATAGCAACATTGACGCTGCGACCTCAATTGAGGGGCTTTTTACCGCCGGTGAATGTGCCTGTGTTTCAATAAACGGCGCCAATCGGCTGGGGTCCAATTCGCTGACGGAGTTGCTGGTATTTGGCGCAAGGGCAGGGCAAGGCGCTGCCCGAATTGCCGCGGGCAGCCACAAAACAAATCCTGGAAGCGCAATTCAAAAACAAGCCGAAGCGGCGGAGGGCCGGATCAAGAAACTGTTTGGCGCCAACGGGGGCGGCGAAACGGTGTCGGGTCTGCGCGACGAGATGAACACAACGATGGAGGAGGGGGCAGGTATTTACCGAACCGACGCCTCGTTGCGCCAAAGTTGTGAGAAAATGAACGATATCGGCAAACGTTTCGCCAACATTGAACTGAAGGACAAAAGCAACGTTTACAATACCGATCTTTTGCATGTGCTTGAACTGGGCGCGATGATTGATGTGGCCCGGGCCATTATCGTTTCTGCCCTCCAACGCAAGGAATCGCGCGGTTCCCACCAACGGCTCGATTTCATCAAGCGTGACGATAAAACCTATCTTAGACACTCTTTGGCCCATTATGTGCCGGGGCAGGATCCCGATATCACTTATCGCGATGTGGTGATCACTCGCTCCAAACCGGGGACGCGGGTCTATGGAGGAGGTCAGAAATGACGCCGCGTCGGATCGAATTTGAAATTCTGCGTTATGATCCGGATAAAATGCAAAAGCCGGAATTTCAGACCTATCTGGTGCCGTGCGAAGAAGACTGGGTAGTTCTGGATGCACTCAACTATATCAAGGACGAGTTGGACCGCACCCTGAGTTATCGCTGGTCGTGTCACATGGCGGTTTGTGGCAGCTGTTCGATGATGATCAATGGCGAACCAACCCTGTCTTGTAAATCTTTCGTGCGCGATCTTCCCAACCAGGTTTGCATTGAGCCTTTGAACAATTTCCCCATCGAGCGCGACCTTGTGGTGGTGTTGGATGATTTTTTGGGCAAGCTCAACAGCGTCAAACCCTATTTGATCCCGCGAGAGAAAAAATCGTTGGAGGAGGGCGTCTATCTGCAGTCCCCGGCGCAGTTGAAAAAATTTAAGCAGTTCACGTTGTGCATCAACTGCACACTTTGTTACGCGGCCTGCCCGCAATACGCCCACGACGAAAATTTTGTTGGTCCGGCGGCACTGGCGCTGGCCCACCGATATAATCTGGACAGCCGCGATGTCGGGCGAACTGCCCGTCAGGATGTTGTTGCTTCCAATTTGGGCATCTGGGAATGCTCTTTTGTGGGGGCGTGTTCTGAGGTTTGTCCGCATGGTGTGGACCCGGCCGGGGCCATTCAGCAGGCCAAGATTGCCAGCACCGGCGACTATTTCATGGACCTGATATTGCCGGGGAGGAAGTCATGAGCCGCAGACCATATTTCAGAACCGTCTCCAGATATGGTTGGTGGTTCGCCCATCCCCGATATCTTCGTTATATGGCGCGTGAATTAAGTTCTGCTTTTGTTGGCGCATACGGCGGGCTTGTAATGTTCGCACTGTGGCGTTTGTGGCAGGGGGAGGCGGAATGGAACGCACTTGTTGGGTTCCTGCAAAGCCCGCCTAGCATCGGCTTTCACCTGGTTGCGCTGGCCTTTGCCCTTTATCACACCATAACCTGGTTTAACGTCACTCCCAAAGCCATGCCGGTTCAGATTGGAGACAGGCAATTCCCCGGTGGCATCATTGTTGGTACGCACTACTTCGTCTGGGCGGTGGTTTCATTGGCGTTATTTATTCTGGCGGGAGCGGGAACATGAAACGTTCGCACAAACCCATCATCTGGTCGCTTTTCGCTGCGGGTGGTACATTTACCGCTTTTATGATCCCAGTGATGATTTTGATTACCGGACTTGGGGTCCCGCTGGGTCTGCTGCCGGCACAAACACTGGACTATGAAAGCGTTCTGGCATTTGTGCAGCACCCGCTGACGAGGATTGCCCTGTTCGGAACGATTTTTTTGACCGTCTGGCACGCTGCCCATCGCCTGCGTATCACCGCCCATGACTTTGGTATCAGAGCGGACCGGGTTGTGGCGACAATATTTTACGGACTGGCGGCAATCACAACTCTTGTTGCTCTGGTAGTTTTGGCGCTGATTTAGCGACCACACGAAAGATCACGAAAATTCAAACGAGCGAAGCCAGGGACTGAAGTGGTCCTGCTATTTCGGCCGGTTAGCAGCCGGATTAAGATGGATCAGGGTTTCATTTAGGCCGCTATTTTCATTGGTTCGGATTTTCTTTCGTAGGCTTCATCCGGCGTCGATATTCCGTGGGTGGAATGGGGCCGTTCGGTATTGTAATAGGCCAGCCATTTTCCGATCCCGATGCGGGCTTCTGAGCCGCGTTCAAATGCGTTGAGATAGACGCATTCATATTTCACAGATCGCCAAAGCCGATCGATCATCCGGTTGTCAATCCAGCGACCTTTGCCATCCATGGACTTTTTTTTACGTCCGCATCGTTGAGCGCCTGTGTCCTTTCAAAGCCGGTGAACTGGGCACCTCGATTTACCGTGATTTTGGATGGTTTGTGGGCACGATGATGTCGTCCGAGGAGTGAGCGCGGTATTTGCGGTGGTGATTTTGGTCTATTTCGTGTGTTTTTCAGTCTTTGCCGCTTGATTCTGCGGATTTTGCTGTCATGCGGGCGCACCTCTCCCGGCGAGCCAGACGAGGC
>JAADIJ010000206.1 GCA_013151335.1 Alphaproteobacteria bacterium | reverse complement strand
CCATATTCACGCTGGCCTTGATGTTTCGCACCATTGATATCTCGGTATGCACACCATTTCCGTATGGCACACACTGGGTCTGGCATCTGCTCAACGGCGCGATGATCGGGCTGCTGTTGCAGGCGCTGATCCGCCATCTGGCACCCTCCGCTCACGCTAACAGGGTTTCACAGTAATATTACCATGCCTTTAATCGCGAGAGGCACTGCTTATCTCAGTTAAGGAAGGCACGTTCGGAACACGTGCTTTCATCACTGTCCCTCGTTCCGCCACTCGCGCCCGCCGGTTCCCCCCGCTGCGGGCGCGTTTTTGTTTGATATTTCGCGGCTTGGCGGATCAGGACGATATTTCCATCACCTTTGTACTCTGATACAATACTTCCATGACCCAAAACCCTACCGACCCGATGCTGCGCAAAATTTTCGCCGAAACAAAAACGCTTGCTTGCGTCGGGGTTTCAATGAACCCGATCCGGCCCAGCTATTTCGTGGCGCGCTACCTTTCGCTCAAGAATTTTCGTGTCATTCCGATCAATCCCGGACATGTGGGCGAGACGCTGTTTGGTGAGGAGATTTATGCGGATCTCGCCTCTATTCCCAAGGATATCCAGATTGATATCGTCGATATTTTCCGCCGCTCCGAGTATGTGCCGCCGATCGTTGCACAAGCGATCGAGCATCTGCCAAATCTCAAAACCATCTGGATGCAGGTCGGGGTGACGAACGCCAAAGCTGCCGAGATGGCGACCAAGGCGGGCCTTCAGATGATTGAAAACCGCTGCCCCAAGATCGAGTATCAACGCCTGTTTGGCGAGCTGCGAATGGCTGGGTTTAACACCGGCATCATCTCGTCAAAACTTTAAGATTTCGTCGTGCTTGCGGGGCGGATAGCGATCTCTTAGGCTCCGCTTCAACATATATATTACCCAAAGGAAAATATATATTACCCAAAGGAAATGATTATGACTGGCCGAGCAACTTACGGTTTTGACACGCTTCAGGTTCACGCAGGCGCGCGCCCCGATCCGGCCACTGGCGCGCGCCAAACCCCGATTTACCAAACCACCGCCTATGTTTTTCGCGATGCCGATCATGCGGCGGCGCTGTTTAACCTTCAGGAGGTGGGGTATATTTACTCGCGCCTGACCAACCCGACCGTTTCTGTTTTGCAAGAGCGCGTGGCCACGCTTGAAGGCGGGGTTGGTGCTGTCGCGTGCTCGTCCGGTCATGCGGCCCAGATCATGGCGCTGTTTCCGCTGATGGGACCGGGGCTGAACGTGGTGGTTTCAACCCGGCTTTATGGCGGCTCGATCACCCAGTTCAGCCAGACCATCAAGCGGTTCGGTTGGAGCGCGACCTTTGTTGATTTTGATGATCTTGACGCCATCAAAGCCGCTTGCGACGACAACACCCGCGCGATTTTCTGCGAGAGCATCGCCAATCCGGGCGGCTATATCACCGATCTTGATGCTGTTGCCGCCATCGCCGAAACGCAGGGAATTCCGCTGATCGTCGACAACACCTCGGCCACGCCGTATCTCTGCCGCCCGTTTGAGCATGGCGCGACGCTGGTTGTCCATTCGACCACCAAATACCTGACCGGAAACGGCACGGTGACTGGCGGGGTTGTGGTGGATAGTGGCAAGTTTGACTGGTCACAAAACGACAAATTCCCGTCCTTGTCACAACCGGAACCCGCCTATCACGGCCTGAAATTCCACGAGACTTTTGGCAATCTGGCCTTCACCCTGCACGGAATTGCCATCGGTTTGCGCGACCTCGGCATGACCATGAACCCGCAAGGCGCTCATTACACCTTGATGGGGATTGAGACGCTCAGCCTCAGGATGGATCGGCATGTCGCGAATGCCAAAACAATTGCCAAATGGCTTGAAGCCGATCCAAGGGTCGAGTTTGTGACCTATGCTGGCCTTAAATCCTCGCCCTATTTCGAGCGGATCGAGCGGATCTGTCCCAAAGGGGCAGGGGCGCTGTTCACGGTTGCGATCAAGGGCGGGTATGATGCCTGTGTGAAAATGGTTAACGGGCTGGAGATTTTCAGCCATGTGGCCAATCTCGGGGACGCGCGCTCGCTGGTGATCCACGCCGCCTCAACCACCCACCGACAATTGACAATCGAGCAACAAATCGCTGCCGGGGCTGCGCCAAATGTCATCCGTTTTTCCATTGGCATCGAGGACGTGAACGATCTGATCGCCGATATTGATCAGGCGCTGGCCCAAGCCACGAGCGACATCTGACCTCACGCGCTGGCGGCCTGTGGTCGTCTGGCGAGCAACGCCTTACTCAAGCGCGAAACGAATGGTGACTCCGGCGGTAAACTTCAACTCGCCGCCCGAGATCGGCACCGTATCGGCGGCAAGTGCGCTCATGCGAAACACCGGTTCGGGGTTGCTCGTGCGGCTCTCGGAGATCGACAGGATTGCCCCCAGCGACACCCCCGCCGCCTTGGCCGTGATCTTGGCCTTGCGAATGGCATCGACCACGGCGGCGCGTCTGGCCGCGTCCAGATAACGCTCGGAGTTGTCGACAGAAAACCGCACCGATTGAATGCGATTGGCTCCGGCTTTGGTCAGCGCATCAAGGATCGAGCCAAGCTGCGCAAGGTCGCGCACCCGCACATTCAGCGCGTTGGTCACCTTGAAACCTACGATCTGCAAGGGCTTGTTATAGGGCGATTTCTGGTCCTCCCATTGCGGGAATAGCGAAAACTGCGAGGTCTGGATATCGCGCGGTTTGATGCCGCTTGCCGCCAGCAACGCGAACACGTCTTTCATCCGCCCGGAGTTTTGCCGCAGGGCTTGCTCGGCGGTCGGCGCGCGCAACTCGACGCCAATATCGATCAGCGCGATGTCGGGCGCACCCAAAGCCTCGCCGATTCCGCTCATGGTCAGGACCGGGCCACTGGTTGGGGTGAAGTTCTGGGCAAAAACAGGGCTGGCACTCAGCATTAAAACCAGCAAAATATGTGGTAATCTCATCTTCGCCCCCAAGAGTTGTGTCCGCGCAAAGCTAAGACGCAACTTGCTGTAACATCAAGCCTTTGTTCCCGGCCCACTGGCTCATAAGCGAAAAACTGCTATAACCTTGGTGTCGCCACTTTGACGACTCCCCTCTGCCACAGGATTTTGGTAAACAGCTCGTTATGAAACCTAATTTTGCCCTAAACCTGTCCCATGAAGGGATTATTCTGCTTCATCGCTCGCCGCGTGGCGCGTGGACGGAGGTGGGCGATATTGCCCTGAATGACCCGTCTTTTCGCGAGAACCTGTCCTTTCTGCGCAGCACTGCCGTTGGGCTTGAAGGCAAGGGGTTTGGCACAAAACTGATCATTCCCGCCTCGCAAATCCTCTACCGCGAAGTCCATGCCCCCGGTCCGGGCGAGAACGAGCGTCGCGCCCAGATACTGGCAGCACTTGAGGGGCAAACCCCTTACGAGGTTGCGGATCTGTCGATTGACTGGCGCAGCGATGGCGCGATGGTTCATGTGGCCGTTGTGGCCAATGAAACGTTGGACGAGGCCGAGGAATTCGCGGTCGAGCATCGCTTTAACCCCATTAGTTTCGTCGGCCATACCCATAGCAATGCCCAAGGTTGGGACCGTTTTTTGGTCGCACCGATTTCTCGTATTCGTTTCTGGGGGCCGATGCCGAAGTGCGCGACACACCCGAGCCGGTTCCCGCGGCAATAGATGCGCGCAGCTTGTTCAAGGACGGCAAATCCGCCCCGGACGAGAACGCTGAACCCGAGGACCCAGAGCCGGGAGCGGCGCGCGCGACTGCCCCGCAAGCGCCCGGCGACAATCTGTTCAGCCCGGATGATGCCGACGCTGCTGGCGCCAACATATTCGCCGACGAAGCTGCGCCACAGGAGCCGCCGGTCGCCCCCGTTGAGATGTCGCAGCCGCCGCTCACACAGCCGACCAACTCGCCACCAACAGCGGATGCGCCTGCCGAGATTGCGCCAAAAGATGCCAGCGCGCCGATTGCAAGCTTTAGCAGTCGCCGCACCCATGACGATGCCTCCACGCCCGAGAGTAGTGATCATCCGGTAAACCGGATTGCGCCGCGTATCGATATCACGCCGCAACACGATCTTGGCGAAACCAGCGCGGCTTGGGACGAGCAACCTCCTCAAGCGACCCCCGCGCCGCAATTGGAAACTCCGGTCGAGTTGGACGCGCATATTCGCGAGGAATTTTTGCACCAAGAGGATGCGGACAACGCGCGTAGCTTTGCGTTACAACCTGCAATCGCGGGGCTTGTTGCCAAGGCCGCACGCGTGCTCAAACCTGCGCTCGCTTTAGCAAAAAACGCCGTGGAAGCGGTCGCGCGCATCAGGACGCGGCCTGAGGCGGAGACGCCGACTGACACCCCTGACACCCCTGACACAGTGCCGGATGGCGCGCTGACCGGCGCGAAAACCGGTGTGCAGTTGAGCCGGATCAAGGCTGAGTGGGGCGCGCAAATTCGTATATGGACGGTGGGCCCGGGCGGAAAAATTCGCTTGCGCGTCGTCGCCCTGTTGGTGGCAATCGGGCTGATCGGCGCGGGCTATTATGCATTCGTTCCGCGCCAGCAAACCACCCGGGACGATACCTTGTCGGGGGTCGGGCAGGCCTCGCTTACCAGGTCGGCGGCGCGGGGCGTGCGTGCAAACAACCCCGCTCGCTTCCGTCCCAGCGATTTTGCCGCAAAGCTCGGAACGCCCGCGCCAAACCCTGCTCTGGCCCTGATCCGCCCCGCGCGCCGCTCGGTGTTTGAGGGGAAAACCGACCCGAATGCGGGCAAGCCTGACACCGCCAAACCGGCAGGCAATCTCAGCGAGGCCGAGCTGGCAAAGATTCGGGCCTCGGGGCTGAATGTGCCAACCACAGAAGAGCTTGCCGAAAGTGGTGGCGATGGTGAGCAACAAAAAATCGAAGCTAAAACGCTGGCCGACTATAAGGCGACGGGTGCGCTCGGACGCGTTCGCACACCACCTCCGCCCTCGCCAAATCAAGTGCGCGACGATATATTTGTGGCGGCGATAGATCGTGATCTGGAGGCCAATGACGCGATTATTCTGCCTGATTTTAGCAGCGGACCCCAAGATGACCAGCCGCGCGCGCGCCAATCTCCGCTTCCCGCGGATACGGTTTTTTCGCTTGATGATCAAGGGTTTGTGATCCCGACCAAAAAGGGCGCACTGAACCCGCACGGCATTTTAGTCCGGCTCGGCAAGCCCAATATTACCCCACCGACCAAACCGGCGACAACAGTTTTGGTGCCGCCTGATCCGTTGCGAGCGCGCAAGCCTAGTCCGCGCCCTGCGACCCTGAAAACAGGTGCTGACGCGATTTTCGTGCAAGGGCGGTTCACGCTGGCGCAACTGACCGCGCGCCGCGCCAAACCGCGACCAATTTCGGCGCAAGCGGAACTTTTGGCCGGGGATAGCTCGCCCTCCGGTCTGGCGGTCTTGACGTCATATCAACCGGCGGCACGCCCCAGCGATTTTGCTAAAACCGTCGCCAAGGCCCGGGTAAAGCTGGCCTCGGCCACGCCTGCGACCGCGCCGATTATAAACCGTGGGCCGGTTTTGCCAACCCGCGCCAATGTCGCCAAATCGGCCACGGTCAAGAATGCCATCAACCTCAACCGCTTGAACCTGATCGGTGTGAGCGGCACGCCCAGCAAGCGTCGCGCGTTGTTAAGGATGCCAAGCGGCAGATTTGTCAGGGTTACAATTGGTGACAGGGTTGACGGCGGTCGGGTCGCTGCAATCGGGGTGGCCTCGCTCAGCTATGTGAAAAAGGGCCGCAATCGCGTGCTGAAAATTCCCAAATAACCGCAAGTCAGGTGTGGGTATCGGCGTCTATAACAACAGCAGCGCCGCAAGTCCCAGAAACGAGAAAAAGCCAACGATATCGGTCACGGTGGTCACGAACGCTCCCGAGGCCAGTGCCGGATCGATATCGAGCTTCTCCAGCCAGATCGGGACCAAAATACCTGCAAGCCCGGCCACCAGCATATTGGCGATCATTGCCAGCGCCAGAACCACGCCGAGCATGGGGCTATCGAACCAATAAAGGCCAACCAAGCCGATAATCACCGCGAAAATCACCCCATTGGCCAGCCCCACCAGCGCCTCGCGCCGGATCACCCGCCACACATTGGAGCCGGTGAGGTCTTTGGTCGCGATCCCGCGCACGGCCACGGTCAGGCTTTGGGTGCCGGCATTTCCGCCCATCGAGGCGACAATCGGCATCAGCACCGCCAGCGCCACAATCGCCTGAATGGTCGAGGCAAATTGCGCGATCACGAACGACGCCATGATCGAGGTCACAAGGTTAACCGCCAGCCACGGAAAGCGCTGTCGCGTGGTGGCGATCACCCGGTCGGTCAGGCTTTCATCGCCCAAACCAGCCAGACGCATGATGTCTTCTTCGGCATTTTCCTCCAGCACCGCCATCGCGTCATCAATGGTGATCACCCCGACCAGCCGCTCGTCGGCATCGACCACGGGGGCCGAAACCATGTGGTACTGGTTGAAGGCATAGGCCACGTCCTCCTCGCTCTGGAGCACGGGAATGGTGCGAAAATCATCCTCCATGATCGAGGTCAGCGCCACGTCGCGCTCTGAGGACATCAACAGCGATAGCGAGACTTTGCCGACCGGACGCATACGCGGATCGACGATCATCACATAGTAAAACTGTTCCGGCAGATCGCCTTCTTCGCGCAAATAGTCAATCGCACGGCCCACATCCCAATGGGTCGGGGCCATCACCAACTCGCGCTGCATCAAACGACCGGCGCTGCCCTCGGGATAAAGCAAGCTTTGCTCGACCGCGACCCGGTCGCCATCCTCAAGCGCGTCCAGCACCAGCTCTTGTTGCGGCTCCTCCATGTCCTCGATCAGATCGACGACATCATCGGTTTCCAGATCGCGGATGGCGTCGGCGAGAACCTTGTTGGGGAGCTGCTCGATCACCTCTTCGCGCAGGCCCTCGTCAAGCTCTGACAGCACCTCGCCCTCAAGGTCCATATCCAGCAGGGTCAAGAATTGTTGGCGCTCGGACTTGCTGATCTGCTCGAGGAAATCGGCGATATCGGCGGCGTGGAACGGCTCGATCAGCTCCAGCAGGCGGGGCTGGTCGCCCTGTGTGACCACGTTGAGAATGGTCTCGACCAACTCGCGGCT
>JAADIJ010000010.1 GCA_013151335.1 Alphaproteobacteria bacterium | reverse complement strand
GAGAGGACCGGGGTGAACGAACCACTGGTGGATCTGTTGTGGCGCCAGCCGCAGTGCAGAGTAGCTACGTTCGGACAGGATAACCGCTGAAAGCATCTAAGCGGGAAGCCCCCCTCGAAACAAGGTCTCCCTTGAGGGCCGTGGTAGACCACCACGTCGATAGGTCGGAGATGTAAGTGCAGCAATGCATTCAGTTGACCGATACTAATTGCCCGATAGGCTTGATTTGATCCAGTAAAAGCAAGACTGGTGACAAGATAGTCATTTGAAATACACCAAACACAAATAGTGTTTAATTACTTGAATAGACAGTCTCGTGTATCCCGCCTTTCCCCTTCAAGGGGGTAGGGCGGTTTGTTCCTTTCTTGGTTTGGTGGAGATAGCACGAGTGAAACACCCGATCCCATCCCGAACTCGGCAGTTAAGCACCGTCGCGCCAATGGTACTGCGTCTTAAGACGTGGGAGAGTAGGTCACTGCCAAACCTAGTAAGGAACAAAATATGCTCTCTGTATGATGCTCAATCACTAAGCCGCCGTCAGGGCGGTTTTTTGCGTTTTGTGCCAATCTCTGCACTGAATTAGGAAGCTCTCGGGGTTTCGTCGCCAGTTAGAGTTGGCCGATACGAGATATTGCCCGACCCCTTGAACGAACTGGACATCCTTTGCCCTACACAAATATTCTTGCCGCCTTTACCAAGCGATTAAGGCCCAAAGACGCGCCGACGGCTCTTGGCGGGCTGTCGCTTGCTCAGGGGCGGATCGAGGTGCTGTCCGGTTTGACGGTCGCATTGGCACTGGTGCCCGAGGCGGTGGCGTTCTCGTTTGTGGCGGGGGTGGACCCGCTGGTGGGGCTTTACGCGGCCTTTATCGTCGGGCTGATCACGGCAATTTTCGGTGGGAGACCGGGGATGATATCGGGGGCGACCGGCGCGCTCGCCGTGGTGATGGTCGCGCTGGTGGCGCAATACGGGGTTCAATATCTGTTCGCCACGGTTATTTTGATGGGCTTAATCCAGATTACGGTCGGGGTTTTGCACTGGGGTAAATTTATTCGCATGGTGCCCCATCCGGTGATGCTCGGGTTCGTGAACGGGCTGGCGGTGGTGATTTTTCTGGCCCAGCTGGAGCAGTTTCGCGTTGAGGATGCCAGCGGGCAGCAAGTCTGGATGAGCGGCTCCAGCCTGTGGATCACGCTCGGTCTGGTTCTGGCGACGATGGCGCTGATCTGGGTGACGCCCAAAGTAACGCGGCTGGTTCCCGCCCCCCTGATGGCAATCGGTCTGGTGGCGGCAGCGGCGATTTTCTTTGATCTGCCGGTGCCCCGCGTCGGTGATATGGCCTCACTCAAAGGTGGGCTGCCCACGTTTCAAATTCCCATCGTTGCGTTTGATTTTGAAACACTCAAGATCATCCTGCCCTACGCGGTTATCTTGGCCATGATCGGGCTGATCGAGAGCCTCCTGACCCTCAATCTCGTCGGTGAAATGACCGATCAGCGCGGCGGAGCGTCTAAGGAATGTATCGCCCAAGGGGCCGCCAATACTGTTACCGGATTTTTCGGCGGCATGGGAGGTTGCGCCATGATCGGTCAGTCGATGATTAACGTGAAATCCGGCGGTCGCACGCGGCTTTCCGGTATTTCGGCGGCAATTTTTCTACTGATGTTCATCCTGTTTGCCAGCCAGATCATCGAGATGATTCCGCTGGCGGCGTTGATTGGCGTGATGTTCATGGTGGTGATTGGCACCTTCGCGTGGCAAAGCCTGCGGGTGTTGTGGATCGTGCCGCGCTCTGATGCGCTGGTGATTATTCTGGTCACGCTGGTCACTGTTTTCGCCAATCTGGCCACCGCCGTGGTGGTTGGAGTGATCGTGTCGGCGCTGGTTTATGCGTGGAATTCGGCGGCGCATATCCACGCCAAAATCCGCCCGTCAGAGACCCTGAAAGGCGCGCGGGTTTACGAGATCGAAGGCCCGCTGTTTTTCGGCTCCGCCGCCGGGTTTCAGGAGCTTTTCAATCCGGCCGATGACCCCGAGGTGGTTATTCTTGATTTCATGAATTCGCGGATTGTCGATCAGTCCGCCCTGCAAGCGATCGAGGCAGTTGCGGGTAAATACAACGAAGCTGGCAAGCGTCTTCAGCTGCGCCACCTGTCCCATGATTGCCACAGCCTGCTGTCAAAAGCCGGGCAGTTGGTCGTGGAAAAGGACGATGACCCTGATTATGCGCTGGCGGTTGACTATGACATTCGTCTCGGCCGGATTGGCGGGCACTAGGTGTTTGGTCCCAGTTCGTGGTGGGCAATTGATCTGTAGCCATCAATCCGACCCCACGGATTCTCCATAGACTGGGGATACCAGGGGCGCGGACCAAGGGTTATTGCAGTCGTTTGCCAGTATCTGCAGCAAACAGATGCATTTTGGCCGGCTCGATGTTCAGGCCAATTTCCTCGCCGCTCTTGTGGGTCTGGATTCCGTCAAGACGAATGACGGCTTCGGCCCCGCCTTTGAGTGTTCCGTGAACCAAGGTATCCGCGCCCAGTTGTTCGACAATATTGACCGTCAGGGTCAGCGAAGCGTTGTCGGCGGAGGTGACGTCCAGATGTTCGGGCCGCGCGCCGAATATCACCGCGTGACCGGCCAGCGCCGCATTTGCGGTGGCCAGCGCAATCTGTGCGCCCCCGCCCAGCAGAACCTTGCCGCCGGTGTCATCCATCTCCCCGTCGATCAAGTTCATCGAGGGCGAGCCGATGAAGCCGGCCACGAACACGGTTTCGGGGCGCTCGTAAATCTCGATCGGGGTGCCAATTTGCTCAATCACGCCGCCGTTCACGACCGCTAAACGGTGACCGAGGGTCATGGCTTCGACCTGATCATGGGTGACGTAGATCGCGGTGATGCCAAGGGTCGCTTGCAGTTTCTTGATCTCAAGACGCATTTGCACGCGCAGCTTGGCATCAAGGTTTGAAAGCGGCTCGTCAAACAAAAACACGGCGGGTTCGCGCACGATGGCGCGGCCCATGGCAACGCGCTGGCGCTGACCACCGCTCAATTGGCGGGGCGAACGATTAAGGTAGTCGCCAAGCTCGAGGATTTCAGCGGCGCGATTGACCCGCCGCTCGATCTCGTCGCTAGGAATTTTCTTAATTTTCAGCCCGTAAGCCATGTTTTTGTAAACTGACATATGCGGATAAAGCGCGTAATTTTGAAACACCATGGCGATGTCACGCTCGGCTGGCTCGAGCTCATTGACAACGCGCCCGCCGATTGAGATCTCACCGGCGCTGATCGCCTCCAGCCCGGCCACCATGCGCAGCAAAGTTGATTTGCCACAGCCCGAGGGGCCGACGATGACCATGAACTCGCCATCCTTGATGTCCATGTTGACACCCTTGATGACCTCGACATTGCCGTAGGACTTCTCGATATCTCTGAGCGAAATTTCCGCCATTTAGGTGTTCCAGTTCTGCTTATTTGTCGGTTTCCGTCAGGCCTTTGACGAACATTTTCTGCATGCTTAACACCACAAAAACCGGCGGGACCATGGCCAGAAGTGCGGTCATCATAATCACGTTCCATTCAGGTGTCAGCTCGGCGGAGTTCAGCATCTGCTTGATGCCGATGGTCACGGTGTAAAGATTGGGGTCGGTGGTGATCAGCAGCGGCCACAGATACTGGTTCCAGCCATAGATGAACAGGATCACAAACAGGGCCGCGATATTGGTGCGCGACATGGGGATCAGGATGTCCCAGAAAAACCGCATGGGACCTGCGCCGTCGATGCGCGCCGCCTCAAGCAGCTCGTCGGGGATGGTCAAAAACACCTGCCGGAACATAAACGTCGCGGTGGCGCTGGCGATCAGTGGCAGGGTCATACCCCAATAACTGTCGAGCAGGTTAAGGTCCGCGACCACCTTGAAGGTCGGCAGAATACGCACTTCGACCGGTAGCATCAGGGTGATGAAGATCATCCAGAAAAACCCCATGCGAAACGGGAATTTGAAATACACGATGGCATAGGCCGACAGGAGCGAAATGATAATCTTGCCGACCGCGATCATCATCGCGGTGATCAGACTGTTGGTCAGCATCAGCCAGACCGGAGGGCCGCCAGCACCGCCAAGCCCTTGGGTCAGCGCCTGTTTCATATTGATCAGAAACTGATCCCCCGGCCACAGCGGGATCGGCACTTGGGTCATGCGAATGGCGTCGTGACTGGCGGCAACAAAGGTGATCCAGATCGGGAAGGCGACGATCAGAATGCCGGTAATTACCGTCAGATGCGCCAAAAAGGTAACAAAGGGGCGGTTCTCGATCATCAGTAATCAACCTTTCGTTCGATATAGCGAAACTGCACCACGGTCAGGGCGATGACGATAGCCATGAGGATCACTGACTGCGCCGCCGAACTACCGAGATCAAGGCCGACAAAGCCGTCATAGTAGACCTTGTAAACGAGGATTTCGGTGTTGCTGGCGGGCCCGCCTTGGGTCATTGAATCGATAATTCCGAACGTGTCGAAAAATGCGTAAACTACGTTAACCACCAGCAGGAAAAAAGTGGTGGGCGAGATCAGCGGCAACACAATCGTCCAGAAGCGACGCCATGGGCCAGCGCCATCAATGGCAGCCGCCTCGATCAGCGATTTCGGAATCGACTGCATGGCGGCGACGAAAAACAGGAAGTTATAGGCTATCTGCTTCCATGCAGCGGCGAGGATCACTAGCGTCATAGCTTGGCCTCCGTTGAGCTTGTAATTCCAGTCAATGCCAAGCGCGTCCAGCGCGTAAACGAAGATGCCAAGTGTCGGGTCAAACATGAACACCCACAGCGCCCCGGCGATGACGGGCGCGATGGCGTAGGGCCAGATCAGCATGGTGCGATAGGCCAGTGCTCCCTTGACAATCCGGTCGGCCATGGCTGCCAGCAGTAGCGCGCTTAGCATCGCGATCGCCGCGACCAGAATTGAAAACTCGGCGGTACGCGAGAACGCCTCCAGATAATTTGGATCAGCAATCAGCTCTTTGAAATTGTCAAACCAGACGAACTGGGAGCTGAGGCCAAAGGCGTCCTCGATGCGCAATGACTGGAAAAGCGCCTGACTGGCCGGCCAGAAGAAGAATACCAACGTGATGATGATTTGCGGGGCAACCAGCAAAAACGGCAGCAGCTTGGTGTTGAAATGTACCCGTTTAAGCATTCACGTCAGCCCCAAAGACCTTGTTATAAAGCGAAATAAGCCCCCGACCAATAAGGCCGGAGGCTCGGTGTTTTCAAGCCTTATTTGTTGGCTTTTTGGAACTTGCGCAGCAGCTTGTCGCCGCGCGCAGCCGCATCATCCATGGCTTGGGAGGCGGTTTTCTTGCCAGCCCAGATATTTTCCATCTCTTCGTTGATGATGTCGCGGATTTGCACGAAATTGCCAAACCGCAAGCCACGCGAATTAGGCGTCGGTGCGTTGAGGCTCAGCTCCTTGATGGCGGTATCCGTGCCGGGGTTGGTCTTGTAGAACCCTTGCTTTTTGGACAGCTCATAAGCCGCTGTCGTGATCGGCACATAGCCGGTTTCCTGATGCCACCAAGCCTGAACTTTCGGGCTGGAGAGATATTTCAGGAACAGGGCCACACCTTTATAGTTCTCTTTAGGCTTGCCTTTGAGAACCCACAAAGTCGCACCACCGATGATCGAGTTTTGCGGAGCTTTGGCAACTTCGCTATCCAGCGGCAACAGAGCCTGACCGAAATCGAACTTGGCCTGGGATTTGATCGAGCCGTAATAAGCCGACGAGTTCAACCACATGCCACATTCGCCATTGGTGAACATGGACAAGCTGTCGCCACGACGACCGCCATATTTGAACAGGCCGTCTTTGGACCAGTCATAGATGCTTTGCAGACGGTTTTTAACAGCGTCGTTGTTGAAGGTGAATTTGGTATCAAGACCGGCAAAACCGTTTTGCTCTGTGCCGATGGGCAGGTTGTTCCAGGCGCTATAGTTTTCAACCATGACCCAGGACTGCCAGCCGAAGGTAAAGCCGCATTTGGTGCCACTGGCGACCAGCTTTTCAGAGGCGGTTTTCATCTCGTCCCAAGTGGCGGGAACCTTGGTGATGCCGGCTTTTTTGAAGGCGTCTTTGTTATACCAAAGAACCGGGGTCGAGCTGTTGAACGGCATCGACAAAAGCTTGCCATCGGTGGTCTCGTAATAGCTGACAACGGCGGGAAGATAGGCGTTGATATCAAAGCTTTCGCCCTCGTCCTTCATCAACTGATAGACCGGATAAACCGCGCCTTTGGCGGCCATCATGGTGGCGGTGCCAACCTCAAAGACCTGAACCAGATCGGGCTGTTTATTGGCGCGAAAGGCGGCAACAGCGGCGGTCATGGTCTCGGTGTAGTTGCCCTTGTTGGTGGGAACGACTTTATATTCCGATTGTGACGCGTTGAAATCAGCAGCGATTTTGTTGACGCGTTCCCCGTTGGCACCACCCATGGCGTGCCACCACTGAATTGTTGTCGTGGCCTGCGCACTGAGCGCCAGCCCCGTCATCGCCGTCGCGGTCAGCGCCCCGGCAATTATGTTGGTGAGTTTCATTTGGTCTCTCCTTGTTGGTTGCCTTGCTATTCGCCCGGTTTGCTGTCCAGGCATTTCATACCACGCTTCGGTCCCGTCACGGGGTGCTGTCCGGCAGCTTGGTCGAATTTCTGAAGTGAAACTGTTTCACGCGGTGGCGCGTGGCACTGGCCTTGGACGCAAACACTGACTGGCCGCGCACAGCCTCGCCCTGCGCGAACGCGCAACCGCTCACCTTGCCACTCGTCCAGCTGCCGATACGTGCAATGTCAAATGTTTGTGATTTCGGCATGAAATTTCTGACTTGGGCGAAGGGAACTGGCTGCACCGCTGACATAGCGCTGCAGCATGACATATATGTGACAGCAGACTGCGTATTTTCGGAAAATACGTCAAGCAGTTTTCGCAATTTTCGCTACTATCTTCGTTTTGGCGATATGCCCCGTGTTGAAACACTTGACCCCAAACCGGTCAGCGGCGAGACTCAGCGCAAAAATCCTCTGAAATCAACGATGGCGGGCGGAGATGGTGCTTTCATTTCGACATAAACAGATCCTTGCGGAGGCGCGAAAAAGCGGACGGGTTCTTGTTGATGACCTTGCTGGAAGCCTTGATGTCACGCCTCAAACCATCCGTCGGGACCTGAACGAGCTATGTGCGCAAGAGCATTTGTCGCGCATTCACGGCGGCGCGGTCGTCGATTCGGGGGTGGCCAACCTGTCTTACGAGGCCCGTCGCCTGATGGCCGCCGAGGTTAAGGACGAGATCGGCTGCCTTTGCGCTGCCGCGATCCCCGACGCTGCTTCGATTTTCATCAATATTGGCACCACGACCGAGGCTGTCGCCCGCGCGTTGGGCAATCGGCGCGACTTGTTGGTGATCACGAACAATCTGAATGTCGCCAATATCATGGCCGCAAATCCCCATTGCGACGTGGTGGTGACCGGCGGGATGCTGCGCCGTTCGGACGGGGGGTTGGTGGGGGAGTCCGCCGTGGATATCGTGCAGCAGTTCAAGGCGGATTACGCGGTGATCGGCGCATCCGCGATTGACGAGGACGGTGCGCTTTTGGATTTCGACTACCGCGAGGTGCGGGTTGCGCAGGCGATCATCGCCAACGCCCGGCGGCGTTTTCTGGTGGCGGACAGCTCAAAATTTTCGCGCTCGGCTCCGGTCAGGATCACCAGCATGGAAAACATCGACGAGTTTTTCACAGATAAGATCGATTCGCCGGGCCTGCTTGAGGTATGCCAAAACAAGGGCGTAAAAATTCATACACTTGAGGGGCAAAGTGGTCGCGGCGAGGAATAAACTAACCGGGAATGCAGGATGTACGGGCCTGCGCTTTAACGAATATCCGCGCAGGGCACGCCCGTTATCTAGTCTGGCTCACGACCGAGCTATCTGATCGGGCTGATCAGCTTTGGCACCAAATAGGCGCTATTCAAACTCTCGGCTGGCCAGAGCACGCTGAATTTCGCGGCGGACCAACTTGCGGACATTGCGGGTAATCCTGTCGCCCAATTCGCCCTGCAATTCTTCGCGCACCATCTCCGAGACCATGTCGCGCAGTGTTTCTTCGTCAAGGATCGACTCTTCTTCTTCGACAAAATTAACAGACGGCAGATCGTCTTCCAGATCGCTTTCCGCCTCGGCATGGGCCGGATCAAGTGTGCCGCCACTGGCGCTGAACGGTGAGGCAGAGGCGCTGGTGGCGGCTGCTGACTCGATGAATTCCGATGAGGCTTCAGTGCCGATGGGGGCGGCGACCTCCACTTCATTCTGGCCCTCATCCGGGGCCTGTTCAGGCACGCGCATTTCCTCAACCGGGGTGGGAGAGGGTGCAACTGGACGCTCTGCAACCTCTGGCGATGTTGGTTTAACCTCTGGATCAAACACATATGCAGGCGGCTCGATCGGCGTTGATTTCACGGATTCCATCGCCCGTTTGGCGCGCTCAAACAATGTGTCCTCCGGCGCGAAATCAAGCTTGTTTCCGCGCGAAACGCCACCCAAGCGATGATCAGCCCCATCATTTGCACCAGCATCCGGCGCATTATTCGCCGTATCACTTGGGCCGCCAGAAGCCGAGGCGTCATCGGAAACCGAGCGCAGATGCGGGTGACCCGGTCGCCTTGGACGCTCGGAGGCAGAGGTGGCTTCCGCCACGTCGTCGCCCGAACCCTGAGGCCCATTATTTTCAGCCTCGGCAACCCGTAAAGCGGCGGTCAAAACCAGCTTTTTGTCAACGCCCCCGCGCGGGGCTGCCGTTTTGTGGCGAAACGAAACCTGCGCGTCGTCCTGTGCAACCGGTTGCTGCCGTGATATTTCATTTGACGGCGGAACCCCCGCCAAAACGTCAGCTTGACCTATCGAGGCGTCGTTGTTTATTTGCGAAACTGCCTCGCTCGCCGCGTTTTCCGTCTCTTCATGGATATCTGTCTGGCGGCCGAGTTGAGGCGATTCGCGCGAAGGCTCGGTTGCTTTTGCTTCTTCTGAGACCAACCGTCTGATGGAGGACAGCACGTCTTCCACGTCCATCGAAGATACCGGATCAGACATTAGCTTCCCTCAATTCATTCGCATAAGTAGTAGTGAGTGCTATCTTTACCCACAACACTTTGATTCGCGACTTATTTCTTTCCCGCCCGCGTGAAAATCTTTTCAAGCAGTTTTGCCCGGTTGCTTGGCCCCGGGGCATGGGACACTTTTTTGTAATTGGCTTTGACATCATAGGTCTTAATTCCTAGCTGCAAATGCTTAACAGTCAACAACCCCATAGCCGATAAAAGCGAATAAGCTGCTACGTTTTCGTCGCGGCGTGCAGAAACCAGATTGGTCTGGGCCTCGACCATCGCGCGCTCGGCGTCCAGCACATCAAGGGTGGTGCGCGCGCCAAGATTTGCCTCTTCACGAATTCCGCTCAACGCGGTGCGGGTCGAGCGGACCTCTTTTTGACGCGCGGTGATAGAGGCGCGAGCGATGCCAAGCTGCGCCCAAAAACGGGTAACGTTTTGTGTTATTCTCTGACCCGCAAGCTGAATGTCAAAGCGCGACTGCTCTTCGAGCGCAAGCGCCTGTCGATATGCCGAGGTCAGCGCGCCGCCGTGATAAATCGGTGCAGAGCCACCAAGCGACAGGCTGAGTGTGTCGCCGCTGACAGAGGAACCGGTGGTCGAACTCAGGCTGCCGGAAAGTCTTATGGCCGGTTTCATCGCCGCCTGCGCGCGGTAAATGTTCAACTCGGCGATTTTGGATGCGTCCTTGGCCCGCAAGATCGACGGGTGGGTGCGCAGCGCAATAGATTTCGCAGCCTCAAGCGATGCGGGCGTTTTTGGCGGGCGCGGCGGCGTTTTCAGGTCGCCGGGATAGTGGCCGGTCGCGTTAAAATAGGCTTGGCGCGAAATCTCCAGCGTGCCTTGGCGCAGCGCGATGACGCTTAACGCCCCGGCCAGCCGCGCTTCGGCCTGACTGACGTCGGTGCGGCGAATTTCGCCAACCTCGAAGCGATCGCGCGCGGCCTGAACCTGCTTGGCAATCACCGCACGATTATTCTCGGCAAGGTCCAGAAACTGGGCATCGCGGCGCATGTCCATAAAAGCGGTTGCCGCGTCCAGCAGGATTTGTTGTTCGGTGTTTTTCAACGTCTGGCGCAAGGCCTCGACGTTTAATTTCGCCACCTCGATCCCCAGCTTGGTCGCGCCTCCATCCCACAGAGTCAAGCTTAGACTAAGCGCCAGATTAGAGGTGGTGCGGCTGCCAATCGCGGACAATGAGGAGTTGGAATTTCCAAACGATCCGCTGGCGTCAAGCTTTGGACGCAGGGCCGACCAAGCTTGCGCCACCCCCTCGTCAGAGCCGCGCAAACCGGCCCGTCCACTCTTTAGGCTCGCGGAATGGTTGTAGGCGTTGATGAGTGCATCGGTCAGGCTTTGCGCCCCGGCCACAGAGGCCATGCTGGTGGCTCCGACCCCGAAGGCAACAACAACCGCCGCAGATTTTAGAAAATTCATACCGCCCCCGATTTCAGCCCGATCTTCAGACTACACTCAATTCACCGCTCGCCATTGGCCGTCCTCGACCGGAATTTGGCATAACGTGCCAGTCGCTAGATGCGCCGCGCATTACATATCATCATGTGTTTGCCGCAATTCAAGCAGACCTAAAGCGCAAACTCCTCAATCGGCTCGAACCCCGGCAAAATGGGTGCAGTGCCATCAAACACCGTTCGCCACGCGATCCGGCCATCGGCTTTCACGCCGATCTTGCACTGGCCAAACTGGTTTTCTATGAACAGCGCCGCAACGCGCCCACCTTCTTTTAGCTGCTCAAGCAGTTTGGCCGGAATTTCAGCAACGCCACCGGAGAAGAATATCGCGTCATATGGACCGTGTTTTGCAGCCCCGTCTGTCAGCGCTCCGGTTACCACAATCGCGTTATCAACCGATTGCGAGGTCAGGTTTGCTTCTGCCTCAAGTGCGAGAGCATCGTCTTCTTCAACCGCGATCACGGCCTCGGCGAGATGCGCTATAATCGCGCTTGAATAGCCAAGCCCACAGCCGATATCGAGCACCAGATCCTTGCCGCAGATATCCAGTGCGTCCAGCATCTTGGCCAGCAGGCGTGCATCCATCACGATCCGATTATTGCCCAGAAAAACATGGTCGCCCGCATAAGCCACGCTGCGACTTTGGCTTGGCACGAACACCTCGCGCGGCACAGACAACATAGCCTCGATGATCGGGAATTTGGTTACATCCGACGGCCTGACCTGACAATCGACCATGGCCGTGCGAAGAGTAGAATAATCTGTCATGTTAGCTGCTCTAGAATCGAAGGGGTGCGTTGCAACAGTCTTGCCACAGTTTGCAGGGCTCGGCAACTGACGCTCTGGGGTTTTCCCCAAATCCTGCCTGCTGGACTAATTTGTCGCTCCGCCCGACCGCAAGGGCGCATGAGCGAGGCGTCCTATGGATTACTTCGCCAAGCGCAAGATAAGGTCGAGGTCCATGTGGGTTTCCAGGTGTTTTGCCAGTTGATCGAGGGTGTCGTTGATGGTTTTGGAATAGTCGAACGAGGAGGCGTCATGGCCCAGTTCCGACAGGAAGACTTCGCGGAATTTATCCGAGGAAAACAGCCCGTGTACATAGCAGCCGCGTATCTTTCCGTCGGCGGATTGAGCCCCTTCGCGCCGTGCGCCGATTGCCAGCCAGCCGCGCCCCCGATCAGGGCCGGTGGTGTGGCCCATGTGGATTTCATAGCCCTGCAACATGATCCCGTTACGCAGGTATTCGGCCGTTACATTGGCGGTGTGTTTGTCGGCCTGCATCCGGGTTTGAACGTCCAGATGCCCCAGTCCGGCCACGCGCGCGGGCGGGCCCTCAACGCCGTCCATGTCAATGATTTCCCGGCCAAGCATCTGATATCCCCCGCAAATTCCCAACACATGACCGCCGCGCCGGATATGCGCCTTAAGGTCAATATCCCAGCCTTGCGCGCGAAAAAACGCGAGGTCGGCGATGGTGGATTTGCTGCCGGGGATCAGGATCAGGTCGGCGTCACCGGGAAGGGCCTGCCCCGCTTTAACCAGTTCAATGCTGATTTTCGGGTCAAGTTTCAAAGGATCGAGATCGTCGAAATTGGCAATTCGAGATAGGCATGGCACCGCGATTTTAAAAGCGCCGCCGTGTTTGGAACCCAGATCCATCACGTCTTCGGCGGGCAGCGTATTTGCGGCCTGAAACCACGGAATAACGCCTAAGCCGTGCCATCCCGTATGCTCGACGATAAAGCTTAACCCATCGTCAAACAATGTGGGATCACCGCGAAACTTGTTGATAACAAAGCCTTTAATCCGGTCGCGATCCGGTTTCGGCAAAACCGCATATGTCCCGACGATCTGGGCAATCACCCCGCCACGGTCGATATCACCCGCCAGCAAAACCGGCACATTCGCCGCCTCGGCAAAGCCCATATTAGCGATGTCGCCCGCGCGCAGATTGACCTCGGCGGGGCTGCCCGCCCCCTCGACAATCACCAGATCGCAGGAGTTTTTCACCCGCTCAAAGCTGTCCATTACCGCGTTCAGAAGCTTCGGCTTAAGGCGGGCATATTCGCGCGCCTGAACCGTTGTCAGCCGTTTTCCTTGCAAAATAACTTGTGATCCGATGTCGGATTCCGGTTTCAGCAGCACCGGATTTAGGTCTGAATGCAGCGCGATATTGGCGGCCATCGCCTGTAGTGCCTGCGCGCGCCCGATCTCTCCGCCATCCTCGGTTACGGCGGCATTGTTGGACATATTCTGGGGCTTGAACGGTTTCACCATGAGGCCACGATGCCAAAAAGCGCGGCACATGCCAGCCACAAGCAACGACTTCCCCACATTGGAGCCGCTCCCTTGAATCATGATCGACTTGCCCATGACACCCCCTTCAAACTCGGAACTATAGTGTTTTTAGCAGGTGTAAAGTCGCAAGTTATGGCGGCGCGGTCTTTGGCGTTTTTGCGCGCAGCTTTGCGGCCTATTTGCTTGATTCATGGGCGCTCACGCTGGGGTGAATGAATTCTGACGGGTCGCCCAACGGGACCCGCGCTTTTCGGTTGAGAAAGAACTTGCCGATGCCGCGATAAGAGCCGTGGGCATGGGCATTTGGGTCGGTTGGAAAGCGTTCGCGCCAGTTCTCGGGCAGGGGCAGGCCGCAGGTTTCGGCGTGGTTAAGCATCCAGACCAGCGGAATGTTGGAGAGCGGGCGCGCAGCGGAATATGTGCCGATTTGTCCGCCAACATCGGCGTGCGCTCCGCGAAACCACGCCTGCTCCAACCTGCCGCTCCAGTCAGGTCGTGAGGACCAGATCACCGGCTTGAAAGCGTGGCGGTTTTCATTGAGGGCGAGGGCTTGAAACCCGTTCAGGACAGTGTCGCCAAGGCCTGCGCTGTGAAAGCCCGTCGGTTTTGGTGCCAGCCGCCACAGCACCGGATATTGGATGCCAAGCGCCTTGACCGTGTCCCAGACCCCGACCATTTGGATGTTCACACTGGGGCTGCATTTCAGTCGCGAAAACGCTTTTGACGACGGGGTTTCGTGGGCGTATTGATAATAGCGAAAGGCCTGCTGGATATTACTTTCGGTGGCGAAGTTGCGTTTTAGCAAGCCAATTCTGTCGATGACGCCTGCGAGCGATCTGACCGCGTAAGCTCCGCGCGAGAAGCCGAATAAAAAGATCCGGTCACCGGGGCGATAGCGGCTGGCGATGAAGCCGTAGGCGCGCCGAATTTGGCCATTAATCCCGACACCTGCCGCCAGATCGATCATGCTGCGCCATGTGCACCACTGAATGCCCTCCTCGTACCTGAGCGATATCTCCCGTGAGGGCGACATTTCGCACAGAAGCTTATAGGTCAGTCCGGCGTTGCTTTCGCTGTTGCCCTCAAGGCTGCTGAGGGTGCCGTCCATTATGACGACGTGATTGATAGGCACTTGAATCATGTCCGGTCAGCCTCGCAGAAAACGCCGCCAAGACATAATCAATTTCCCGACAGTGTTAAATTGGTATCGGGCTAGGATGGTTTTGACAAGTTGACGACCTTGTGCTGGCCATATCCGTTGAAGCGCGTGGACAGAGCGCAGCTATAGGCGCCCATGCCGTGGAAAATCAGATAGTCGCCCTCGGCGAGGGTGTCGGGCAGAACATGTTGCGAGTGCAAAACATCCAGCGAGTCGCAGGTCGGGCCAAACAGGGTTTTGGGCGAGGTCGGGCCTGCGAGGATCTGCCCGTCTTGGCTGAGGGCCGTGATGCGGTCGGTTGCCTCGATGACCGGATATTCCGCCAATCCGCCGTAAATTCCGTCGTTGAGAAAGATATTTCCGCGCGCGTCCACGGCCCTGATCCGGGTCGCCAGCGAATAGGCCTCGGCGACCATCGCCCGCCCCGGCTCGCAAACCAGTTTTGGTGGGTTTGGTGCGAATGCTTTGGCTGTTGCCGCGCGGATCATGTCGAAAATCGCGCGCAAATCAGGAGGCTGCCCGTTGCGATGGCTAGGAAATCCGCCGCCTATATTCAGGCGATAAAGCGGCGTTTGGGCTTGGTGCGAGACCTGCGCCGAGGCATCGATATAGCGCTGCCAAGCTGACGCGGATTTGCACTGGGTGCCGGGATGAAACGTCATTGAGGGTGTGAAACCGAGGTCGCGGACCCGTTGCAACAACTCCACGGCTTCGTCAGGAGTTGCGCCGAATTTGGTGCCAAAATCGTAAGCTGCACCTTTAACCGGCAATTTCAAACGTACCGACACCTCAAGCGGCCGCCCCTGCGCCATCTGCGCCAGTTTCTCCAACTCCGACATGCGATCAATCGAAAAGCTGCGCACGCCTGACTGCAACGCCCCGCTAATTTCGCGACCAGAGCGAACCGGGTTATGATAGTGTAGGGTCGCTTGCGGCGCGCGGGCGCGCACCATGCGTATCTCCTCCAGCGAAGCCACATCGAAGGTGGTGATCCCCGCCGCAAGCAGATTATCGAGAACTGCAATGTCGGGGTTGGCCTTGATCGCATAGCTGACCAACCCGCCAAAGCCGCGCTGAAACCGGCGCGCGGTTTGTGCAAGGATGTGAGGCGCGAAAAAGAACGTGGGCTGATCCGGCTCGCGCGACTTAAGATACGCGCGCGGCGTGGTGAAAATCGGTTCGGTAAGTCCCATGGGGTTCTCCAAGTGCGGATAGGTCCGTCAACTATCTGCCAAAACATGTCAGTTTCACTTGTTACTTGGCAGATATTGTAAGATAATCTGGGCAATTCAACGAAATTCACAACGAAATTCACGGCGAAATGACTGCAAAATAACTATGGATGATCTCGATAAACAAATCATAAACCGCCTTTCCGCCGATGCACGAACCAGCGTTTCAACCTTGGCGCGCCAGCTTAAACTCGCGCGAACCACGGTTCAGGCGCGCCTTGAGCGGTTGGAGCGTAAGGGCGTGATCGCTGGCTACACCCTGAAACTTGGCCAAGCCACACAGCTTCACCGCATCCGCGCAACGGTTTTGTTGCAGGTCGAACCGAGGGGCACGGCCTCGGTGGTTGCGCGTCTGCGGGCGATGCCCGAGGTTGAGATCGTCCACACCAGCTCGGGGCGGTTTGACATGATTTTGCAGCTTGTCAGCGACACCACCGCCGAAATGGATCAGGTTCTGGACCTGATCGGCGGCATTAAAGGTGTGCGCTCGTCGGAAAGCCTGATCCATCTCAGCACTAAATTTGATCGCGTGGTCTAACATCCGCTAAGGTTTGCGGGGTCTTTCCTCCGGCGCAGGTGCAGGTTAAACAGCCCCCCAAACGTAAACATCAAACTCTGAGAGACCTTGCCCGTGCCGATGGAAAAAAACTTTGACGCCGCCTCGGCGGAAGCCGCGATTTACCAAGCGTGGGAGAGCTCCGGCGCGTTCAAGGCCGGGGCCAATGCCTCGCGCAAAGAGACGTTCTCGATCATGATCCCGCCGCCTAACGTGACCGGCAGCCTGCATATGGGCCACGCGTTCAACAACACGCTTCAGGATATCTTGGTGCGCTGGCACCGGATGCGCGGCTTTGACACGCTGTGGCAGCCCGGACAGGATCATGCGGGGATTGCCACGCAAATGGTGGTCGAGCGCGAGCTTGCAGCGACCGGCCAGCCGACCCGCGTTGAACTGGGGCGCGAGAAATTCATTGAGAAGGTTTGGGAGCAAAAGGAAAAATCTGGCGACACCATCATCAACCAGCTCAAGCGTCTTGGCGCGAGCTGCGATTGGTCGCGCAACGCCTTCACCATGGACGAGCATTTCCAAAAGGCCGTGATCAAGGTTTTCGTCGAGATGTATCACAAGGGCCTGATTTATCGCGGCAAGCGCCTCGTCAATTGGGACCCGCATTTTGAGACCGCCATCTCCGATCTCGAGGTCGAAAACATCGAAGTTGCCGGCCATATGTGGCACTTCAAATATCCACTCGCGGGTGGGGCGACTTATGAATATGTGGAAAAGGATGAAGACGGCAAGGTGAGCTTGCGCGAGACGCGCGACTATATCGCCATTGCCACCACGCGCCCTGAAACCATGCTCGGCGACGGGGCGGTCGCGGTGCATCCCAGCGACGAGCGCTATGCCTCTATTGTCGGCACACTTTGCGAAATTCCGGTGGGACCAAAAGAGCATCGCCGCCTGATCCCTATCATCACCGACAACTACCCCGATCCCGATTTCGGCTCTGGCGCGGTCAAGATCACCGGCGCGCATGATTTCAACGACTACGGTGTTGCTAAGCGAAACAACATTCCGCTCCACGTTTTGCTTGATACAAAAGGTCAAATGAGATCTAACGGGTGGTCATACGAAAAGTCTGCCAAGGCTGCAAAGGAATATTTAGATGGGCGCCCTTGGGATATCTACGAGACAACAACACTGCTAAACCTTGTTCCCGACGAATATCGCGGGCTGGACCGGTTTGAAGCGCGCGATGCGGTAGTTGCCGATATCACCAAAGAGGGGTTGGCTGTGATGGTGACTGATGAGGCGGGCAACGCCGTTCCGCTGGTCGAAAACAAGCTGATCATGCAACCATTTGGTGACCGCTCCAAAGTTGTGATCGAGCCGATGCTGACCGACCAGTGGTTCGTGGATACCGCCAAAATCGTGCAGCCCGCTATTGATGCGGTGAAAAACGGCGATACCCAGATTTTACCCGCTCAAGACGCCAAGGTTTATTTCCATTGGCTGGAAAATATCGAGCCATGGTGTATCTCGCGCCAGCTCTGGTGGGGGCACCAGGTGCCGGTTTGGTATGCGCTCCCAATCACTTCGGGAAGAGGTCAATTGTTAGCGCAGAATGCGGGTAGCGATGTCATTAAGGCCTTAGAGAAGAAAGGGGAATCCTTAGACGAGCTTCAACTATCTTCGGACAATTCAGAGCTTAATAAGAAATTTGGCGAGATTGACGGAACTCTACTTATTTGTGCTGAGACAGAAGCTGCCGCAATTGAAAAGTACAATAATTACCTTGAGCAGAAACTCGTAGAAATTGGCCATGAGCCAGTGAACTTCGAAATAGGTGCGGATAGCGAAGGGGAGGACTTCCTAGAATTATTTAGAAAGGGGAAGCTTCTTATTCACCGCGACCCTGATGTGCTCGACACATGGTTCTCCTCCGGTCTCTGGCCGATCGGCACCCTTGGCTGGCCCGAGGATACGCCCGAGCTTGAAAAATATTTCCCCACCGACGTTCTGATCACCGGCTTTGATATCATCTTTTTCTGGGTGGCGCGGATGATGATGATGCAGCTTGCCGTGGTTGAGAAAATCCCGTTTCACACCGTCTATGTCCACGCGCTGGTGCGCGATGAGAAGGGCAAGAAGATGTCGAAATCAACCGGCAATGTGCTGGACCCGTTGGAGCTGATCGATGAGTACGGCACGGACGCGGTGCGCTTTACGTTAACGGCAATGGCGGCGATGGGACGAGATTTGAAGCTGTCGACGCAACGGATTGCGGGCTATCGCAATTTTGGCACCAAAATCTGGAACGCGGCGCGGTTCGCCGAGATGAATGATTGTAAGCCGAGCGCTGATTTTGACCCGAGTAATGTCAGCCAGACCGTCAATAAATGGATCGTCGGCGAAACCGCGCGCGCGCGCGAAGCGGTTGATGCGGCCCTGTCGCAATACCGTTTCAATGACGCGGCCAACGCGCTTTATGCCTATGTCTGGGGCAAGGTTTGCGACTGGTATGTGGAACTGTCCAAGCCGTTGTTTCAGGGCGAGGACGAGGCCGCCAAGGCCGAAACGCAGGCGACGATGGCGTGGACTATTGACCAATGCCTGATCCTCTTGCACCCGATTATGCCTTATGTGACCGAGCAGCTTTGGGGCGATATTGCCCAACGTCAAAAGATGCTGATCCACGGGGATTGGCCTGAGTATACCGTGGCCGATCTAGTGGATAGCGCCGCCGACGTCGAGATGAACTGGGTGGTTAATCTGATTGAGCAAGTGCGCTCGGTGCGCGCCTCGATGCATGTGCGTGCGGGCGCGCGTATTGAGATGGTTGAGCTGGAATTGAACGCGCAGGCCCAAGCGGCGCTGTCGGGCAATCTGTCGATGATCAAGCGGTTGGCTCGGATCGAGAATATCTCTGTGGCGACCGAGGCCCCAAAAGGAGCGGTGACAATCGCGGTCGATGGTGGGATGTTCTGTCTGCCGCTGGCCGATGTGATTGATATTGCTGCCGAACAGGCGCGATTGCAAAAGACGCTCGACAAGCTTGGCCGTGAGGCGGGCGGGATTGGTGGCAAGCTGGCCAATGAAAAGTTTCTGGCCAAGGCTCCGGCATCGGTGGTCGAGGAAAACCGCGCGCGTCTGGTGGTGATCGAGGATGAAACTCGAAAACTGTCGGCGGCGATGGCGCGGTTTAACGAACTGGCGTGAAAATTTTGGGATAAATGCCTTCGGCGAGGATATTTTAACCAACTGAGACCTCTGCGTAACTCATCGATTCCCAAGGTGATCTGATTTTGCTATTCTTTTGCTATGCAAAAATCATTTTCGACCCAACCCGAAC
>JAADIJ010000095.1 GCA_013151335.1 Alphaproteobacteria bacterium | reverse complement strand
AAAGTGGTCACGAACTCATATTCCGCATAAGCCGATTGCCACAGCAAATAATTGGAAATCCGCCGCTCGCCCGAGGTTCGGATCACCAGATCGGGGTCGGGCAAATAGCGCGTATCAAGGTAATAGCCGATGCTTTCCTCGGTCACATCCACGGGCGCAACCCGCCCTTCGGCGACATCTACCGCCAAGGTTCTGACCGCGCGGGTCAATTCGTCACGCCCGCCATAATTGAGCGCGATGGTCATGTTGAGATGATCGTTCTTGGCGGTTTTCTCTTCAAGCTGCGCCATTAAATCGATCAGCTTTTTATCCAATCGGGCGCGATCGCCAATAAAGCGCACCCGCACCCCGTTAGCATCAAGCTTCTTGGCTTCTTTCAGAATATAGCGCCGAAACAGCGACATCAGGCCCGAAACTTCGGCCTCGGCCCGTTTCCAGTTTTCGGTCGAAAAGGCATAAAGCGTCAGGTACTTTACCCCGATATCGGGACAAATATCAACGATCTCGCGCACCCGTGCGGCCCCTTTGCGATGACCGACCAATCGTGGCAAACCGCGCCGAGTCGCCCAACGGCCATTGCCGTCCATGATGATGGCCACATGCTTAACATGTCGCTGTTGAGATTCGTCATCAGTCATAATCTTTCCTCTAATATAATTCTATACCTGCATGATCTCTTCCTGCTTATTCTCCAACGCCGTATCAACATCGGTGATGGCCTTGTTAGTCAAACGTTGAATCTCGTCAGCCCAGATTTTCTGGTCATCCTCGCTCATGCCGTCGGTCTTGGCCTTTTTGGTTTGATCCATGCCGTCGCGGCGCACATTGCGGATCGAAATTCTCGCGCTTTCGGCATATTGAGCAGCAACACGACTGAGATCGCGACGCCGCTCCTCGTTAAGTTCGGGGATTGGCAGGCGCAAAATCGTGCCATCCATCACCGGATTCAGCCCAAGGCCAGAGTTCCTGATCGCCTTGTCAACCGCCGCCACCAGGCTTTTGTCCCAGACATTAACTGTGACCATTCGCGATTCCGGCACGTTGATAGTCCCGCATTGATTAAGCGGCGTCTTTGAGCCGTAAGCATCCACCATGATCGGATCCAACATCGAGGCCGAGGCGCGCCCGGTTCGCAATGAGGCAAACTCTGATTTCAGCGCCGCCATCGCACCCTGCATCCGCCGCTCGATCCCGTCTATGTCAATTTCAATTTCGTCTTCAGACATGCCCGGCCTGCCCCTTTTGATTAGTCTCTATTGGTCGTTATGAACAACAGTATACGTACCTTCACCGCGCAAGATACCGGCAAATCCGCCCGGCTCATCCAGCGAGAATACCACGATTGGCAAATTATTATCCCGCGCCAACGCAATCGCCGAGGCGTCCATGACTTTGAGGTTCTTTTGCAACACCTCGTCGTAAGTCACCCGATCATAGCGCACGGCATCCGGGTTGGTCTTGGGATCCTTGTCATAAATCCCGTCAACCATGGTGCCCTTGAAAATCGCCTCGCAAGACATCTCGTTGGCGCGCAGGGTCGCGGCCGTGTCAGTGGTGAAATAAGGGTTGCCGGTGCCGGCCGCAAAGATACACACCCGCGCCTTTTCAAGATGGCGCACCGCGCGGCGGCGGATGTAAGGTTCGCACACCTGATCCATAGGAATGGCCGAGATCACCCGCGTGAACACGCCGATTGATTCAAGTGCGCCTTGCATGGCCAGCGCGTTCATCACCGTGGCCAGCATGCCCATATAATCGGCGGTCGTGCGCTCCATGCCTTGGGCGCTGCCTTGCAGACCGCGAAAGATGTTGCCACCACCGATCACCAGACAAACCTCGACCCCGAGGTCGTGAACACTTTTGATCTCGAGCGCGATGCGCTCGACCGTTTGCGGGTGCAGGCCAAAGCCCTCGTCGCCCATCAACGCCTCACCGGAGATTTTCAGCAGCACCCGTTTATAGTTGGGGTGGTCTTTTGGGACTGCTTTTTCGGTCATCGCCGACTCCTATATAGTCAAACCTATTCTCACGGCAAAAATGTCTTAAATTCCGCCCGGATTCAATGTTAAACACAGGAAAGACAAAATAATCGACCAAGTGTGGCGGCAATCCGCATGTGGCGAGTCATTTGATCATGAATGTCAACGGGTGAGCTCTTGTTTTCAAACCTAAAAATCATTCCCGGAAGGCCCGTATTGATCGCCGGTCCCACCGCGTCGGGCAAATCGGCGCTGGCGCTGCGGATTGGGCGAGAACATAACGGGATCATCCTTAACGCTGATGCGCTACAGGTCTATGATTGCTGGCAAATCCTCACCGCGCGCCCGTCGGTTGAGGACATGGCGCAGGTGCCGCACGCGCTATATGGGCATGTGGGACGAAGGGCGAGCTATTCTGTTGGCCAGTGGTTGCGTGAGCTTGAGCCATATCTCGACCCGTCATGCGCGAAAACGCCAATTATTATTGGAGGGACAGGTCTATATTTCTCGTCTTTACTCAATGGGTTAGCAGATATTCCTAATGTAACACCTTCAGTTCGTTCTCGCGCCGAACATATTGTGAACGAAAGCGGTTTTACCACCCTGCTACGCGACTTGGAGCAACGCGATCCCTTGACCGTTTCGCGGATTGACAGCCAAAACCCCATGCGGGTTCAGCGCGCGTGGGAAGTGCTGGAAACCACCGGCCAAGGTCTGGCCGCATGGCAGGACCAAACGCCGGAACCGATGGTGCGACTGGCCGATTGCAACGCTTTCGTACTGCGCGCACCCAAGGAGGTTCTGACGCCGCGGATCAACAACCGTTTTCGGCGGATGCTGGAGCGCGGAGCGATGAACGAATGTCGCTGCGCCCTGCCCGACTGGGATCCCACATGGCCATCGTCCCGCGCCATCGGTGCGCGCGAAATCATCAGCCATCTGCGTGGTGAAATCGATCTGGAAACCGCCATAACCGCCGCCGAGATTGCCACTAGACAATATGCAAAGCGCCAGAGAAGCTGGTTTAACGCTCGCATGAAACAGTGGAAATGGGTCGATATCGAGGGCTGAAATCCCGAACATAGACATAGACGAAGCGAATATTGTTTGCGGGTAGTTGCTTAAATTATGCAATAACGTTACACAAATACGATATTTACCGTCTCCAGCCACAGGAACGCCAGATCAGTGACACCCCTCGCCAAAGCCTCTGTGCATAGCCGCCCGATACATATTTCGACGCTGCCGGGCTTGGTGCTGAATGGTCGGTGGCGGAGCGAAAGTTTGCGCGCTCTGGGCAGTCATGCCTTCATCTGGATCACACGCGGACAGGGGCGCGCAACGATTGGTGCGACCACGCGCGGGATCAGCGCCAACAACCTTTTGGTCATTCCGGCGGGCAAGGTCCACGCGATTTCGCTGAGCAACAGCATGCAGGGATACGCGTGTTACCTGCCCGATGACCTGCCGGTTCCGGTGCCAGAGCGGCCCTGCCTGATCAAAGCCAAAAGCATCTTTGAGCAAGGCCAGTTGACCGGATATTTCGAGCAGATCTCAACCGAGCATCTGGCCTTAAAGATCGGAGCCTCCTATGCGATGGAAAGTTACATGACGCTGATCAGTGTGTGGGTTGAGCGAAATCAGACCATAAATGACTGGCCCGACCCGCGCGTAAGCAACAGATCAGCGCATGTTGTCGGCAGGTTTCTAACCCGACTTGAGCGCGAATATCGCGTCATGCAATCGGTCTCAGCCTATGCGAAAATGTTGAACGTCACCCCGACGCATCTGAGCAGGGTTTGCTCCGCCGAGGTGGGAAAGCCGGCGTTGGAGCTTATTCAGGATCGCCTGATTTTAGCAGCGAGATGCGATCTTGCAGATACTGACCAGAAAATTCGCGAGATTTCAGAGCGGCTCGGTTTTACCTCCGCGGCCTATTTCACCCGGTTTTTTGGCCAGCATTGCGGCCTTTCACCCAGCCAGTATCGCGCCCAACAGGCTGGGGGCCACCCAAACAGGCTCCAGATTTTACCCGTCAAAACTGCCAGATATCCGCACTCACAGAGGCCCTGAATGTCCGATTTTGCCCCCCTGCCCGACCCGCCATATTACGCCGTGATATTCACCGCGACCGTCAATTCTGACACCGCGGGCTATGATTTGATGGCCACAAAAATGTCGCAGCTGGCCGCCAGACAACCCGGCTATATCGGGGTTGAGCATAGCCGCAATGCGCAAGGTCTGGGCATCACCGTCAGCTATTGGCAAGACGAGGACGCGCTTGCGGCCTGGAAGGCAGAGGCGGGGCATCTGCTGGCGCAAAAGATGGGGAAAACCTGTTGGTACAAATATTACACCCTGCGCGTGGCCAAGGTGGAGCGGGCCTATTCAGGGCCGGAAGGCCGCATGTGAACCACTCAGTTAGGGCCTATCGCCCCTCGTAATGCGGCTTGCGCTTCTCATTAAATGCCAGAACCCCTTCGGCGAAATCGCGGGTTTTTCCGGCCTCGCCTTGCAAACGCGCCTCAAGCGTCAGTTGGCTGTCGAGGTCATTGTCAAAACTCGCGCGGATCACCTGCTTGATCCTTAGGTAGGCGGCAGTCGGCCCGGAGGCGAGCTTTTGCGCGCGCTCAGTGACTAGTTGATCGAACCCTTCTTCAGGAGCCGCTTCCCAGATCAAGCCCCAATCGGCGGCTTGGCGACCGGAGATTTTGTCGGCGAAAAGGGCCGCCCCCATTGCTTTGGCAAAGCCCATATTGCGCGGCATGAAATAGCTTCCGCCCGCATCGGGGATCAGCCCGATCAACGAGAACGCCTGCATGAAATAGGCGTCTTCGCGCGCAATCACCACGTCAGCCGCCAGCGCAAGATTGGCCCCCGCACCCGCCGCCGCGCCGTTGACCGCCGCGATGGTGGGGATGGGGCAGTCATAGATCGCCCGCAACATCGGCTCGTATTCCTCGATCAAGGTGCCTTCGAGATCAATCGAGGCCACGTTATTGGCGCCGCCCAGATCCTGCCCCGAACAAAAGCCCCGACCTGCCCCCGTTATCACCAGCACCCGCGCCGAGTTGGCCGCTTCTTTGACCGCATCAAAAATCTCGGCCCGCATCTGCGCGTTCATCCCGTTCAACACGTCCGGGCGGTTCAGGGTCAGCGTCGCAATCTGGTCCTTGATGGCCAGCAAAATGGTTGAATAGTTCATGGAGTGCCCCTGATTGCCCAGAATTGAGGTGTTTTAGGCCAAGCATCCGCGCAACGCGGCCATTAACATCGCGTAAAATAGCGCAAAATCGCCCCGAGCTTTGATGCCCTTACGTCACTCGCTCAGAATTTCGGTCAAGCGAGCTTGCTCGACCGGGTTAAGCTCTGGCTCGGGCGTGTTTTTTCGCCGACGGATAAACACGATTCCGCCCGACAGTGCCAGAATAAACATGATCGGCCCCGAGGCCCATAATAGCAGATTGATCCCGTTCATACTCGGCTTCAGCAACACATATTCGCCGTAGCGCTGAACGATAAAAGCCACCGCCTGCGCGTCGCTATCGCCGTCGACCAGACGCTCGCGCAGCAGCAGACGCAGATCACGCGCCAGCCCTGCTTCGCTGTCGTCAATCGACTCGTTGCGGCAAACCAGACAGCGCAGCCCCTGTGAGATATCGCGCGCTCGCGCCTCCAGCACCGGATTGCTCAGCATTTCGTCCGGCAGAACCGCCCAGACCGGCGTTGCCAGCACGACTAGTAAAACGACCATCATCTTTAAGGTGCTCATTCTGCTGGTACCGCCTGTGTTTTCTGGCCGCGCTTCTTTTTGCGCGCACCCGCAGCCACACGATAACGCCGATCGGTCAGGCTAAGCAATGCACCAAACGCCATGGCAAGTCCGCCCAGCCACAACCAAGCCGTGAATGGCTTGATATAGGAGCGAATGGCAAAGCCACCGCCATCTTGCGGGTCACCAATCACCACATAAATATCGCGTACGAGATTGCTCTGGATCGCCGCCTCGGTGGTGGGCGTTCCCGAGACGGGGTAAAAACGCTTCTCCGGATAAAGCGTGGTCACCACGCGCCCATTAGAAAACACGGTGAACTTACCTTGCGTCGCGGTATAGTTCGGCCCGGTTATCGAGCGCGCACCGTCAAAACGGATTTTATATGACGAGATCGGCCCCTCCATAACAAAGCTGTCGCCCTTTTTGGCCACACGAATGTCCTCGGCCTGCCACGCGGTAATCGCCGAGATCCCGAAAATGACCAAGCCAAACCCGATATGGGCGACCATTTTGCCAAAATCGGCGCGGGGAAGGTTTCTGAGACGGCGTAAACTGTCCAAAATCGGGACTTTGCCCATGCGAACCCGCGCAGCCATATCCATGAGTGCCCCAAGCACCAGCCAAGCGGCCAATGTCAGACCAATTGGCGCCAGCATTCTGGTGCCGGTTTGCAACATCAGAACCAGCGCACCAAGCGCAATCGACAGTGCGAACACCCCCCATAAAGAGCGCATGGATTTGCGCAATTGCGCCCGTTTCCACGGTAAAATCGCGCCGATTGGCAAAATAACAGCGAGTGCCAGCATGAACGGCGTGAAGGCCGTGTTAAAAAATGGCGCTCCCACTGAAAGCTTGCGACCAAACAGGACTTCGGCCACCAGAGGCCACACCGTGCCGACGAAAACCACGAATGCGGCCACGACCAGCAGGACATTGTTGAGGACAAGACCACTCTCGCGGCTTAGCATCGAAAACACGCCTTTTGATGACAGGCTTGATGATCGCGCGGCATAAAGTGTCAGCGAACCACCAATTGTCACCGCAAGAATTATCAGGATGAACACCCCGCGTCTGGGATCATTGGCAAAGGCATGAACCGACGTGATCACGCCGGAGCGCACGATAAATGTGCCAATCAGCGAGAACGAGAACGCCAGAATTGCCAACAGGATGGTCCATGATTTAAGGCTCTCGCGCTTTTCAACCACGATAGCGGAGTGCAGCAATGCTGTCGCGACAAGCCACGGCATAAAGCTCGCGTTCTCGACCGGATCCCAGAACCACCAACCACCCCAGCCCAACTCGTAATAGGCCCACCAAGAGCCAAACCCGATGCCGATGGTCAAAAACATCCACGCCGTAAGGGTCCACGGTCGAACCCACCGCGCCCAAGCGGCATCAACCCGCCCCTCGATCAGCGCGGCCACAGCAAAGCTGAACGACATGGAAAGCCCGACATAGCCGAGATAAAGGAACGGTGGATGAAGCGCCAAGCCCATGTCTTGCAACAAGGGATTAAGGCCCTGACCATCAAATGGCGGAACCACCAACCGCAGAAACGGGTTTGACGTAAACAGCAAAAACGCGAAAAACGCCACCGCGATTGCCGATTGGACCGACAACACCCGCGCCTTCAGGCTCGGCGGCAGATTACGTCCCCAAATGGCGGCAATCGCACCAAACAAGGTCAGGATCATCACCCACATGAGCAGTGAGCCTTCGTGATTGCCCCAGGTCGCAGCGATTTTGTAAAGCATCACCTTGGCGGAATGGGAGTTGTTGGCAACCAACTCCAACGAGAAATCCGAGGTGGCGAATGCATAGATCAGCGCACCAAAAGACAGGGTGGTCAGCAAGAACTGCGCCACCGCGGCGGGCACGGCCATTTCCATCCAGCTATGCCAGCCTTTATGAGCGCCGACCATGGGAATGATCATCTGTGCGATGGCCACCATGAAGGCGAGGATCAGTGAAAAATGGCCAAGTTCAGCGGTCATTGCGCGGTCCTTTTACGATCAATGTTCGTGCGCGATCATAAAGGCCCTAACTGATTGTGCAAATAACAAAGCGCATGAAGTGAGTGCGCCAATTGCCTCACCTCTCCGACTGGGTCCGCCACTCTGCCAGCGCCGCGTTGGCGACTTTTCGCAGTCGGTCCGGTTGCGATTTTCGCGCCAGCATCTGGCCATTCGCCCCGCCTGCATTGGGGTTTCTAGCGTTAGGATTTCTGGTATAGTGCATTTCACGCGCGCCAAAATAGAACGAGACAATTGCGCCGAGCAACCACCACAGGGGCTGGGGAACCAAAGCCAAGCCCTGCATCCGGGCGGAAAAGCTCTCGGGAGAGATCATCGCGTAGACAAACAGCCCTAGCGTTCCGATTGCGAGGCACGGGCGCGGCAGTCGATTGAGACCGTTAACGAATCGGTCAAACCAGCCGATATTACCCATGTTGCCGGATTGAAACTCGCTACTGAATTGCGCCATTGATGTCGAGAAATTCTGCTGATCGCCGAGCATGTTCTTGGTGGCATTGGGCACGAACACTTCGGAGATCCCCTCAACCGCAGCGCCGATTTGCTTGGCCGCCTTTGAAACGCCTAATATTTTGTTAATCAAACCCAAGAGCGTGTCCTTTCGCGATGTTGGGCGTCCGTTAACCAGAACCGACGCGCGATAAAATTCTCCGCCCGCACGATCCAGCCTCCCTTGCCGCCATCTTTGCGGCGTGCAAATTTTCGCAAAGATTTGCGGATATCACCCAAATGATAGTAGTAATTTCGCCGCTCGATCCCGTAAGCATCCTTCAAATAATTCGGTGCAAGCCGATTGGCGCGAGCGGCGGCGCGCACGGTTTCTGGACCAATTAGACCATCAACGCCAACCTCCATCCCCATGTTATTTAACAGTTTTTGGAGGATGGTAACAGCGTTGGAACCCGCATTGACATACATATCAAAAACCGAAGCTTGCACCGAGACCGGCAGTTTGCCAAGGCCGGGTGCCTCAAAATAGTGGCGTGTGAAAATCATGACCGCCTGCGCCTCTGACAAGGCTCTGACATCAAGATTTGTGATCACACCGTCAGAATTTACGTCCAGACCAAGCCGCTTAAGCGTCGCCAGCGTCACCCCGTGATTGGTTGCGCCACCGGGGTCGTTTGGATCGTTCACATAGCCGCCTTCACGACGAACAATGTTTTCGGCGATTTGACTGACTGACGGCATGGGCCCCTCCGAACACGATGATTTGCGTCCGACAGGCTGCCCAAAAATGGTTAATTAACTGTTTAGCTACCGTTCGATGGTTGATAAATCCCTTGCTTTTTCAACGCATCAGCCACTTCTCTCGGCATGTAGTTTTCGTCATGTTTAGCAAGTATTTCAGTGGCTTGGAAGGTGTTGTTCACCAAGTTTCCGGTGGCAATCATCCCGGTTCCCTCTTTGAATAGGTCGGGCAAAATGCCGGTAAACGACACCGGAACGGTGGCATTTCCATCGGTCACACTGAAGGTTATCGTCTCGCTTTTGCCGCGCACTAGCGTGCCTTCTTTGACCAATCCGCCAATGCGAAACGTCTCTGACGGTCCTGGAGGGGCGGCGACCATCTCGGTCGGGCTGCGGAAATACGAGATGCCGTCACGCATCCCATAGCCGATCAGGCCGGTCGCGGCTGCCAAAAACACAACTGCGGCAATGATTAACTGAATGCGCCGTTTCTTTTTTAATCCACCAACTGCCATCTTGCCCTCATGGGAAAATCGGAGCCATCCTCAGCCCCTCGGTTTCGTCAAGGCCGAGCATCAGATTAGCGATTTGCATCGCCTGTCCAGATGCGCCTTTCATCAAATTATCCAGCACCGACACCACGATAACGCGGTCAGGGCTGCGGTCCGCGACCACCCCAATAACACATAAGTTCGAGCCTTGCACATGCCGCGTCGCCGGAACTTGGCCCAACTCCAGAACATGCACAAACGGCTCGTCGCGATATTTATCACTCAAGACTTGCTGCGCGCGCACAGCATCGCCCGAGGCGTAAATCGTCGCCATCATGCCCCGGCTCATGGGCACCAGATGCGGGGTGAAACTTGGCATAACAGGGCGACCGGCCGCGCGGCTCAGCTCTTGATCAAGCTCGCTCATGTGGCGGTGATGGGCGACGCCGTAAGCCCTGAAGCCGTCATTGACCTCGGCAAATAACATGGTCTCGGCCAATCCACGCCCCGCACCGGAGACGCCGGATTTACCATCAATGACAATACCATCAGCCTTGATCGCACCGGATTTAACCAATGGAATCAACGGCAAAAGCGATGTGGCCACATAGCAGCCGGTGTTGGCAGTGATCTTTGCACGCTTGATTTTATCGCGGTAATGTTCGGGCAAGCCATAAGCAACGCTCGGCTGGATATCCATCGCCGTGTGCTCGATCCCGTACCATTTCTTATAAATCTCGGCGTCATCCAGCCTGAAATCGGCCGAGAGATCGACGACTTTCACGTGATCCGGCAGCGTTCTGACCACCTTGTGCATCACCCCGTGGGGCAGCGCGCAAAACACAAGATCAACGCCTGCAAAATCGACTTCCTCGATGGTGGTGAGCGTCGGCAGAGCCAAGCGCGCGAGATGCGGAAACACCTCGGCCATGGTCATTCCGGCCTTACGATCCGCCGTTAATGCAACGATCTCCATATGCTGGTGACCGGCGATCAGACGTACCAGTTCTGCTCCGGTATACCCGCTGGCTCCGAGGATGGCGATTTTCTTTGGTGTGGACATAAGCATACGCTTTCAAGCTGATCTATTTGCGATTTAAGATATTTTTTGGCCGAGTTCAATCAGGCCGAGGCAAATCGGATATCTTGTCGCAAGAAGCGGGTCGCTTGGCTGGAGACCGACTTGGCGTTGCCGGTGGTCAGAAACTGCAATTTGGTGCCGGGGCCGACCATCTCGGGGTGGCGTTCGAGATAGTTCTTAAGGCTCTTGGCTACGATCTTGCCTTGGGAAAACACCTGAACCTGCGCCCCGAGCGCCTCTTGAAACATATCGGCCATCAGCGGGTAATGGGTGCAGCCCAAAATCGCCGCTTCGGGCTTTGGCATCCGGCGCAACAGCGCGTCAACATGGCTTTGCACGAGCGCTTCAGACAGGATCAGATCGCCGTCTTCAAGCGCGTCAACCAGCCCGCCACATGGTTGAGCTTCGACGTCTACCCCTATGGCACGAAACGATAATTCCCGTTGGAAGGCGCGACTGGCCACGGTCGAAGGGGTGGCAAACAGCGCCACGTGTTTCACGTCAACCTCGCGCGGGGCCGAGTTGTCTCCCCAGTCGCGCTCGGTCAAGGCCTCGATCAGCGGCACAAACACGCCAAGCACCCGTTTACCCTCGGGAATCCAGCCCTCCTGCATCCGGCGAAGGGCTGCTGCCGAGGCGGTATTGCAGGCCAGAATGACCAAGTCACAACCCGCCTCAAACAGGCGCGAACACGCCTGACAGGTCAGATCATAGATATCATCGGCATCCCGAACACCGTAAGGGGCATGAATATTATCGCCAAAATAGACCAGCGGCAGATCGGGCATCGCCGCGTGGATTTCACGGTAAACCGTCAGGCCGCCAAGACCGCTATCAAATATACCAACCGCCATCAGACCACCGCAACCCGTCCGTAATTGTCAAAAATCTCGCCCATATTCCTGCGTATTGACGGGCTTTGAGGACAATTCATAGGTCTTTGTGCGCAGAAAATCCATCATCGCCTGCGGATCTTTGGAATAAACCTCAAGTGACGCGCTATCAAGCGGCTGGCCGATGGCCACGCGAACGGGGCGGTTGAGCCGCCGTTTGAACTCGTTGACCAGCAAGGCCGTGCGCATGGTGCGATTGAGTCGCCCAAAGATATGGAAGCGGCGCGAATTATGCCCCTCAAAGAACACCGGCACCACGGTTGCGCCCGATTTGGCGATCATCTTGGCCGTGAACGTGCGCCAAGCCGGATCCATGGGAAAGCCGAACATCTTGCGCGGCGAGGAGACCGAACCACCGGGGAAAACCCCGATTGCTCCGCCCTCGCGCAGATAGGAAAGTGCGACTTTTCGGGTCTTGAGATTGAGTTGCATCGCTTCGCGGGTTTCGTCAAAGCTGATCGGCAGAATGCAGTCGTTGATATCCTCAGCCCGCGCGAAAACCTTATGCGCCAAAATCCTGAAATCACCGCGCGCATGCGACATGATCTGACCCAGCATCAACCCGTCAAGAATTCCGTAAGGATGGTTGGCCAGCACCACCACCGGCCCCTCGCGCGGAATATTTTCTAGCGAACCCGAGACATAATCAATGCTGATCTTATAGCGATTTGGCACCACATCCCAAAAGCTGTGCCCTTTGGCCAGTTCAAGGTCATATCCGCGCGCGCGCCGCATCAACTTAAAGCGTCCGGTCGCGTTTTCAACGGTCCGGATCAGCAAGCGCCCGCGCCGTGTACCTGCGGTAATTGCGTAGGAAATCTCCCGGGTCGCAGACATCTGCTTGCGCCTGTTCATCTACTCTCCACTCTTAGGTGTCCTGTTTTATCCGAGATAGTGCAGATCGTGCCCAATTGCCAGAGCTATTGCCAAAGGAGCCGCCCTCCTGTGACCATCGGTCTCGCCCAGTAAAGCGCGCCAAGACCAATAAAAAAAGGGCCAACCAGCGGCCAGCCCTCTTTGAAACCATGTAAACGATTTTAGCGTTTGGAGAACTGAAAGCTCCGACGCGCCTTGCGTTTACCGTATTTTTTACGTTCCACAACCCGTGCATCACGCGTAAGGAAACCAGCCGCTTTCAGCGCCGGGCGCAGGGACGGTTCATAAAGTTGCAGCGCTTTGGAGATGCCGTGCTTGACAGCACCCGCTTGGCCCGAAAGACCGCCACCTTTAACGGTGGCCATCACGTCAAACTCGCCAGCCACGCCAGCCACATCAAAGGCTTGACGCAGAACCATTTGCAGCACGGGACGGGCGAAATATTTCTCCATCTCGCGACCGTTCACAGTCACTTTGCCAGAGCCGGGACGGATCCAGACCCGCGCAACCGCATCTTTACGTTTGCCGGTGGCATAAGCGCGGCCAAGCTCGTCACGAACGGGCTCGCGCGTGATGATCGCCTCGACGATTACAGCCTCTTCGCCAGTGGTCGCGGCTTGCAGATCTTCCAGAGAATTAAGTTGATCGCTCATGATTTATGCCCTCCGCGTGTTTTTAGGATTCATGGATGCGACATCCAGAACCTCGGGATTTTGCGCCTCATGAGGATGCTCGGCACCGACATAAATCCGCAAGTTTGTCATCTGCTGGCGCGACAAAGAGCCGCCCGGCAACATGCGCTGAACTGCTTTGGTCAAGACCCGCTCGGGGAACTTGCCTTCCAAAAGCTGGCCGGCTGTGCGTTGTTTGATGCCGCCCGGATGGCCGGTGTGCCAGTAATAGATTTTGTCGGAGCGTTTCTTACCGGTCAACTGCACCTTTTCGGCGTTGATAACGATAATATTGTCGCCCATGTCCATATGCGGCGTAAACGTCGCTTTGTGTTTGCCGCGAAGGCGCATTGCGATGATAGAGGCAAGACGGCCCAGAACAACGCCTTCGGCGTCGATCAGGATCCATTTCTTGTCAATATCAGCAGGAGTTGCTGTGAAGGTTTTCATAATCTCACCATTTCGGATGTGTGGTTCGGGCATATCGTGCGCCCGAACGAAACTGATGTGGGGGTTCTAAGGGTTTTGCGCGCGCAGTCAAGGTGCGAAACAAGCTAATAATCGTTACAAATCAGCATATTACAAGATAGGTAATATAATACCCCAATATTTAGGCCCGTTTGGGCGGGATCGCATAGGTCACCGAGGCTCGTGACACCAACTCGTCGCTGCCGTGAGAATAGATCATCACGTCACCAACGCTGAGGGTTTTGCCGAGTTTCAAGACACGAGCCCGCGCGACCAAATCCCCCGGTGCAGGTTTGCGCATGAAATCAATCGAGCAACTTGTGGTCACCGTCAGTGCTTCGGGGCCGATCATCGCCAGCGTCGCCAGATAATAGGCGCAATCTGCAAGCGAGAACATCGAGGGGCCGGAAACCGTGCCTCCGGGGCGCAGGTTCTGCTCGGTGATGAACATCCGCACGGTGACCCCGTCCTCGTGCATCTCTGTCACGTCAAATTTGCCGCGAATTTGCGGAAAATCCGCCTCGATCAGCGCGTGCAACTCGTCAATTGTCATAACCGGCACCATAATACGCCTTTCGCCTGCAAATACCTGCCGCTAAACTTGCCGTAACCGATCCCGGACACAAGAGGATATTGTCCCATGACTGCACCCATCCTGCTGCGCGACGACCAAAACGCCGTCGCCACCCTGACACTTAACACGCCGCAAAGCCTCAACGCGTTGTCAGAGGCGATGATTGCCGCTTTGCAGGCCGAGTTTGACGCCCTGATGAGCGATCATACGATCCGCGTGGTGATCCTGCGCGCCGAGGGCAAGGCTTTCTGTGCGGGCCATGATCTCAAGGAAATGACCCGAGGGCGTCAGGCCGAGGATGGTGGCAAGCGCTATTTCAACCAGCTTTTCGCCCAATGCGGCAGGATGATGGCCACGATTCCGCGCCTGCCCCAGCCGGTGATTGCCCAAGTTCAAGGCATCGCCGCCGCCGCTGGCTGCCAACTGGTGGCGTCCTGCGACATGGCCATCGCCGCCGAGGGCACAAAGTTTGGCGTCAATGGCGTCAATATCGGCCTGTTTTGCTCAACCCCGATGGTGGCCCTGACCCGCAACATCCCGCGCAAACAAGCCATGGAGATGCTAACCACCGGTGCCTTCATCGACGCCGCCCGCGCCGAGACCCTCGGCCTGATCAACCGCGCAGTCCCCGCCGAAAACCTGTCTGCCGAGACCGAAGCCTTGGCCAAAGTGGTCGCCGCCAAGCTCGGCGTCGCGGTTAAAATCGGTAAACAGGCCTTTTACGACCAACTCGCCCTGCCGCTTGATCAAGCGTACGCCCATACCGGCGCAATCATGGCCGAAAACATGCTGTTTCGCGAAACCGAAGAAGGCATCAGCGCATTCTTGGAAAAACGCGACCCCACATGGACGCAAGACTGAACCCGCCTGCGCCTCTCCAACTTCTTCTTGGCATAAATATCCAAATGCAACCGGACGCCTAAACGCCCGGTCGACGAGGGCGCGCGAACGCTCAGGAAATCAAGGTCAGCAAATTATCCAGCGAGGCCTTAGCGTCGCCAAAAAACATCCGCGTATTCTCCTTGAAAAACAACGGGTTCTCGATACCGGAATAGCCGGTCCCCTGCCCGCGTTTAGACACAAACACCTGCTTGGCTTTCCAGACCTCAAGCACCGGCATTCCGGCGATTGGGCTGTTAGGATCTTCCTGTGCCGCCGGATTAACGATGTCGTTGGAGCCGATGACGATCACCACATCTGTGGTCGGAAAATCATCGTTAATCTCGTCCATCTCCATCACGATATCATAAGGTACGCGCGCCTCGGCCAGCAACACATTCATGTGTCCTGGCAAACGTCCCGCCACCGGATGAATACCGAACCGAACCGTCTTGCCGCGCGCACGAAGCCGCCGTGTCAGCTCGGCCACCGATTGCTGCGCTTGGGCAACAGCCATGCCGTAACCCGGCACGATGATCACACTGTCGGCCTCCTCAAGGGCTGCCGCAACGCCGTCGGCATCGATTGCCACTTGCTCGCCCTCGATCTCCATCGCCGGCCCTTTAGAGCCGCCAAAGCCACCGAGAATAACCGCCAAAAACTGCCGGTTCATGGCCTTGCACATGATATAGCTCAGGATCGCACCACTTGAGCCAACCAACGCGCCGGTCACGATCAGCAAGTCATTGCCCAGCAAGAACCCGGTCGCCGCCGCCGCCCAGCCGGAATAGCTGTTGAGCATGGACACCACGACAGGCATGTCAGCCCCGCCAATGGCCATCACCAGATGCACGCCCAAAATCAGCGCCAGCAACGTCATCACATAAAGCGTCCAACTGCCCGCCCCCTGCATATACATCACCATCAGCATCAGCGAGCCCACCACGATCAGCACGTTCCACACATGGCGCATGGGCAGGATCAATGCAGCTCCGCCGATCTTGCCTGCCAGCTTGCCAAAGGCAATGATAGAACCCGACAGCGTCACAGCACCGATAAACACGCCAAGGAAAACCTCGACCTCATGGATGACCTGTTCGGCATTGGAGGCGAAATCCAGGACCGTTAAATCCGAATTAAGGCCGATGAATACCGCTGCCAGACCAACGAACGAATGGAGTGCCGCCACCAGTTGCGGCATCCCCGTCATCTCGACCCGCGTGGCCACAATCACGCCTGCAATCGCGCCAACTACCAGCACCACGGCCAAAAGTCCGCTCATGGCGACCCCCGGCCCGGCGATGGTGGCAACGACCGCGATTGCCATGCCGATAATACCAAACCAGACGCCGCGCTTGGCGCTTTCCTGATCTTTCAGACCACCAAGGCTGAGGATGAATAACACAGCGGCGGTGATATATGCGGCTGTCTGAAGTTCCAATGAAATGGACATGTTTTTTCCCCCGCCCTTAAGATTTCTGGAACATCTGGAGCATACGGCGCGTGACCATAAAACCCCCGACGATGTTAATAGTCGCCACCAGCACCGAGACCGCCGCAAGCGAAGCCACCAGCCAGCCTCCCTCGCCGATCTGCAGCAATGCGCCGACGATAATGATGCCCGAAATCGCGTTGGTCACCGCCATCAGCGGCGTGTGCAGCGCATGTGCAACCCCCCAGATAACCTGAAACCCGATGAAGATCGCCAGCACGAACACGATGAAATGGCGCATGAAACTTGCGGGCGCATAACTGCCAACCAGCCACATAAACAACGCGCCAAGCACCAGAATGGCGATTTGGCGACGACCGGCTGAGCGCGCAGCCGCTGCCTCCTCCGCGGCGATTTCTTCGGGCGTTTTCTCCGGCGGCTTAGGTTTTTGCGCCGCGATCGCCTTGATTTTAGGCGGCGGCGGCGGGAAGGTCACCTCCCCCTCAAAGGCCACGGTCGCGCCCCTAATCACGTCGTCCTCCATATCATGCACCACAATCCCGTCTTTTTCGGGGGTGAGATCGGTCATCATGTGGCGAATGTTGGTTGAATAAAGCTCCGAGCTTTGCGCGGCCATGCGGCTCGGGAAATCGGTATAACCGACAATGGTCACGCCATTATCGGTCTCGATCTTTTCGTCAGGCACCGTCAAATCGCAATTGCCACCGCGCTCTGCCGCCAGATCAATCACCACGGAGCCCGGCTTCATGGCCTTGACCATGTCCTCGAGCCACAATTTCGGCGCATCGCGTCCCGGAATGAGTGCGGTTGTGATCACAATGTCCATCTCGGGCGCAAGCTCGCGGAATTTTGCCAGTTGAGCGTCGCGAAATTCTGGGCTGGAGACGGCGGCATATCCGCCGGTCGCCGCACCGTCTTGTGCCTCTTCGGCAAAATCGAGATAGACGAACTCGGCCCCCATGCTCTCGATCTGTTCGGCCACTTCGGGGCGCACATCAAACGCGTAAACCCGCGCGCCAAGCGAGGTTGCCGCACCAATAGAGGCCAGCCCCGCAACCCCTGCCCCGACGATCAGCACCTTGGCTGGCGGCACCTTGCCCGCCGCCGTGATCTGGCCGGTAAAGAAGCGGCCAAAATTGTTGCTGGCCTCGATAACTGCGCGATACCCGGCGATATTGGCCATGGAACTCAGCGCATCCATCTTTTGCGCGCGGCTGATTCTCGGCACCATATCCATGGCGATATAATTGGCCCCCGCCTCTTTCATACGCTCAAGCTGCTCGGGGTTTTGCGCCGGATAAAAGAACGAGATCACCGTCTGGCCCTTTTTCAGGCGATTTTCCTCGGTCAGAGTGCCAAGCGGGCGCACTTTGGCCACGATGTCGGCGGCTTTCCAGAGCGCAGCGGCGGTCTTGACCACCGTGACGCCCGCATCCTTATAGTCCTCGTCAGAGAACCGCGCGCCTTTGCCCGCGCCGCTCTCGATCACGCAGTCATGCCCGAGCTTTTGCAACGCGCGCGCCGAGTTTGGCGTCATGGCAACGCGGTTTTCACCCGTGAAGGTCTCTTTTGGTGTTCCGATTTTCAACTCTGCTCTCCCTATGACTGGGTTCGAATTCCTTACGGCGGGTCAGCGCTGGTCAACTCAAACACAGGCTGGCCGAGGCCGCTATTGGCTATTTCTGATATATTCTCTCGGTGTTTACAAGCGAAGCCATAAAAAATGTGATGGGCGGCCTATATCCAGCGCCGGGTTGACCCACAAAAAGCCTTAAACTGGTCGGGAAACTCGGCGGCAAGCCCCGCCTCCTCGCCGTGGATGAACCGGCTCTGGATTACCAGCATAAAGATCGGCAGCGTAATCAGCCCCAAAACCGAGCCTTTAAGGATAATGAACCCCAACAAAATCATCGCATCCGCCAGATAGATCGGATTGCGCGAATAGCGGTACGGGCCGCTGGTGATCATCGTCGTCGGGACATTCTTGGGAATAACCGTGGTCTTGTGGCGGCGAAACATGGCAATACTGACCGTCGCAACACCAAGGCCGAGCAGGATCAGAAACCAGCCCACAAAATAGCTCGGCGAACCGCTGTAATTGGCCGGATTGAACGCGCGCGCCTGCCCCCATACGGCGGCCAAAAATACCAGCAGCCAGACCGGCGGCATATCTATTGCATTTTTCCACAAAGTCTTCACGTTTCATCTCCTGCCATATATGCCCACTCAGGCGTTAAAACCGTCAACCACACGCTGAAGCATCGGCGCGTAATGCTGAAAATCCGGCGTTTGTTGCCCTTTGAGCTTACCCTGATCATCCCAGCGACGCACCTGCAATATGGCCGCAAGATTGGAGTTTTGCGCGAACTCTTCGACCTCGTGCGCCTCCATCGCCCCGCCTTGCAGCTTTAACGTCGCCACACTAGCCGTTGATAAACAAGCAAAATATGCGTCATCTGTCGCGCAAAGATAGCGCTTGGCGGTGACATGATGCAAAACGCAATCGGTCACGAGCGGCGGGAAATACCCTGCCAGAACCGCCGCCCCTGCGGTCTCGTGATGACTATCGGTGCCAAGCTCGAGCGCATTTTCAGGAAATTCGTTGGTGTAATGCCCGATATCATGCAGCAAAGCGCCCGCGATCAGCACATCAGAGGCGCCAGATTGCTCGGCCAAATAGGCGGCTTGCAACATGTGCTGAGACATGGTGACCGCCTCGCCAAGATAGCTTTCAGCACCGCGTCTGAGGAAAATATCGCCGATGAAATCAACGATATTGCCGCGGTCTAAACCACTACCGACTGGCGTCGGTAGGATTTTGGATGTGCTTTTCCAAGTACTGAAGTACAATGTCCTCTGTGATGGCTCCGTTGGTGG
>JAADIJ010000101.1 GCA_013151335.1 Alphaproteobacteria bacterium | reverse complement strand
GGAGGCTTTCCAGTCCTCCACCGCCTGATTGCTCTCAGGCACGACCGCCGAAATAGCCACCTCGGCATCGGTCCCCGTATCTGCAACTCCGGGACTGTCAAACCGCATGGATCGCAACTTTTTGATGTTGGAAATCACCTGCGGAACGCGAGCCATTGTGGCCGCAAGCGACTTTTGGAAGTCCTGACCTTTGGCCTGATACCGCGACCCAAAATAGAAACTGACGACAGCACCAAGGAGCCACCAAAGAGGGTCAGGCACCAGCGTCAGACCTTGCATTCTGGACGCGAACCAGACTGGATCGGTCATGGCCGACCCAAGCAGGAACAGCACGCCCAGTGCCATAGCCGGGCGGGGAAGGCGATTGAGGCCGTCGATAATGCGGTCAAACAAGCCGCGCCGCTGATAAAATTCAGCGCCAAACTGCTGCAGAGCGGCGGACTGATAGTCCGCCCCGCGCTGAGCCTCACGTTCGGCATTAGGGCGAAACACCTCCGCCGTTTGCTGGACAACATTGCGTCCGCCGCCAAACAGCACCCCAAGAATTGATCCGATCATCCCCATGATTTTACCCTCGCTGCAAACTCGGCGTCAGTCATTTGATACTGTTCGGATATGAATTCCTCGGCCCGTTTAATCCAACCGCCTTTACCACCGGAACGGGTGCGAGCGTATTTTCGGGATTTGGGCCGACGGTCAGCCAGCCGGAAGTAGTAATTGCGCCGCGCAATTCCATAGGCGTCCACAAAATTCCCGCGGCGAGGCAGTGGAGGAGCGGCGGATAGTGCCTTCTTTACCTCCCCGGCAGTTTGGGGGCCAAGTGCACCGTCAACAGCCACAGGGCGGCCAAATTCAGCCAATAGCCGTTGTAATATTTTGACGGCATTTCCTCCTGCATTCACCTGCATATCAAAAACCGATGGCTGCAATGATCGCGGCAGCAGGTTGATGCGTGGTTTGCGAAAATAATTATTCACGAAAATGTCAGTCGCCTTCTCCACCGTCAGCATTTTTACATCATCCCGATCAACGTCACCGTCCTGATCCAGATCAAGGCCAAGTGCGCGCATCGTGCCAATCGTCACACCATATTTTGTGGCTCCGCCCGGATCGTCAGGATCATTCACATAGCCTCCCTCGCGTGCGATCACATCGCGAGCAATCTCCGTTATCGTTTTCATGGCGTCCTCTCCAATTTCTTGTCGATCCTGTCCAACGTTCGCAACATCGCGGCCAAACTTGTTTCTATCCGGCCCAATTGAACATCCTGTCTCGCAGACTTTGACCTCATCCCTTCCATCCGGCTTTCCACAACCACCAATCGAGTCCGGTTGCCAATGATGGCGTCGGCGTTAAACTCGATGCTGGATTGCATTTTTGCGACGACCCATACAGCGCCACCAAATTGTGCTGCCAGTGTCAAAATTAGGGCAATCGGCACATTCTTACTCAGGTGCCAGCCTTGGGATTCACTCGGTTTATTCATCGCCTTAGTCTTTCTTTATGGCCACAATTTAAGTTTTTACGTTATGCCAACCACCAGAAGGCAAGCGCCCCGCCAGCAACGGTCGCCACGAAGTCCCAAAGGTCAGGCGTCCCACGTCCGCTGTACTTGTCCCAGATCTCTTTGCCCGCCCCTGCGATAGTCGCAACGGCTAGGCCAATGGGGCCACCGATCAGCGCCGAGATAGTAAATCCGACCGCAATGTGCGCAATCTTGTCTTGGTAGGGCATGTCACAACCCCAGCTTCAGCTTTTCTGTTTTGCCCCAGGCGACCTGCGTGGCCACATAGGTGCGATAAGCCGCCACATCTGGCCCGGTGGATAACCAGATCATTTTGATCTCGTCATCGGCCGAGTATTTTTCGCGGATCTTGGCTACCACACGCTCATCAACGAGCTTGACGTGTGGACTGGCCAATTTGAGTTTGGCGGTGAGCACGGCGTCTAGTGTCACCGGTGTCACCTTGATCTGTTTGGGCTGTACGGGCAGCTTGGCGGTCGCAGGCACGGCCACGTAGGTGACGCCGTTGAGTGTGCCTATCTCGATGCACCGATCCGCGCCGGATGCGTAATCAGGCTCGGCGAGCTGATAGGTGGTGTCGTCTGCGACAGCTTTTTGGTATTTGACGATAGAGGGCATGATTTTTCTCCTGAATATATCTGACCATGTGATTGAGCGATTGGGTGCGCGCGGCGTGGCCAAGAGCCGAGACGACACCCTCAAGGGAAGATTTGCCGACAGCGCGGCGGAATTTATAAAGGCTGTGCTTGCGAATAAACCGCTTGCTGCGCCATGTCCGGTACCCGACGAAATTGACCCCGCGTTTGATTTTCTGTGTGCGTGTCCATGACAACGACAGGTGCAGTCGATTGGACAGAAACTCCGTGATCCGTTCGCGCGCAGCATCACACTCAGCCCGCGTCAGCCCGATCAGCAGCATGTCATCGACATACCGGGCATAGTGGCGGATCTTCAGATCGCGCTTGATAAATTGATCCACCGGATTGAGATAAATCAGCGCGTAAAGCTGGCTCAGTAGATTGCCGATCGGCACCCCGACCGGATCATCATATTCCGCGAACATCATCATGCAATCGACCAGTCGTTTATCCTTGATCTTTTGCGCCACCAATGCCCTCAGAACAGCGCGGTCGATCGAGTAAAAGAACTTCCTCACATCGAGATGCAGGGTGTAGTCATCGCCATCATGTCGGCGCATCGCCGCCTGCACATAATCGGCACAGGCATGGGTGCCTTTGCCAATCCGGCAGGCAAATGAGGTGTCGATAAATGTGGCGTCAAACAGCGGATAGACCCGCCGATAAATCGCATGCTGCACCACACAATCGCGAAACGCCGGGGCATAGATCGTGCGCTTTTTTGGCTCATAGATCACAAACCGGTAATAGGGCTGCGGGTGATAATCCGCAGCCATCAGCTCATCATGCAGCCGGTGCAGATTTGCGCCTAAGTGCCGCTCAAATTCGAAACATCCGCGCCGTGATCGCTTGGTTTTCCGCGCATCCAGATAGCCTTGATACAGTCGATCGACCGTGAATATCTCGTCATAAATCCCGCCGAACCGTCTCATGGCTGGCCACCCCTGATCTTCGCGATCGCTACCAAAAAGAGGTGGCCTGTTGATTTTGCCATGCGGCAGGACAATGTATCCCTGTGACTCCACTGTTTCCTCTGCTGGGAATTTGAGGGGAAGCCAGAGTCGGACCGGAAGCCCACGTTGTTGTTCGAGTTCGTCCGATAGTTGTTCAGGTTCGCGGCCCAGACCCCGGCGATCGTGCCGTTGTTCCAGTTGCCACCCGAGATCATGATAATACCTTGCCCTTATCGGCCTGCATCCAGCCACCGATCATGCGGCCCAGCTCGTCAATCAACGTGCTGATGGCAATATAACGATGGGCTGATTGCAGGCCAAACCCGTCAACATTGGTGCGGCCATCCTTGAAGCCGAGATAGCCCAACTCATTCGCCAAATGCATCTGCATCCGCAACTGCTCATGGGTTATGTCGAGATTTACCAATGTCGTTTTCTTGTGATAGCGTTTTTGCGCCTCCGTGATCAGGTCATAAATTTGGTAAGCGGTGTTGCGGATGCGCGAGCACAGCGCATATTTCTCATGCCGAGGGAAATGATTGAGATAGATGTTCAAGAGCTTCATCATCTCGACAAATTTCCGGTTGAGGTTTGCCTCGCCGTGGATGGTTCTATTTATCATGGCCACTCGCTACCGCTCACTCAGACAGGGTAACAGGCGGACCGGAAGCCCACGGTGCTGCCCGAGGACGTCCGAGAGAGGTCCAGGAGCGCGGCCCAGACCCCGGCGACCGTGCCGTAGCCCCAGTCGCCACCCGAGATCACGGTGAGGTTGCTGCGCCAATATTCATAGATGCCATCGATGCCGAACAGGTTGGTGCCACCCGCCGATTTGCCAAGCGCGTCTTTGTAGACGCCGAGGCCGGTCAGGGTGTTGCCGAGGCCAGTCAGTGACCCATCCAATACCTGATTGGCAC
>JAADIJ010000133.1 GCA_013151335.1 Alphaproteobacteria bacterium | reverse complement strand
ATTTTCCTACGCTTCTTAGGGCTCATCCCCTCTCAACGAATGTTCCATTCGCCTGCCGGGCAGAGGCATTGAGCCCTTGTGCTAAAAAATCATTCTCCACTGCCAACCTCCCGATCTTACCTCTCATGGTTTGCAAGCAAACCACTGTCGGTCAGCGGGTCAGGCAGATCCTTGATCTCGGATTCGCTCGGCCCTTGCGGCTTTCCGCCCTCAAAAAACACACCCGACAAACCCTCAACGGCCTGCTTTTTCCAAGTGCTGATCTGGGTGGGGTGTAATCTGTGCTTGGCTGCTATTTCCTGGATCGTCCGGTCGCCACGCAGCGCCTCAAGCGCAACCTTGGCCTTGAACTGATCTGAAAACTTCCGTCGTTTCGTCATTTTGCTATTCCTTCTTCACGTTGGAATACACCTTAACAGACTGTCCGATTCTGCAGGACCAATTCATATTTATGAAATATTCACATCTAGAGTCTAACCTCATTCAAATCTGCGCAAGTGCCTCCTGCTCTTGGCGCTGACGGCGCACGGCTGAACGTTTGGAGATAATTGATGACATTATAACCCCAATGGTAACGACTCCGATCATAATCGACGACAACGCGTTGATCTCGGGACTGACCCCTAACCGCACCTGGCTGTAAATTTTCATCGGCAAGGTGGTCGCCGACGGGCCTGACGCAAATGTCGAGATAACCAAGTCGTCAAGCGACAAGGTGAATGCCAGTAGCCAGCCAGAGATCACGGCGGGCGCGATAATCGGCAATGTGACATTTCGAAAAGCGTCAAAAGGCGAACAACCAAGATCAAGCGCGGCCTCTTCCAACGACCGATCAAAACTCACCAACCGCGAGGAAACAACCACGGAAACATAGCACATCGAAAAGGTCGCATGCGCCAAAACAATCGTCGTAATGCCGCGACTGAAACCGATTGAGATGAACAGCAGCAGCAAGGATAATCCGGTGATAACATCAGGCACCACCAGCGGCGCATAAATCATGCCGGAAAACAAAGTTCGCCCACGAAACCGCCCGGCGCGCACCAGAACATAGGCCGCCATGGTTCCAAGTATCGTCGCTAGGGTCGACGAAATCAGACCAACTTTCAGGGTAACGATTGCCGCATCCATAAAACCCTTATTGGCAAAAACCGCCCCGTACCACTTAAACGAGAACCCAGCCCAAACCGTGACCAACTTGGATGAGTTAAAGGAGTAAACGACCAATATAGTTATAGGTAAGTATAAGAAAACAAACCCTAAAGTTAGTGCTGTCACATTGAACCAGGTGAACCGTTTGTTCATTGCTTGGCCTCCTGTGCGCGCTGTTGCTGGCGCTGAAACAGGATGATTGGCACAATCAGGATCAACAATAGCACCACAGCAACCGCGCTTGCGACTGGCCAGTCACGATTGGAAAAGAACTCATCCCACAACACCTTACCGATCATTAACGTGCGCGACCCGCCAAGCAAGCTCGGGATCACAAACTCGCCAACCACCGGGATAAAAACCAGGAAACATCCAGCAATTACACCCGCTCGCGCAAGAGGAAAAGTGATCAGCCAAAAGGCCTCAAACCGCGAACACCCCAAATCTTCGGCGGCCTCGAGCAGGTCCATATCCAGTTTTTCCAATGTGGCGTAAATCGGCAAAACCATGAACGGAAGATAGGTGTAAACGATACCAATATAGACAGCGATATTAGTGTTCAATATAACCAGCGGCTCGTCAATCACCCCAGTCCATAACAATACCTGGTTGAGATACCCGTTAGTCCCCAATATGCCAATCCACGCATAAACCCGGATCAAAAAGGAGGTCCAAAACGGCAAGATCACCAGCATCATCAACGTTGGCCGCCATGCAGCCGAAGCATTGGCCATTCCGTAAGCGATGGGAAAACCGATAAGCAATGACAAGATGGTTGAAAACAAGGCTATTTGCAGGCTGGAGAGATAAGCCTTCCAATAGAGGTTATCCTCACTCAGCCAAGTGAAATTTTCCAGATCAAAGGCGGAAAACATCGCTTTCAGCCCATCCCAACCTGCGGAAAATTGAAACGTCGGCGTGTAAGGAGGTATCGCAAGTGCTTGATCTGAAAGAGACATCTTGAAGACGATCAGAAAAGGCACCAAGAAAAGCAGCAAGAGCCATGTATAGGGCACTGCGATCAAGATCAGGCGGCGAATATTCGGCATTTTCGTCCCTCAGGTCGTCAGAATTACGCCAGCGGCGGGCGTCCAGAAAACCCAGATAGGATCCTCCCAGGTAAACGCACGCCGACCGGTTCGTTCCTTGTTGGTAACTTGCGCTTTGATCATTTGCCCATTGGCAAGCTCCACATGATAGGTCGACAAATTGCCATGATAGGCGATATCCAGAACCCGCCCCTGTACCGCATTAATCGCGTCCTTGGGCTTTGCTGTCGCGACCTCTACCTTTTCGGGGCGGATCGCAAATGTACAATTGGCGCCTCCCTTCAACATAACGGCGTGCGCAACCTGCAATGGCGCGAAGCCTTCCGCCCAGGAGACTTGGCATATTCCATTTTTCTGGGACTTAACCGCCCCCTCAATCAGGTTAACATCTCCAATAAAATCAGCGACATAGCGTGAGTTTGGGAACTCGTAGATATGCTCGGGCGTCGCAACCTGCACGAGTTGGCCGTGATCCATCACCGCAACGCGACTGGCAACGGTCATCGCCTCTTCTTGATCATGGGTGACGATGACAAAAGTCGTGCCCAGTTTTTCCTGAATATCCATCAACTCAAACTGGGTCCTGGGTCTCTTCGCGTAATTTCTTGTCCAAGGCGGCCAAAGGCTCGTCCAACAGCAAGAGTTTCGGGCTTTTGGCCAACGCACGCGCCAAAGCAACACGCTGGCGTTGCCCGCCGGAAATCTGGTGTGGTTTTCGCGCCGCAAACTTGATCAATTGAACCAGCGTTAACATTTCCTCAACCCGAGCGCTGATCTCAGATTTTGGCATGTCCGAGCGTTTGAGGCCAAAGGCGATATTGTTGGCCACAGTCAAATGCGGAAACAACGCATATGACTGAAACATCATGTTGACAGGACGCTTATTGGGCGGAACGGCGGCAAGATCCTGACCGTCAAGTGTGATGCGGCCCTCGGTCGGCTCTTCAAAACCGGCAAGCATCCGCATCAACGTGGTTTTCCCGCAGCCGGAAGGGCCGAGCAGGGCAAAAAACTCTTGCTCATAGATTTTAAGAGACAGATTATCGATCGCGGTAAAACCCCCGAACCTCTTGGTAACATTGTGAAATTCAATAAGTGGCGATTTCGACGGGTCATCCCATCGCAAGAGCGGCTCGGCAGCGTCAACGTTTAGCATATTCCCCCCACAGTCACATTCCCCCGCGCCGAAATCCGGCACGGGGGAGGCTTTTGCTAGTATCCGGTCTTAATCCGGGTCCACATGCGCGTGACGAATTTCTGCGTTTTCGCGTCATACGGCGTGGTGATGTAGAGCTTGTTAACGGTGTTCGCATCCGGGTAAATCGCCGTATCGCCAATCACATCTTCGTTCAAAAACGCCTGCGATGCTTTGTTGCCGTTGGCGTAATAAACATAGTTGGAGGCCGCCGCCGCCACTTTGGCCTCAAGCATAAAGTTAATGAACTTCAACGCACCTTCGGGATTTGGAGCATCCGCAGGGATTGCCAATTGATCAAACCACAACAACGAGCCTTCCTTGGGGATCGAATATTCGATGGTCACACCGTTGTCGGCCTCGGCGGCGCGATCACGAGCTTGAAGAACATCGCCCGACCAGCCAAAAGCCACGCAGATGTCGCCATTGGCCAACGCATTAATGTATTCCGAGCTGTTGAATTTCTGCACATAGGGGCGAACCGCCTGCAATATTGGTTCGGCCTTGGCAAGCACAGCCTTGTCTTTGCTGTCGGGATCTTCGCCGAGATAGCGCAACGCTGCGGGGATCATCTCGGTCGGAGCATCGAGGAAATAGACGCCGCATTTAGCGAGTTTTTCCATATTTTTTGGATCAAAAATCAGAGAAAGCGAGTTCACAGGCGCGTCAGGGCCGAGAACTTCTTTGACCTTATCAACATTGTAACCAATACCGGTGGTACCCCACATATAGTTAATGGAATAGGCATTCCCCGGATCGTATATCGCCGTCTGTTTGGCGATATCGGACCAAACATTTCCGATGTTGCTGAGCTTGCTTTTATCGAGCTTCTGGAACACTCCGGCCGTGATCTGACGTGACAAAAAAGAGCCCGACGGAACAACCACGTCATATCCGGTTGACCCCGCCAGAAGTTTTGTCTCCAGAACCTCGTTTGAATCAAATACGTCATAAATAACTTTGATGCCGGTTTTTTCTGTAAACTGACCAAGCAGCGCTTCGTCAATATAGTCAGACCAGTTATAGACATGGATTTCCTCGCCGAATGCCGGCAAGGCCAGCAACAGCGAGGCGGCGACCGCGGCGAAAGTAAGTTTTTGCGTTTTCATCTGAATAGTCTCCCTTTGGGGCGGCCCCTACGGTCGCCAATATAATTATACATAATTTGATCAAAAATGGTTCAAGTTGCAAGTACAATCAAAAATCGCTAAGAGCAATCATGATCAATTTCCTAGTTCCTCTCCCCGACCAAACTAAAGTCGATGCCTGTTACTCGCTGATTTTATTCGCAGTTTAGCACGATCACTGGAAAAACCAATGGACTCGATACCGCAAAAGATCCCCGCTCATGAAATAGTTTATCGCAACATTCGCGACCAAATCCTTTATGGTGATCTGCCCCCCGGCCAGCCTGTAACCATCCAAGGGCTAGTTGAAAATCTCGAAGTTTCTATGACCCCGGTGCGGGAGGCCATTCGTCGACTTACGGCCGAGGGAGCGTTAGAATTTCAAGGAAACCGTCGGGTTTGCGTTCCACAAATGGGGGAAAAGCGATTTGCCGAACTGGTGTTTGCCCGCCGCCATATTGAGCCTAAATTGGCTGAACTGGCGTCAGTCAACATGAACGGGCAGTTTGTTCATAAGCTCAAGGCCATCGACCTACAACTTGATGAGGCGATAGCTAAGGGTGACGTTCAGGGGTATATGTGTCACAACCACCGCTTTCATTTCGCCCTTTATGCTCAGTCGAACTCTCAGGTTTTGCTACCCATGGCGAAAACTCTTTGGCTACGGTATGGACCACTTTCACGCATCATTTGTGGCCAAACCGGCACCCAGAATTTAGCGGATCATCACGAAGAAGCCATGGAAAGCATCGCGCGTCGGGATCACAAAGCCACGGCCAATGCCATCCGCACCGACATTGAACAAGGGTTTGAAATTGTGCGGAACAGCACAGGTTGGTCCGGTATTTGATCAAATTCGGTTGACCACAGAAAATTTGATCATATTATGCGGATAAAGCCGTAATTGATCGTTTGTAATCACGGGTTTTTATCACCTACACCTCTCAGGAGACTCGCCATGACCCATCTGTTCAACCACTTGCCCACTGCCGATCTGCAAGCACTTGATGCAGCCCATCACCTACATCCGTTTACCAACGGTGATGCTCTGAACAAAAAAGGCGCGCGCATAATTACGCGAGCAAGTGGCTCTACCTTGACAGATTCTGACGGCAATGATTTTCTGGATGCCATGGCGGGTTTGTGGTGCGTAAATATTGGCTACGGACGCGATGAGCTTGCCGAGGCCGCGTCTAACCAGATGAAAGAATTGCCTTTTTACAATACTTTTTTCCAAACTTCACACCCTCCGGTAGTAGAATTATCCGAGAAACTGGCACAATTGACGCCGGGAAACCTAAACCACACGTTCTTTTCATGTGGTGGTTCGGATGCGAACGATACCAATATCCGGCTGGTGCGCCAATATTGGGCGGCCAAAGGTAAGCCGGAAAAAAAGACGATTATCGCCCGTGTTAACGGGTATCATGGCTCGACCATGGGGGCAGCGAGCCTTGGCGGAATGGCAGCGATGCATGCGCAAGGTGGACTGCCGATCCCGGATATCACCCATATTGCTCAACCTTTCTGGTGGGGGGAAGGCGGGGATCAAAATCCCGAGGAATTCGGGTTGGAGCGTGCGCGCGCCCTTGAGGTTGAAATTGACCGTCTGGGAGAAGGCAACATTGCCGCATTTATCGCCGAGCCGGTGCAAGGAGCCGGTGCAGTGATTGTGCCTCCATCGACTTATTGGCCTGAAATCCAGCGGATTTGCGACGAGCGCGAAATTTTGCTGATTGCGGACGAGGTAATTTGTGGGTTTGGCCGTACCGGAAACTGGTTTGGGTCGGAAACATTTGGTATTCGCCCGGATGTGATCACAATTGCCAAAGGGTTGAGTTCTGGTTATGCGCCAATCGGTGGCTCAGTGGTTTCCGACGAAATTGCGGCGGTGCTTAACAGCGATGATTTCAATCATGGCTACACGTATTCTGGTCATCCGGTCAGCTGCGCAGTGGCGCTTGAAAATCTGCGAATCCTTGAAGAAGAAGGTATAGTGGAGCGGGTGAAGACCGAAACTGCACCATATCTGGCGGAAAAATGGCGCGGACTGGCCGATCACCCGCTGGTTGGAGAGGCGCGGATTTGCGGGATGATGGCAGCACTTGAGCTGTCTCCTGATAAATCCAGTCGGGCCAAATTCGCCAGCGACCCCGGGACTGTTGGCACGATATGTCGTGATTTCTGCTTTGAGAATAAGCTGGTTATGCGCCACGTGCGGGATTCCATGATTATCTCGCCTCCTCTTGTGATCACAAAATCGGAACTTGATCAGGTGATTGATCGTGCCGCGAAGGCGCTCGACCAGACAATGGCCAAACTCAAGGCTGACGGCTTGATGACTGCTGCTTGATGGATTTGTTAACCATAAATGACAGGCCGGGCGAATATTCGGCCTCTTATTATGCGGCGACGGCGCAACATCTTTCGGAATTCCCCACCGCCACGGGCGAGATTTCGTGTGACGTTTGCGTTATTGGCGGCGGCTATACCGGATTGTCGACGGCTTTGCATCTGGCGGAACGTGGTTTTGACGTGGCGTTATTGGACGCCCATCGTGTTGGCTGGGGGGCCTCGGGGCGCAATGGTGGACAGGTTGGTGTCGGGCAGCGGGTTGATCAGGATGCGTTGGAGAAAATGGTCGGAGCAAACAAAGCACGGGCGCTTTGGGACCTTTCTCTGGCATCAATGTCTCTTGTGAAGCACTTGATATCAAAACATAAAATAGACTGTGGGTTTACCGCTGGAATTATCGAAGCCGACCACCGCAAGCGCGATGTGGTCGCCAGCCATGACTATGTAGAGCGGTTGCAAAACGCCTATGGCTACAAAGATATTCGCGCGCTGGATCAGGACGAAATGCGCCGACTGGTTGGCTCTGACGGGTATTTTGGCGGCTCGCTCGACATGGGATCGGGGCACCTGCATCCGCTTAATTATGCGCTTGGTCTGGCTCGGGCGGCGCGCGAAGCCGGGGTTCGGATATTTGAGAACAGTCGTGTGATCACGATTTCAGCGGGTAGCAAGCCGCTCGTGCGCACTGAATGCGCACAAATCAAGGCCGATTTTGTAGCACTGGGATGTAATGGGTATCTTGGCGGGCTTGAAAAAACGCTCGGACGCAAAATGATGCCGATTAACAACTATATTGTAGCAACGGAGCAACTCGACGTCGCGACCGCAGAAAATCTGATCCGCAAGAACCATGCTGTTGCCGATAGTCGCTTTGTTATTAACTATTTCCGCCTGTCCAAAGATCGCAGGATGCTGTTTGGTGGCGGCGAAAGCTATGGCTATCGGTTTCCCAGCGATATCAAAAAACTGGTGCTAAAACCAATGCTTAAGGTCTATCCCCAGCTTAAGGATGTCAAAATTGACTATGCTTGGGGTGGCACGTTGGGAATCACCATGAGCAGAATGCCGGTTTTTGAGCGCGTGAGTGTTAACATCTTAAGTGCTGGCGGATTTTCAGGTCATGGTGTCGCGATGGCAACACTTGCCGGGGAAATTATGGCGGAAACCATCGCTGGAACCGCCGCTCGGTTTGATTTAATGGCCTCTGTGCCGACGCCCAGCTTTCCGGGGGGTGTTCGACTGCGCTGGCCTCTTTTGGTGTTGGCGATGACATGGTATAGTTTGCGCGACCGGTTCTAGACTAGGGTCGCGAATTATGACGTGGCGGAACTGGGGCGGTCAGTGTCGTTTTTTGGCCGATTTTTGGCCGAACCGAGGTATTTATCCTCGACGGTTTCTGGCAAACTCAGCTTGGGAATCGCCGGGGTCACGCGGTGCAATCATGTGACGGTGGGAGTTACAAACATTATGCGATATACAGCCCCTTCAACCACGGCGGAGGCAGTTAATCTGCTGGCCAGCAACCCTGATGGTGCGCGCATTCTGGCCGGGGGAACCGATCTTTTGGTTCAGCTACGCGCTGGAATAATAGCACCAGAATTATTGATAGATATAAAGCATATCAATGGCTTACGCGATATTGTCGCTGAAGATGGCGGGTTGCGGATCGGGGCTGCTGTGTCGGGAGCGGAGCTTGGCGAGCATGAGGCCGCGCGCGCGCTCTGGCCCGGTGTGGTTGAGGCGGCCGAGTTGATCGGCTCGACCCAGGTTCAGGGCCGATGCACCATTGTCGGCAACCTTTGTAACGCCTCCCCCGCCGCCGACAGTGTGCCGGCGATGGTGGCTGCAGGTGCGATTGCGCGCGTTATCGGCCCGAACGGTTCGCGTGACTGTGCGGTGGGTGAAATTCCGGTCGCGCCGGGACGCAACTCGCTGGCTCCGGGCGAGTTTATCACCTCGATCTTGCTGCCTGCGCGCGTAGAACATGCCTCGGACGCCTATTTGCGCTTTATCCCGCGAACCGAGATGGATATTGCGGTTTGTTCGGCGGGGGTGAGTTTGAAACTGGATAAGTCCGGCATTTGCGTCGCGGCCCGAGTGGCGTTGGGGGCGGTTGCGCCGACGGTTTTGCTGGTGGAGGAAGCCGCCGATGCGCTGATTGGAACCACGCTGGATGAGGCGGCATTGGCCGATTTGGCGAACGCGTGCGCACAGGCAAGCGCGCCGATTGACGACAAGCGCGGCACGGTCGAATTTCGCACCGAAGTCGTCGGAGTATTGGCGAAACGCGCGGCATTGATCGCCAAAGCGCGCGCCTTGGGAGAAACATCATGAGCAAAATTCACGTTACCACCACGATCAACAATGACCCGGCGGAGTTTTTATGCGAGGCTGAGGACACTTTGCTGGACGTTTTGCGCGACACGTTGCGATTGAGCGGGGCGAAAGAGGGATGTGGCTCGGGCGATTGCGGGGCGTGCAGTGTGACGCTTGACGGGCGTTTGGTTTGCGCTTGTCTGGTGCTGGCAGCCGAGGTTGAGGGTGCCAAGATTGACACCATCGAAGGTATGAGCGATGGGGAAAATCTGCATATTTTGCAGAAGAAATTCCTTGAACATGCGGCTTTGCAATGCGGGATTTGCACGCCGGGCATCTTGGTTGCCTCTAAAGCGTTGCTCAAGAAGAACCCCGATCCGACCGAGAGCGAAGTGCGGCTCTGGCTGGCAGGGAACCTCTGTCGCTGCACTGGATATGACAAGATTATCAACGCGGTAATGGATGCTGCCGCCGAAATGCGGGGGCTTGAGTGATGAGTTTGGATGAGTTTCAAAAGCGGGATTTCAAGGTCGTCGGCCAGCGGGTTGAACGCCCCGACGGCATCGACAAGGTCACTGGACGGGCGATGTACGGGGCGGACGCTTATGCGACCGGGATGCTGGTTGGCAAGATGCTGCGCAGCCCCCATGCCCATGCCATTATCAAGTCGATTGACACCAGCGCTGCCGAAGCGTTGGCGGGGGTCAAAGCGGTGGTGACGGCTGCGGATTTTGCACCGCTTGAGGCGGGGGATGCGCACAACGTTTTGGACGCGTGTATCGCGCGAAAAAAGGCGCTTTATGATGGCCATGCGGTGGCTGCCGTGGCCGCTACCAGCGAGAAAATCGCCAAGGCGGCGGTGAAGTTGATCGAGGTCGAGTATGAGATTTTGCCCCATGTGACCGAGATCGAGGACGCGTTGAAGCTAGACGCGCCAATCGTTCAGGAAGGGTTTAGAAACAAGAAAATACCGGCTGATATGTCGGATAATGCCAGCAATTATTATCAGTTCGGCCATGGTGATGTTGACGCCGGATTTGAGCGTGCCGATCTGGTAATTGAGCGCAAATTTCGCACCGCCGCGACTCATCAGGGATATATCGAGCCGCATGCCTGCCTTGCCTCGATGGGGCCTGACGGCAAGGGCGATCTGTGGTGTTGTACGCAGGGGCAATATTATGTGCGCGCACTCTGCGCCCAAATCATGGCCATGCCCGAAAGTCAGCTTCGGGTTACCGCCAGTGAAATCGGTGGCGGCTTTGGCGGGAAAACCACGATATTTATCGAACCAATCGCGTTGAAACTGTCGCAAAAATCGGGCCGTCCGGTGAAAATTGTCATGAGCCGCGAGGAGGTTTTCAAGGCCTCCGGGCCCACAGTTTCGTCCGTGACGGACGTGAAAATTGGCATGACAAAGGACGGGCGGATCACGGCGGGTGACGCGTATTTGCGCTATCAAGGTGGCGCATTTCCCAATATTACGTGCTATCTGGGCGCACAAAGCGCATTCGCCGCCTATGATCTGGAGGCGGTACGCACGGTTGGCATTAACGTTTTGACCAACCGTCCAAAACAGGCGGCATATCGCGCGCCGGGCGCACCAATGGCGATCTATGCGGTGGAGTCGGTGGTGGACGAGATGTGTCAGGAACTTGGCCTTGATCCACTTGAAGTTCGCCTGCTAAACGCCGCAAAGAAAGGCACAAAATCGTCTTATGGTCCGACTTTTGATGACATCGGATTAGTGGCAACGCTGGAGGCAGCCAAGGCGCATCCCCATTATTGCGCCCCACTTGGGCCCAATCAAGGACGCGGGCTGAGTTGCGGATTTTGGTTCAATTTCGGCGGCAATACCAGCGTTTCTCTTAACATAAATTTCGACGGAACTGTCGGGGTGACCGAGGGAAATCCCGATATTGGCGGCTCTCGCGCCTCCATCAGCATGATGGCTGCCGAGGAGCTGGGCATTCCCTATGACAAGGTGCGCACAATCGTGACCGACACCAACTCGCTTGGCCATAACGACGTTACCGATGGCAGTCGCGTGACCTTCGCGGTCGGGTTGGCGACGATCAAGGCGGCGCGCGCGGCGATCCGCGAGATGTGCAACCGCTGTGCCAAGCTCTGGGATATCGACGAGGATGCGGTGGTTTGGAAGGACGGGTTCGCCAAGCCCGCAGGCCCAAATGCCGGCGATTACGAGCCGATGTCTTTGGCAGAAATCGCCGCAAAATCCCCCAATACCGGCGGGCCGATTGCCGGGCATTTCGAGGTCAACGCCGATGGCGCGGGCGTCAGTTTCGGCGTGCATCTGTGCGACATCGAGGTCGATCCCGAGACCGGATTTACCAAGGTTTTGCGCTATACCGTATTTCAGGATGCGGGCAAGGCGGTGCACCCGGATTATGTCGAGGGACAGATGCAGGGGGGCGCGGCGCAGGGCATCGGCTGGGCGCTGAATGAGGAGTATATTTACGGCGCGGACGGACGTTTGCAGAACGCTGGTTTTCTGGATTACCGCGTGCCGGTGGCTTCGGATCTGCCCAAAATCGACACGGTAATTTTGGAAATTCCCAACCCCGGCCACCCTTATGGGGTGCGCGGTGTGGGGGAAACGCCGATTGTTCCGCCATTGGCGGCAGTGTCTAATGCGATGGCGCAAGCGATTGGAACACGCATGTTCGAGTTGCCGATGTCTCCGCCAAAAGTGCTGAAGGCGATCAAGGCTGCGCGAGGCTGAACTGATGGTCAGAGTCCTGATCTGGGGGTCGTTACAAAGCGCGACAGACGGTCAGGCAAAAGTTGAGGTTGAAGCCAAGAACTTCAAGCAAGTGATTGATGCGCTTGGGAAAGACTACCCCGGCCTAACGGAACAACTTGCGCAGGGCGTCTCGTTGGCGATTGATGGCGTGATCTATAAAGAGAGCTGGTTCACCCCGGTTCGCCCCGACAGCGAGGTGGTTTTGATGCCACTGATGGCGGGTGGATGAGGCGCGTTTTGCCAGGTTTTCTGGAGCGAATTACATTACTGAATACGCCTGATCTGATGTTTATTGTAACATTTTACTTGTCTGCCGATGGTTTCTGACATATCCCTGACCGAACGGTCGGCTAATTATTGGCGGCAATTACGGGGGTGATGATGTACGCGCAAGTGCTTGATCAAAACGACAGTGGCGTAAAGAGCCGCGAGGACATGAGCGAACAGGAACAGATCTTTCAAGCGCGCATTGATGCGGGCGAAAAGATTGAGCCTAAAGACTGGATGCCCGACGCTTACCGCGCCATGCTGATCCGCCAAATTGGCCAGCATGCTCACAGCGAAATCGTCGGCCAACTGCCCGAAGGCAACTGGATCACCCGCGCACCAACGCTGGAGCGAAAGGCGATCTTGCTGGCCAAGGTACAGGACGAAGCGGGGCATGGGCTTTATCTATATGCCGCCGCCGAAACCTTGGGGGTTAGCCGCGATCAGCTCACTGAAATGCTGCATCAGGGCCGGATGAAATACTCATCCATTTTCAATTATCCGACCCTCACTTGGGCCGATATTGGCGCGGTTGGTTGGCTGGTTGACGGGGCGGCGATCATGAATCAAGTACCGCTGCAACGAACGTCTTATGGGCCATATGCGCGCGCAATGGTGCGGATTTGCAAGGAGGAAAGCTTTCATCAACGGCAGGGGTTTGCGATCATGATGAAGATGGCGAACGGCAATGACGCGCAACGGCGAATGGCGCAGGACGCGCTTGATCGGATGTGGTTTCCCTCGCTGATGATGTTTGGGCCACCCGATAAGGACTCGACCCATTCTACGCGTTCGATGGCGTGGCGGATCAAGATCAATGGCAATGACGAGTTGCGGCAGAAATTTGTTGATCAAACCGCCCCACAGATTGAATTTCTTAGTTTAACTTGTCCTGATAACAACTTGAAATGGAACGAAGAAAAGCAAGGATATGATTATACTGATCCCGATTGGAAGGAATTTTTCGCCGTGCTGAAGGGCAATGGCCCTTGCAATAAAGAACGGCTAGGTGCGCGTGTTAAAGCTTGGGAGGACGGTGCTTGGGTGCGCGATGGCTTGATGGCTCATGCGCGAAAAAATGCCGCACGAACGGTAGCAAAAGGGGAAAACGAAAATGTCCAGTGAATGGCCCCTTTGGGAAATTTTTATCCGTGGCCAACACGGTATGAGCCATCGCCATGTGGGCAGTTTGCATGCGCCTGACGCGAAAATGGCGATCAAAAACGCACGCGATGTTTATACGCGGCGCAACGAGGGGGTGTCTATCTGGGCGGTTGAGGCGCTACATATAGCGGCCTCGGTGCCTTCCGACAAAGGCCCGTTATTTGAACCATCGCGCAGCAAAGTCTATCGCCACCCGACGTTTTTCGACATCCCCGACGACGCGGGGAGCATGTGATGACGCAACGCGAGGCTCTGTTTGAATTTTTGCAGCACCTTGGCGACAACACGCTTATTCTGTCGCATCGTGTGTCGGAATGGTGCGGTCATGCGCCGGTGATCGAGGAAGATATTGCGCTGGCCAACACCGCGCTGGACTTGATCGGTCAGGCGCAAATGTGGTTGGGATTGGCGGCTGAGATCGAGGGCGCGGGGCGGGATGCAGACGCGCTGACCTATCATCGCGATAGTTGGGACTTTCGCAATCTGCTGCTGGTGGAGCGGCCCAATGGTGATTTTGGTAAAACACTGATGCGGCAATTTTTGTTTGATGCGTGGCAGGCTTTGATGCTGGAAAAACTGGCGCGCTCGGAACATAAACAGATCGCGGCCATCGCTGGTAAAGCAATTAAGGAGGTGGCCTATCATCTCGAGCGTTCTGGCGACACGGTGATCGGGCTTGGCGATGGGACAGAGGAGAGCCACGCGCGCATGCAGGCGGCGCTAGACGATCTTTGGCCCTATTGTGGCGAGATGTTTAACCTTGATGAAAGGTATAACGCATTGATTTTAGCCAATATTCTACCTAGAATGGACGACCTTCGCGCAAGATGGCTTAGTAAAGTCACTGACATATTCGACGATGCGACATTAGTCATTCCTACCGATAACTTCGCCCATTCCGGAGGCAAGAGCGGTCGTCATACGGAGCATCTCGGCCATCTGCTTTGCGAGATGCAAGTGCTACAGCGCAGCTATCCGGGCGCGAAATGGTAGCGCTGGTTCGTCCCTCAACCGAACAGATCTGGCGTTGGCTTGATCAAATTCCCGACCCGGAAATTCCTGTGATCACATTGGTAGATTTGGGGGTTATTCGTGGCGTTTCCTGGGCTGAAGATATGCTTGTGATCACAGTGACGCCAACATATTCCGGCTGCCCGGCGACACGGGTGATCCAAATGGATATTGAGGCGGCGCTATCTGAAAAAGGTGTTATGAATCTGAAGGTTGTGCAGCAACTCTCACCCAGTTGGACCACGGATTTTCTTTCAAAAAAGGGCCGCGACGCATTGGAGAATTTCGGGATTTCTCCACCACATACCGCCGCTGGACCGCAACATTGCCCGCTTTGCAAAAGCCGCAATGTGGAGAAAATCAGCCAGTTTGGCTCTACCCCGTGCAAGGCGCTTTGGCGGTGTTGCGACTGCTGTGAGCCGTTCGACTATTTCAAATGTATCTGACGAAAGAGTAACATGCCCCGGTTTCATCCTTTAGTCGTGACTGACGTCAAAAAAACCACCCGCGACGCGGTGGTGGTGAGTTTGCAGCCCGAAACGGCCCAGCTTGCGGATTTCGAGTTTCGCCCCGGCCAATACCTGACATTTCGCCGGGAAATCGAGGGCGAGGACGTGCGGCGCAGCTATTCTATTTGCGCGGGCGCAGATGACGGCGTGCTGCAAGTTGCTATAAAGCGTGTTGAGGGCGGGATTTTTTCTCAGTGGGCCAATGATGCGCTGCGGGTCGGCGAGGTGATCGAGGCCATGTCGCCGATAGGGCGGTTTGGGGTTGAGTTGAGCACATCGGAGCGGCGTCACTATCTCGCCTTTGCGGCCGGCTCGGGCATTACGCCGATTTTGTCGATCCTAAAATCGGTGCTATCGCGCGAGCCACAGTCGCAGTTTACGCTGATTTACGCCAATCGCGGGGTGAGCACGATCATGTTTCGCGATACGCTGGAGGATCTGAAAAACCTCTATCTCGGGCGGCTCAGCGTTGTGCATATCCTGAAAACAGACGCCCAAGAAATCGACCTGTTTTGCGGACGGGTGACGCGCGAAAAATGTGCGGAGCTGTTTAAACACTGGATTGATTTGCAAAGTGTCGATCTGGCGTTTATCTGCGGACCAAAAGCGATGATGGAGGGGGTTCGCTCATCGCTTTGTGATCACGGAATGGCCGAGGATCAGATCAGGTTTGAGCTGTTCAAAACTAACCGGCCGACACGCGCCACGCGACCAACTGTGATCACATCCGACGCGGAGGAGACCAAGGCTGTGATCACACTTGACGGAACCTCGCGCGAAATTGCGATGGCGACGGGCCAAACCTTGCTTGAGGCAGCACTTGCGCATGATCTGGATGCTCCATTTGCCTGTAAGGCCGGGGTTTGCTCAAGCTGTCGCGCCAAAGTTCTGGATGGCGAAGTCGAGATGATCGCCAATCACGCGCTTGAGGATTATGAGGTGGCGCAGGGCTATGTTTTGACCTGTCAATGTCTGGCCGTGAGCCAGAAAATCGTCGTTGATTATGACCAATGAAGCGCTGCAAGCTCTGCGCCGCCACGGTGATCTGGGGGTGTGGTCGGTGCTTGTCAGCCTGTTTGGTGACCTCGTTTGCACGCGGGATACGCGCATAAGCGGCGCTAACCTGATGCGCGTGACTGGCCTGATGGGGATCAAACCGCAAGCGGTTCGCGTGGCGCTGCACCGGTTGCGAAAAGATGGCTGGATTGTCAGCGAAAAGACCGGACGCACCAGTGAATATGGCCTGAGCGGGTCTGCATATGCTGAAAGTTTAACCGCTGGACGGCGGATTTATGCGCGCGAGACAGTGCGCGAAACCGGGTGTTTTATGCTGATTGGCGAGGCGAATGGTGCGTCTGTTGACGGCATGCGAGTGGCCACGGGGGTCTATATTGCCGCGCGTGCACCCTGCCCGTCCCCTCCCGGTTTTCTTGTGATTCCGGGCGAACCGGTTGAGCTGCCGGATTGGGTGAAAGCGGCTCTTGGACCGGCAAAATTGGCGCAAGACTACCAGGCGCTGAGGCAGGTGTTAACGTTTGTGGCCGAGGAATTGGCGCGAGAGGGGGCGATTGACGCGGCCGAGAGTGCGGCATTGCGGGTGCTGATCGTCCATCACTGGCGGCGGATTTTGTTACGGCATGAGGATTTGGCGGCCCAGTTCTTTCCGGCGGGCTGGTGCGGCGAGGAATGTCGGATCTTGGTGGTTAAGCTGTTGGAACGGCTGGAAAAACCCGCGTTTGCTACTTGACGCGCTACTGACTGCCCTCATGGTTCGTGATGACCGCTTCAAACTCGCGCCACTCGCCGGCGCTCATTCCGCTGGTCTCTTGGGTTACCTGCTCGCCGCCAAGCATTCGACGCAAACATTCCATCGCTTTTGACGACAGTTGCACGCCACCAAGGCGGTAATCCTCAAACGCAGCGTAAGCCAGCGGCACCCAGTCGGCGGTGATTTTACAAATGATATCAGCATAGACCCTGATCTCGTATTGTGCATGAGCATCGGCGCGCAACCTCAGGAAATGAAACAGATTATGCAGATCTACCTTCCAGTACCACTGGGTGTAAATATTGGCCGGAAGGTTCATGCGCGCCAGTTCTCGTGCGAGGCCCGCCTGCCCGTCCTGGCTGAGCATATCCTGATAATGATCGTAAGCACGACCGCTGTCGTCGCGCAGAATATCAAGCACGCGTTGGGCCTCGGCCCCTTCTAAAACTGCACCCCGACCCTGATTGTTAACGTCAGATTGCGCGGCCAGAGCATCGGGTGCAGGGATGTAAAACTCGCGGTCCAAGATTGAGTAACGGGCCGAATATTCGTTCACATTGGCGGTGCGATGGCGAATCCATTGGCGGGCGACGAAAACCGGCAGCTTGACGTGGAGTTTGATCTCGCACATCTCGAACGGAGTGGAATGCCAGTGGCGCATGAGATAGCGGATCAACCCCTCATCATTGGTGACCTTTTTGGTGCCTTTGCCGTAAGACACCCTTGCTGCCTGTGTGATCGCGGCATCGTCGCCCATATAGTCAACCACACGCACGAAACCGTGGTCCAAAACGGGGTGAGCGCGGTAAAGATGGGCCTCCATTCCGGGCACGGTCGCGCGCAAAGTCTCACGTTTTGTTGCGCGGGCCTGGTCAATTTTTGACTGTTGTTCCGGGGTCAGGGGCATATCACGCTCTTTCATGTGGCAGATTCGTACGACCCATATATTGCAGCAATGTAGGGGCGAACCGCAAGATAAAGGGTCGCGATGGCGGGGAATTCTTTTGGCAGCGGGGTTGCTGGCGCTGTCCTCGCCCGCATTTGGCTGCGCAATTTCGCTGGCGCTGGCGATAGATGTGTCGGGCGATGGTTTTCCTAATGAAGGGGTGGAACCCGCGAGCTTGCGCCAGCAGTTTCGGGCGGACAGTTTCACGGTTAACGGCTTGGCGATTGAGGGGTCGGACGAGGATCTGACCGGCTATTACTGGGAGAACGTGATCGCGGAGGCGAGCGCCTTTGTGGTGACCGCAAACGGGTTTGAGGATTACGCCAAACGGATCAAGTTGAAGTTGCTGCGCCAGGTGACAGCCCAGGTGTCGATGCTTGAGGACACGGCGCCAGCACCTCAGCCAAAACGGTAAGCCGACACCGCGTTTCCCATCAGGATTTCGTGGTAGACCCGCTGGCCCGGATCAGTTTGGGCTGCCCCGGCGGCTACGAAAATCGGTGCGAGGTGGTCTTCGCGCGGATGGGAGGCGCGCGCGCCGGGAGCTGCGGCCCATGCGGCGAGAGCCTTGGCGCGATCATCGGTCGGACCTTCGATGGTGGTAGTCAACCATGCGTCAAACTTGTCGGCCTCGGGGTTTTCCACATCCGCAGAGAATGCGGCGAGATTGTGATAGCTAAGACCAGAGCCGATGATCAAGACCCCCTCGGCGCGCAACGGGGCCAGCGCCGCGCCAGCGGCAAGGTGATGGGCTGGATCGAGATATTGGCGAAGCGACATCATGGCGAGCGGAATATCCGCCTCCGGCAAAGCCAGCTTCATCGGCACAAATACCCCGTGATCAAAGCCACGCGTTTGATCAAATTTGGTCTCGATACCGGATTTGATCAAAAGTTCCGCGGCCCGTTCAGCTAGCTTTGGCGCGCCCGGCGCGGGCCACGTTAATTCATAGGTATGGGGAGGGAAGTTATAGTAATCAAACAATAGATTCGGTGCAAGATTGGTAGAGAGCGTAATATCAGGCGTCTCCCAATGGGCTGTTATCAAAAGGATTTCGCGCGGTTTCTCGTCAAGATTAGCGATAAGGCCGGACAAAAAAACCCTCATATGGTTCCACGTATCGGGCGGGATCCAGTCCATAAAGAAACACGGGCCACCGCCATGGGGGATGAAAAATGTCGGTTGCATGTGTTCGCCCTCTTGATCAAAAATGAATGCCTCAAAAAGGTATGATATATTTGAAAAAATTCAACCTCTCAATCCGGAAAAATGATCGTTGAGCTTTGGGCAAAGTTCTGAAAAGCTGAACCCAGCCAAACCGCCAACAGGAGCGCGCGCAATGTCGATGAGATTTTTACACACTATGGTTCGGGTCAAAGACCTTGCGGCCTCGTTGCGGTTTTATGTGGAGCTTCTGGGCTTAGAAGAAATCCGGCGGATCGAGGACGAGGCGGGCCGGTTCTCGCTGATCTTTCTGGCTTGCCCAGACCAGCATGAGGTTTCGCTTGAGCTGACTTATAATTGGGATGGCGACGAGGGTTTGCCGTCTGACGGGCGGCATTTTGGCCATCTGGCCTATGAGGTCGATGATATTGCAGCACTTTGCCAGCACTTGCAGGATAATGGCGTGGTGATTAATCGCCCGCCGCGCGACGGGCGGATGGCGTTTGTGCGCTCGCCGGACAACATCTCGATTGAGCTTTTGCAAAAGGGCGGCGCGGTGGCAGCGGTGGAGCCTTGGGCCAGCATGCCAAGCGTCGGTCATTGGTGACGCCAGCCGACAATCGCGCTGCGATCATTGGCGGCGGTCCTGCCGGGCTTGCGCAGGCGCGGGCTTTGCAAAAGCTGGGCATCGAGTTCACCATTTTTGAGCGCAATGCTCAGTTTGGCGGTCTGTGGAACCGCGACGATCCGGCCTCGCCGGTTTATGACAGCGCCCACCTGATCTCGTCGCGCAGCATGACTGGATTTGATGGATTTCCTATGCCCGAGGGCTGGGCGGATTACCCGTCGGCAGCGCTGGTTTTAGACTATATTCAAAGCTTTGCGACCAAGTTCAACCTCACCGAACAGACACGGTTCAACAGCCAGGTTACGCACGCCGAGCCGCACCAAACCGGTTGGGATATCGAGGTGAATGGCAAGATCGAACGGTTTCGCTGGCTGATCGCGGCCAATGGTTCCAACTGGAAGCCGAACCTGCCGAGCTGGCCGGGGAGCTTTAGCGGCACCATCAGCCATGCGGTAGGTTTTAGCAACGAAGCCGAGTTTGCAGATCAACGGGTTCTGGTGGTTGGACTCGGCAACTCCGGCGCTGATATTTCCTGTGATATCAGTCATGTAGCGCGGCGAACGGCCGTATCTTTGCGCCGGGGGTATCACGTCATCCCCAAGCATATTCTGGGCAAACCCGCCGATGTATTTGCCAATACTGGCCCACCATTGCCGCGATGGCTGCGCCAGCGGATTTTTCAGGGATTGTTGCGGTTTTTGATCGGGGATTTGGGCAAATTTGGTATGCCCAAGCCAGATCACCGGTTGATGGAGACCCACCCGCTGCTGAGTGATCTGTTCGTGCATCATCTGCGCCATGGCGACATTGAAATTCTGGGCGATATCGTCGGGTTTGACGGGGCTGATGTGCTGTTTGTGGGCGGTGGGCGCGAGGCGTTTGACCACGTCATTTGTGCCACCGGGTTTGAGTGGGAAATCCCCTATATCGACCCAGCTCTTCTGCCGTGGAATCGTGGCCGGCTGGCCCCTCCGCTATCGATATTTCCTGAGGTTAACAACCTGTTTTTACTAAGTTTTATTGAGAGTAACGGCTCAAGCTTCAGCCTGTTCAACCTGATGAGCGCAGTGATTGCGCACGCCATTGACGCCGAGATCAACGCCCCTGAAACTTACGAGAAACTGCGCACTCTGCTGCGCGAAACCACCTTTGATGTAACCGGCGGTCTCAAGATGCAGGGGACCGATCGGCATGTGGGCTATGTGGACAATCGCAGCTATCGCAAGGCGCTAAAAAAGCTCAGCGGCGCGATGGGTTGGCAGATGCAGACGCAGGGCTGAGACGGAATTTTCTTTCCTCATTGCGCGGTTCGCGCTAGACCTGAGATGCAAATGCTAAGGCCACAGGCTCGGGCGATCCCGGTGAAGATGGTTTGCGTGCAAAGTCGGGCAGGAAAATATCGGGGCGAAAACATGAAAATCCGAGCAATACTCAGCCTCACGGGGGCGGTTTTTGTGCTGTCGGGCTGCATGCAATTACAGCTTTCGGGCATTTTTGACACCTCCGCCAGCGAGAGCGATATTGATCCGGTCGGTCCGGTGAATGCCGAGCCGGGGTTTTGTTATGGCAAAGAAATATCGCCCGCGATTTTTGAGACAGTGACCGAGCAGACGCCGGAAAGTGCCGCCGTTTACGCCACCGATGGCAACCTGATCAAGCCTGCGATTTATCGCACGGAAACGGTGAATAGAACCGTGCGGGACCGCGCCGATATCTGGTTCAAGGTGCCATGCAACAACCAAAAAGTCGGGGCTTATGTTGCCTCTTTGCAGCGAGCGCTGAAGGTACGCGGCCTCTATAAAGGCTCCATTTCTGGCGAGATGAGCCAGGCGACGCGAAAAGCGGTGCGCAGGTTTCAGCGACCACAAGGGTTTGACAGCGGCAAGCTCTCGCTGGTTGCGGCGCGAAAACTCGGGTTGGTTGCAGTGCCGCGAGAGGGCGGATAAGCGCGCTAGCGGCGCAAACAAGAATATGCGCGCGGGCCTCCCGCGTGACACAAAAAGGGCGCCCGATCTGGACGCCCTTTGTCTTTTTCAATCCTTATGCCCTGTGGTTTAGCTGCCCAATGTCAGGGCGACAAACCGAGGCTCGCCATCGCGGCGGATCAACAGCAGCAGCGACTTGCGGCCCGCGTCACGCGCCTGTGTCACCCGCTTTTCAAGCTCGGCCACGCTGGCGACCTTGTTCTGGCCGGCCTCGGTGATGATATCACCCGCACGCAGACCTTTTTCGAACGCATTGCTGCTTTCTTCCACGTTCATGACCACGATGCCGCTGATCTTGTCGCCAAGACCAAGCTGGGCGCGCAAATCCGCGCTGAGGCCTTGCAGATCAAGACCGAGCAACTTCTTGGGCTTGGGCAGGACCGGCGAGGCTTTGGCCGGTACGATCTGCGCGGCTTCGGCAGTTTCGCGTCGGGTCAAGACCACCTTGACAGTCTGGTTTTTGCCATCGCGATAGACGATCACATCAACGGTTTTGCCAACGGCGGTGTTGCCAACCATGCGCACAAGCTCGCGCGTGTCGGTCACATGTTTGCCGTCAAAGGTCACGATCACATCGCCTTGCTTGATACCGGCGATCTTGGCCGGCCCGTCTGGCACATTGGTAACCATGGCACCAGCCGCATCCGCGAGGCTAAGCGCATCGGCCACGTCAGGGGAGACGTCCTGAATGCGCACGCCAAGCCAACCCCGACGGGTCTCGCCGAATTTCTGAAGCTGGGCAACCACTTTGGAAACCACGGCCGAGGACATGGAAAAACCAATGCCGATCGAGCCGCCACCATTTGGCGACAGAATAGCTGTGTTCACGCCGATGACTTCGCCA